>DATESF010000115.1:0-4265 GCA_035271005.1 Candidatus Methanomethylophilaceae archaeon | reverse complement strand
AATATTCAGATTATTGCATTGTCTGCGACTATATCCAATGCTACTGATCTTGCTGTATGGTTGGATGCTAAGCTCGTATGGAGCGATTGGCGACCTGTGCCGCTTCGCGAAGGAGTATACTTTGACGGAGAGATAACTTTTGACAATCTGAAGAAAAAAGAAGTTCCCGCTGAAAAGGATCCTATCTGGGCACTTATAAAACAAACTGTGGAAGAAGGCGGTCAGTGTCTTGTGTTCGTGAACGCACGTAGGTCCACTGAATCACTTGCTGTAAGGTTCTCGGATAACATGGCAAAATATGTTAGTCGAGGATTAACTAAACAAGAGTCTAACATCTTAGAAGGAGGCTCGGAACCTACAGCACTAGGAAAGAAACTGGCTCTTTGTGTTGCATGTGGTACTGCTTTCCATAACGCAGGTCTTACTTACAAACAGAGAAAGTATGTTGAAGACAACTTTCGTAGCGGTAAAATAAAGTGTATAATTGCTACGCCAACGCTTGCGGCCGGCATCAACCTACCTGCAAGACGAGTAATCGTAAGAGACACTGGAAGATTCGAGGCTAACGCTGGAATGGTTCCAATATCCGTAATGGAGGTCAAACAAATGTGCGGTCGGGCTGGAAGGCCAGGATATGACCCCTATGGAGAAGCTGTTTTGATAGCCAAGAATTTACGGGATTCGGATCACTTAATGGATGACTACATAATGCGTGACACGGAACGCCTTACATCGAAACTTGGTAACGAAGTTACGTTAAGAAGTCATATTTTAGGTCTTGTTGCAACAGGAGACGCTTCCACTGATGAAGAAATCGTAGATTTTTTACGTTCTACATTCTATGGAAGCACTTCTTCTTTGTTCGGTGTGGAAAATGTTGTTGAAAGCGTAACAAATTTCCTAGCAAAAGAAGAGATGATCGAGAAGAACGGAACTTCTCTTAGAATTCTACCTTTTGGAAAACGTATATCCGACTTATATATCGACCCTAAATCAGCAGTTATCTTGAGAGACGCCGTAAAAAAGATTAAAGAAGACACAGAGGAATTCACGATATTATTGGCAGTAGCGATGACTCCCGATGTCATGGGACTGTATCCAAAGAAATGTGATGAAAACAGATTAAACACTTTAGCTAACGAATACGAGGACAAATTGCTTTATGATGCAACTGAAGAACCTGATTTTTCATATGAAATCTTTTTAGGCGCTCTAAAAGTATCTGCTATGACAGAAGACTGGATATCAGAAGTTCCTGAGGACATGATGACAGATTCCCTGGGTATCGGTCCCGGAGATGTACGTTCAAGAGTGGACATGATGAACTGGATTATGTATTCAATGAGCGAGATAGCATACATATTCGCACCAGATGCAATAAGACGTATCAGACCGTTACTAACTCGTATAAAATATGGAGTGAAAGAAGAACTTACAGAACTTGTATCTTTCCGAGGCGTCGGAAGAACTAGAGGGCGAACGCTTTATAACGCAGGATATCACAACAAAACTGATATCATAGCAGCCAAAGAAGGTGATCTGGCTTCGCTTCAACGTATAGGTAAAAACCTTGCTAAAAGCATCAAAGATCAAGCTGGTGGTTCTGTTGGTAACGTACCTCAACAGGACTGGGATCCAGATATGGATGACTTAGATGCTATGGCCACCGAATATACTGAAGAAAAAATAGCCAAGCAATCGAATATATTTGATTTCTGATTTGACCCGGGTTTCACCCCATGGTGTCCCGGGATCAAATCACTCGGATAGTATGTCTTCTACTTCCTTTACTGAATTCGCACAGTTTCTTGGAGGCTCGCTATATTTTACAGCGTTCTCAGGATCTTTCAAACCGTTTCCAGTGCAGATCGCAATTACCGTTTCATCCTTATCGATGATACCTAGAGCTCTTAATTTAATTATTCCTGCAACAGAAGCAGCAGATGCTGGCTCTACAAAGATACCTTCTTTTCGGGCAGTCAACTTTTGAGCCTGTATAATTTCTTCATCGGTTACAGTAGTAGAATAACCGCCAGTGTCGTACATCGCAGCAAGTGCTTTACGTCCACTAACTGGGTTTCCGATACGTATAGCGGTAGCCAAGGTCTCAGGGTTTTCAACAGGAACAAAATCCTTTTTGCTATTACTGAACGCCTTAGATACTGGACTAGAGCCTTCTGCCTGTATTCCAGTTAACATAGGCATTTTATCGATCCAACCGACTTCTTCGAGTTCGGTAAGGGCTTTGTAAACAGCCCATATGTTTGCTGCATTTCCTACTGGAAGTACTATCCTATCTGGTATCTTGTAATCCAGCTGGTCCATAATCTCGAACAATACGGACTTCTGTCCTTCAGGACGATATGGATTGATAGAATTGAGTAAATACAATTTCTTCTCTTCTGCCATTTTTCTAGCAAGTGCCAGCGCATCGTCGAAGTTTCCATCTATCGACAAAACTTTAGCTCCGTAGAACAAAGCCTGAGCAAGCTTACCAGCTGCAACTTTTCCCGTCGGAAGGAATACGGCGCATTTTATGTTCGCTTTAGCAGCATACGCAGCCAGTGAAGCGGATGTGTTACCCGTCGAGGCGCATCCAACGACTTTTACACCAAGTTCTTTGGCACGAGTGACTCCAACAGTCATTCCGCGGTCCTTAAAAGAACCAGTTGGGTTCAATCCTTCGAATTTCACGAACATATTTTTGACGCCTGTTATCTCAGCCAAGGCGTCAGTCTTGTAAAGCGGAGTTCCGCCTTCTTGTAAAGACACTTTGTGCGCAGGATCCACAGGTAGAAAATCTGAATATCTCCAGACTCCTAGCTGTTCCTTTCTAAGATCTTCAGGTTTTTTCTCTTTGACCTTCTCAAGGTCCATTTTCACAGTAAGCAGTCCGTTACATTTTGGGCATGTGCTAACGAACGGATCTTCTACTACCGCTCCACAGTCCCAGCATAACACTTTATGATGTACCATTTCAAATCCTTCTGCAGCCTTCACCGCAATCTGTTACCCATGTTTTACATCCTATATCGGCTTGGGTAAAGACCGATTTGACGCTTTCAGCTATTATATTCCCGTCGTGTGTATTCTTGTCGTAAAAAGACATTATACACGGACCAGAACCTCCCAGGAACGATGCTAATGCTCCATGGGACATAGCGGCTGATTCCGCTTCTTTGATATGAGGAACAAGATGTACCCTATTTGGTTCAGATACTAGATCTTGTATAGACCTTCCAATTAGTTTTAGATCGCCGGTGCTCATACCATGTACAAGACAAGCGGCATTCCCTACGTGATATACCAGGTGTTTTAGAGGAACCTCTACTGGGATTACTTTCCTTGCTTCTCTTGTCTCGATATATATGTCTGGAAGAGCTACGACAAGTCCAAGGTTCTCAGGTGGTTTGATGGATATCATATCAAAAGGTTGATAGGAACGTATTACTGTGAATCCGCCTACTAAGCATGGTGCCACATTATCTGCGTGAAGCCCACCCGAAGTAACGTCTTCTGCATGAGCTGCACAAAGTACGAGCTCGTTCTGGTTAAGTTTTTCACCGCACATAAGATGTGCCAGATATGCCCCTCCGGCAGCAGAAGCTCCTGATGATCCAATACCACTTCCTGGCCTAATGCCTTTTGTGATCTTGAATTCTATGCCAAAATTCTCTCCTGATCTCTTCATGACCTCGTATGCTGCTATGCACACAGAATTCTTTTTTGGGTCAGTAGGAATGCTTTCACTACCAGGACCGGATATCTCTAAAATAGAGAGTCCAGATTCAGTTCTTCTTCCTTCAATAATATCATAGGGTTCTTTCAAAGCGAGTCCGAATGTATCGAACCCCGGCCCAATGTTGGAAGTGGTTGCTGGTGCAGCCACTTTAATCCATTCGTTTTTCATCTGAACTCATCCTAGAATTATTTCTAAGATAAAGCATATATGCTATATTGATAAACTTTGTCTGTTTAGTTCTTAAGTAATAAGATTAAAACCACAGTAGACTATCAGATGATGTGATACTTATGGAAATAATAGGCATAAGATGCGACGGCGATTCCAAAAGCATAGCTGCACACTTCATTTCACTTGGAGCTGAAGCCATAGTATTCGACCCTGACTTCATATGCGGAAAGGATCACGTTATTTCTTCATACTTACATGCAAAGAGAGCTTTCTCTCAAGGTACACAGCGTTCCAAAAATATTCTTACTGAAACAATACTTTATGCTTCGGCGGATAGACAAATTGGTCGCGC
>DATESF010000114.1:0-3114 GCA_035271005.1 Candidatus Methanomethylophilaceae archaeon | reverse complement strand
AATTTCTTTTGAGATCTTGACAAGAGGGCGGTCCATTACGACCTTTCCTGTTTCTTTATCTCCATATATCATTCGAACACAATATGCGTCCGAACCGTCTCCTCCAATAATCAATCGGCCGTTGTGATCAATCGATACATTTGCTGTAAATTCGCTTCCGATCCCGGCATAATATGCTTTTTCTGCTGTTTTTGTAACAATGTCGGCCTGGACTGCTAGGTCCGAGGCTTCCACATCGTTACGTAGATCATCTGCCACTCCCATAAGCAGGGGTACAGTAATCGCAAGGATTAGGAAGGTGATCGCAAGCCTAACTGGCATACCGATCATGCCCTTCCTGTTCATCCTCATCCTATCACCGTCACTCTAGCGGTGTTGTTCTCCCCGTATCCTGATGCTGAAACGTTAACGGTAATAAAACCGATAGCGCTGTTCTTCATGGTTATGTTTAGTCCCATGATATTTGCATATCCTTTGGAATCGGTGGTGCCGTGAGGCGTTTTTCCATTCTTGTCAGTTATTCCGAGTCCAGTAAGGACAACTGTTGCCCCCTCTATCGGGTTTCCATCTTGATCTGTTACTACGATGGTGATTCTACCGTTCAACGTACTTCCGTTCACGAGTATAATCTCGTCAGAGGTCACGTCGACATCTCCGATGACCTTTGGGCCTTCGATGTTACCCATCCATCCAAGAATGATTGCTGTGCCCATAGTAGCTATTAACATAACGATTATGAGCTGAAGCGGTAGTCCTTCTATGCCACCGCGACGGTTGTTCGAAATCCTGTTCCTTCCAATGAGACGCTTTAGTTTTCTCATGAACCATCATTTGATGTCTGAGCGTATAAGAACAGAAAGCTACAGTTAACCTTCTAAAGACTAACTTACAACATAACGTGTGAAATTGCTTTGTGAATTGGACCTTCTGGTCTTAGTTCGCTGCTATACACTGTAAGTTTATCACAGACGAATTTAAAAAATTCAGTTTCACTATACTTTTCAATTACAGATACTACATTTGAAGAACCCAATCCATCAAGAGCTCGCCCTACAGTAATATGAGGTACGAATTTTACAACGTCATATTCTATATCACGAGTTTTCAAACATTCCGCAAGTCTTTCCGCAAGTGTTTCAAGAATACCGTCTGATTCCGTACCTATCCAAACGATTCTTGGGCCATTCTTTCCAGGAAATGAATTCATTCCTTTAAGAGTTATATTGAACGGATTGATTCCTTTCACAGCTTCAGTCAAAGCGTCTATAATATTCGGTATACACTTTTCTTCTATCTCTCCGATAAAGCTCAATGTAATGTGAAGACCTGTTGGACCATAAGTTCTCATTCCGCCTGTAGAAGACAAATCTTCTATTGGTCTGATTAACGACTGATCAGTTGGTATCCTCAACGCGATAAATGTGCGCATATTTTCACTTTACATTAATTATACGATATTTGGAAGAACCGAATCCCATTTTTTCTGCATGCTCGAAGGTACTTTGCCATCTAGTCATCGGGTGTATACATGCGAACATATCTTCTGGAATGTCGCCTCCACATTTCTCATACAGTATGCTGCCCTTGATAGGTGATTGTTTCATTGCAAGATCTACGCAAGCCTTATCCAACGCGACAGGATCAAAAGATGCTAACATTCCCACATCAGGTATGACCGGCGTATCGTTCTCAGCGTGACAGTCGCAATATGGCGATATATCTGCCATAACTGTTATGTGAAAGTGCGGTTTGTCCTTAACCGAAGCGATAGCGTATTCGACTATTTTTGCGTTAAGAATGTCTAATTCCTCGTCATTCTCTACGGCAATAGCATCGTAGATACATGCGCCTATACATCGTCCGCATCCTACGCACTTTTCAAGATCTATCGTCGCCTTCTTTTTATTGAGGGTAATAGCAGATTGTGCACAGTACTTGAGGCAAGTACCGCAGCCTATGCACGTCTCATGACTAACAGAAGGTTTCCCTGCAGAGTGCATCTCCATCTTTCCCCTGCGAGATGCGCATCCCATAGACAAGTTCTTTAATGCGCCTCCGAAACCAGTTAGTTCATGACATTTAAAATGAGTAAGGCTGATAAGAACGTCAGCATCGTATATGCCGCGACCAATCTTTGCTTCTTTTACATACTGACCGTCAATGGGTATTTCCACATCGTCCATTCCTTTAAGCCCGTCTCCGATAATTATCGGACATCCAGCTGACATACGGTTAAATCCGTTGTAGTTAGCTGTATCTAAGTGTTCAGGGGCATTTTTTCTGTGTCCGACGTATAACGTATTACAGTCAATCAGAAACGGTATTCCCCCCATACGTCTTGTTTCCTCTGCTATCATCCTCGGTATACCTGGTCTTAAGTAAGCAAGGTTACCGAGTTCACCAAAATGCATTTTGATAGCTACTAACTTTTTATCGTAATCTATTTTACTCATTCCTGCTTTTTCTACGAGTTTACGTAATTTATCGGGAATAGTGTTTCCTATGTCCGTACGCATGTCCGTGAAAAAAACTTCAGATACCATGGCCTCAAATGTCCTTTCCCCTATATATCGGGTTTTTATTATCCGGATGCAGAGCGAAGAAAAAGCAGATTTTGAAAAATATATTTTTATCACAATAACTTTGTTTTTGTCCCTATTGATATTCATTTGTTCCTCTACGGACATTTAGAGATACTGGATGATGGATTAGAATCTAACAAAATTCTGGGTAAATAGATTGTTTGAAATACCGAAACTATTTACATTTGATTAGACGGAAAATCAATCCCGTCATGAGGAAAATACAATGTACACAATGAGTCCCTATTCCGGTAAACTTCTCAGTGATGAGGAGGCAATCAACAAATACAACAATGAGAACCTTTGGGGTCTTCAAGTATCCGTCGATCTCGGTGAATGCGACCACGATAAGATCTCTAGTAAAGAGCACATAACACAGTTCGCAATAGACCTTGCTGATCATATCAATATGAAAAGATACGGCGAACCTCAGGTTGTTTTCTTCGGAGACGCACCTAAAGTTCAGGGTTATTCTTTATCACAGCTTATAGAGACATCCATGATATCCGGACACTTCGCAGAAGATACTGAC
>DATESF010000113.1:0-5314 GCA_035271005.1 Candidatus Methanomethylophilaceae archaeon | reverse complement strand
CTGGCAGCAAATGATAACATTAGGCATTGAAAGTACCGCACACACTCTAGGTGTAGGAATCACAGATTCTAATGACGAACGCATTGTTTTAGCGAATGTTATCGATATGTACAGACCCATTCAAGGGGGTTTACATCCTAGGGAGGCGGCAAATCATCATGCCGAAAATGTTGCAACGGACATAGAAAAGGCGTTAACAGAGGCTAAGTTAAAGATCAGTGATGTTGACTTAGTGGCTTTTTCTATGGGGCCTGGTCTTGGACCTTGCCTGAAAACGTCTGCAACAGCAGCTCGTGCATTATCCCATCGTATGGGAATCCCGATAATCGGAACCAATCATTGTATTGCACATATAGAGATAGGACGTGTTCTCGAAAAATGTGATGATCCTGCTTTACTCTATGCTTCTGGCGGCAACACTCAAGTGATCGCTTTCTCAGAAGGAAAATATAGAATATTTGGTGAGACTGAAGACATAGGTATTGGTAACATGTTTGATAAGCTTGGAAGAGAGCTTGGACTTGGATTTTATGCTGGGCCAAAGATTGAGGAATTAGCTCTCAAAGGCACCAAGTTATTGGACATACCTTATTCGGTAAAGGGCATGGACGTGTCCTTCTCTGGAATAATGACTGCTGCTCTGGCACTTTACAAAAAAGGCTTCGATATTGAAGATGTGGCAATGTCCATACAGGAAACAACCTTTGCAATGCTTACCGAAGTAACGGAAAGAGCGATGGCCCACACAGGCAAGGACGAAGTTCTACTAGGCGGAGGCGTAGCTCAAAATAAACGTCTAAGGGAAATGGTCAAAGAAATGGCCGAATCTCGTGGTGCAGAAATGTTTGTTCCCGATAGAAAATATTGTGTGGATAACGGTGCAATGATTGCATGGTTAGGCAATCTGATGTATAAATCAGGAGTTCGTATGGATATCTCATCTACCGCCGTGAGACAAAGATTCAGAACTGATGAAGTAGAAATTACCTGGCGTTGATCTGGGAACCAATTATTTCATCAAGCTTTTTTATGAACTCTTCTTTCTTATTGGAAGGGAAAGATCCGCCGCTGGCAATACGATGACCTCCGCCGGAACCGTCCACTGAGGAACATGCTTCGCGAAGTCCAGACGAAAGGTCTACACCTCTAGAAAGTAACCTACTTGTAGCTCGGCCTGAGACTTTAGCAATATCCTCGGAAGCGTTTATTCCAAATGTCGGTTTAGACTGGTCTGAAAAATAGTTCATTGCGATTCCGCATAACACTCCAGTATATCCTGAGCGAGCACTATCGAACCATTGGATGTTAGTCGCCGAAGTAAGTCCACGTTTATCCAGCTCGACGGTGTTCAATATTACGTCGCGTTTGTACTCTTTTTGAGTTTCCTCAGCAATCTTTATACTTGCTTTATCGCCACAGGCAGCCGCTACGCCGAGACCCATGAGTCCGTTACGTCCACATCCATCCAAAAGAGAACCGAGGCCTGCTGAATCAAAGTCCCAGTCTTTCAAAGAATATCTCACTCCTGATACACTGTCTATCGTATCTGCAGAAACTCCCTGTTCTGTTAACTTTAATATTATCAGTGAGGAAAGCCTTCTTCTGTCCACGTCAGAGAGTTCAGTGCTGTTAGTGGCTCTAGGTATCCTCGCTTCCGTTAGAAGTGCGGCTACGCCTTCTGCATTACCGCTTACGCCTCTGATATATGGCTCTGCGGTCAAGAATAGTTGGTCTGTAAGTTTACCGTAGGGAATAACAGATCCCATTTCGATCCTTATGTATCCCCGTTCAACGGCCCCGTCAAGAAGATAACCATTCAGTCCGTCGATGATCTGTTTGTCTCCGTATATTCCAGCGAATGCAATCTGCACAAGATCCCAATTCTTTTCGTCCATCTCTATTGCGAAAAGACATGCCATAGTAGATCCACAACCGAAGCTCATACCATCGATACCGTACAGATGAGGATTCATGTAAGAAATCCTTACAGCCTTAGCGTCAAGGGTGTGATGATCCAGCACTACAATGTCGGATTTGAGCTCATCAAGTTGCTTTATGTAGGATGCTCCTAAATCCGCGATAATTATGCATTCGGCGCTACTATTCTTAATTTTTTGAAAAGTAGTATCGTCTAACGATGTTAACAAAGTTACACAAAATTCTTTATTCTCTCGGATTAGCGTTTTTGCTATTATCGCGGCTGAAGATAATCCATCCGCATCATAATGTGAAAATATATGAATAAAATTGTGGCTGCGGACAATATCCGCAGCCTTTGAAAGTTCATTAAGTAGTTTCGTGGGGACACTGTGGTCCATTGTAATACTCACTTGAGCATAAGCTCTGCATTTTTCAGAGAATATTTCCACGTCATCGGGAGGATATTATTAGCCTTGTAATAGCGCTCGAGCCTTCTAATTTTGGCTTCAATAAGGTTAAGTCCTCTCTTGTTTGCAACGTCTCCTTTGTGATCTTTAAGGTGACCGTTGAGTGAGATAGCGCGTCTCATAAGGTTTGAAAGATCCTCAGGAATAGAGGATATAACGTCCTTCTCCTTCATGATCTGGGTTATTGTCTTATCCGTCGCGAGCTTTACGTTTGGAACTCCATACTGGTCCCTCAAAATAAGCCCGATCCTAGCGGAACCGACCCCGTTCTTAGCGTGTTTTACTATAAGGTCCTCGATCTCCGTAGTTCCGATCGGAACCCACTCTGGGTTTTCCGTTATCATCGGGCGGTGTGATCTGGATACTCCTTTTCTTCTGGTGTGCATTCTTGCCATGATATGATACTCCGAATAGGTTTGGCGGCTTGGCTATCACTTCAATCTATAACCACTATTAAAAGGTTGACCATTTAGGCGACTATTAATCCCTATACATTAGCATCTTTTTCCATATACTTCATAAAAAGCCCAAGGCACTACGTCCTCATACTCTTCTCGTTCGAATGAAAGTTTTTCTGGTATATCGTCAAAGAGTCTGCTTTCCATTTCACACTGACCGCTCTTTTCACCTAGTTTCGCTGCGCATACACAGCAATACCCTAAATCGCGGACAGATAGGATATCGATATCGTATCCCGCTTCTTCTAAATATTCTCTTTTAGCGGCTTTAATGATGTCCTCTTCATTTTCTATTTTACCGCCAGGCATCTCCCAGCCTCCTCTTTTGGTGTTGAAGACCATCAAGAATTTTTCGTCTTCAAAGGCTACAGTGTAAACAGTTTGCAAATTTACACCTCAAAAACGATCATGGCGTGATCTTTTTCATATGGATCCAGTACCAACGAGTCCAATATCTTGTATCCTCTATTTTTTAAAACTTCTTTAGATTCCCTAAAGATACGTTCCGGGGACGCGGTCACGTCCTCAGATCTAGATTTTATTGCTACTATTCCAAATTTTGCGCCGACAGCATCAACATTATCGGCAATCATCTTAGCTTGATATTTTTGCGCCACGTCCTGGTATACTATGTCAATCTCGTCAGATACGAACTTGTAATCGTCAGGTTTCGTTGCGTCACCTAGTATAGGCATCAAGTTCTTTCTCGTTTCACATACTGACACCAGATCCCGGAACATACGCGGAGATATTTCCACGCATATCAAAGATCCTTTGTTACATATGTCTGCTATATGTGATGCAGTGGTGCCGCTTGAAGCACCGAGATAAAGGACGTTACTGTTTTCTTTGAAAGGAAAGCATCTTCCTCCGTTGGTAAGGTAGGCAGAAAGCTTGCTACGTCTAGGGGACCAATCTCTATATTCTCGTCCATCAAAGGCTACCAGACGTTCGCCGTAGATACGTTTACCAGGACATAATGAAAGAGTGTAAAGATTACCTCTCTCAGTAAAAACACCTGGCAAGTCATCTATCGTCTTCATATCTCGACCAATGTCATCATTTTAGAAATACCTGTGCTGTACATTGCAAACCCTAAATAGGACCCTATGCCAATAAGGTGGTATGGACTTGAAGATTCTCCGTGAGATAGCTGATGCCGTAGAGGAAGCAATATCTCTGATTCCTGAACCATGCGATAGAGGAAACGAAGTATGCATCGGTGACGACGGTACGCCAACATCGGAGATTGACAAGATAGCAGAGAATGCAGTTCTTAGATACATCGAATTTCACAATATCCCAATTAACGTTTTAAGCGAAGAAATCGGATTCGTTGACAACGGCGGCTCAGAAGTCCTCGTTTTAGATCCTGTTGATGGTACGAGTAATTCTATCGCCGAGATTCCGTTCTATTCAATTTCTATGGCCGTCGGTACTGGTTCATTGTGCGGTATGCATACTGCGTTTATCCGTAATCTTGCTACAGGCAATGAGTTCTGGGCAATCAAAGGTGAAGGCGCATATTACGACGGTAGAAGAATTCACGTAAGGAAACCTGATTTTTCAAACCTATTCGGATTAATATACATGGGTAATGCGGCGCCAAACGATGCTTTCGCTATGGCCAGGAACATAAAAACTTCCCGTTCTATGGGTTGTGCATCACTAGAGATGTCACTGCTGGCTATGGGAAGTGCTGATCTGTATTACATGAACACGGTACGTTATAGTCGTGGAGTTCGTACAGTAGACATTGCAGCAAGTTCGCTGATACTCAGAGAGGCTGGAGGCGAAATATTCGATATAGGAGGAAACATTCTCGACATGCCTCTTGACAATAGAGCACATTCAAGTTTCGTTGCATGTTCTTGTAAGGAAGTTTTCGATCATGTTATGCGACCTTATGTAGAACAATACGGTTCCGCCCGTTATGCGATATACGCTAACGAGAATATTCCGTTAGCTGCTGAGTATGTTCGTAGGACCTATGAAGCATTGAAAGGCGAGAACGTTACATTAGACACGTCTGCGGCCAAACTCATAGGCATGGAAGGACTGCCTCTTGATGACATAGAGGCCGACATAGTCATTGTAGTCGGAGGCGATGGAACGTTGCTTAGGGCATTCCAGCACACCAAAGCATCCGTCATAGGGATAAACGCCGGTGGGGTAGGTTTCTTGGCGGAGATCGAGCCAAACGAGATAGAGGAAAGTATCGCCTGCCTTAGACGTGGTGAATACACAGTAGAGAAAAGAGCCAAACTTAGAACATGGCACGAGGGCGAATACCTTACTGAGGCCGTTAACGAAGCAGTGGTGCATACTGACTCTGTAGCAAAGATAAGGCAGTTTAAAATCTATGTAAATGAACATTTGGCTGCGGAAGTGCGAGCTGACGGTGTTATAGTGTCTACTACCACAGGTTCAACATGTTACGCAATGAGTCTTGGAGCGCCGATAACAGAT
>DATESF010000112.1:0-25592 GCA_035271005.1 Candidatus Methanomethylophilaceae archaeon | reverse complement strand
GGTCGTTTCAGGTGTTTCTGGGGGCTGAAAGCCCCCGAAGGACTGGAAACGGATGGAAAAACGTAGAAGAAAACAAGGTGCAATCAGCGAACGCTCAAGTGTCAAATTCTGTCATTTTCAGAATCAAGTGTCGAGCTCAGGCTTATTCATTGAGGGCTGCATGACACGCAACTTTCCGATAATCATCGTCCACGGCTCTCAACGGCGTATTTCCCTTTCCTCTGTGACGGGATTGTTTAATGAGTAACAGACCTGTATGTACACGGTCTGACTTCATCGATTGCAACAAAATCTATTTCGTAATTTCCGATTTTCCCCACGTAAACGGAAAATCCTCTGCGTCTGAGTTCGAGATACACGAGATTTTTCATTATATAGCCTATATCCCATCATTTTTTCCAAAACAGCGGTTCTGAGCCCAAGTCGAAAACATAGAATTTGTCGTTAACGGTCTGTTCTCCCTTAGCTTTTATGTTATAACGTTTGACACGGTAAAACGCAAGAGACTTTTCCAAAAATCCGAGATAGTCGTCTACGGTTTGGAAATTCACCTAAATTTTTAATCATATAACGTAACTTTATGCGATTATCTGCGGATTATTACGTTATAGGATGAATTGTGAATTAATCATTTTATTGTGTAAACAACGGATCATTTTCTCTTTTTGTAGAGATCATTCATATCCACCAGAGTTAATTTTTCATCTCTGGCTCTTTTAATAAGATTCTCTTCGAACCCGGATAACGAGAACAGAATGTAACTCCGTTTTGTATGCCCCTTTACAAAGGATGCCGCTCTTTTCAGATTATCCAAATCTTTTATACTCATCGGAGAAGATTTGAATATACAGCTGCCGAACAATACGTTGGAAGTAATATCAATTCCGTCAATCGCGACAATATCAATCTCAATATCGGTTTTCAATTCAGAATCGGATTCCCACCATTTGCCTATTGTACGGTATTCTGTGTTCATTGTCACATACTGTTTGCAGATTTTTTCGAACTGTTTACCAATAAATCCCGGAAGCATCGCCTCAATCTTTTCATAGGCACTTTCGGAATCATACGTCCGTATGTACGGGAGAACCTTATCCAAAACACCATACCTGAATCCGAAGAGGCCATCATTCAATTCATAATCGGCCCTTCTGCGAGAATTGGACATCAGAACTTCTCTTATTACAATTCCGACGGACATCAGTAGCAATATATTGTTTGAGCAGGTTCCTTTCTCTATTCCGGTGGCTTCGGAAATTTCTTTGATTTGAGTTTTTCCGTTGGCCAGTGCAGAGATTATTGACGTGGGTATTGATGAATTTACAAACTCTTGTCGTATGAGGTTTGCGGATTATTCCAATAAACCTGACGAAGGCAGAAGGAAATTTTCTATCAAAGACTCTTTAAATGTATCATCTGCGGAAGCCGTTTTAGATAAAAAGGAATCCCGGCCGGATATAGCGAAATACGTGGCGCATTCAATATTCTCAATTTTCGGAAAGAATTCGCAGGATTGTATGTAACTCAGAGGCTCTTAATTTCATTTGGCGACTGAACCGTCCAAAAAGAGGCATTTGTTTTCCGTCGAGGATATCGTGCATCATTCTTATTGAAGATCCGCATAAAATTACGGTCAAATTTAATTCGGCAAAGTCATGGTCCATGTATTTTTGAAACAAAGATGGGAAATACGGAACGGCATTAACCAGAAAAGGAAATTAATCGATTATTAAAACGGTATTTTCTTCTTTGCAGACCTTTATAGTGACGTCCAACGCATCTTTGAAACTTGTTAATTCTCCAAAAAAAACATCAGGGAATGTTGATTGCAGAGACGCTGAGTAATTTTGCAGGTTAATTTTTTCACTGACTTCATTGCCTGTAAAAAATATATTTTTCTTTTCTTTACAGAATTAAATCAATAGGGAAGTTTTACCGACTCTTCTTCTGCCGTATATGGCTATATTTTTCAGTCCTTCCCTATTTGTATAACTTCTCCAATTCACTCAATTCATGTTCTCGGCCTATGAGAACATATAGTATCAATATCTTCTTTATGTTATTAGAACATTGTAAAGTTTTATATTAAAAAACTTTTGTTGTGAAACTTTAATGAGAATTTCTACAATATTCGGTTATTGCCGTATGTAGAATATTTATGCGGCCCGGGAGTATTTTGAGGTATGGTTTGCGATAAGTATCTATAAATACAAATACATATTAAACGGAGTTAAGTTCGCATCGAGGTTAAAGAGGTAAAGATGCAAAAAAGTAATTACATTCTCATTATGACAGTTGTTGTTACGTTATTGTTAACGGTTCCTTTAGCTTTCAGCATGGCAACAGTCACTGTCGGCGGTAATTCGGTTACGTTGGAACCCGGTGTTGAAGTAAACACCAATGTGACTACGGGCACGGTTCATGTAGAACCTACTGTAATAAACGGATATCCTTCTTATCAATTTCAATATAAGGAGGGTGACCCTAATCTAGTTTCTAACACTCCGGGCAATCGTCAGGTAAGTTTTTCAATTACTATACCCAAAAACACAGAATTCATTATTTATGCAAATGTTTACAATTCCATCGCTGTTCTTGTGACCGATATAAATCTGTCTATTAAGATAAACAATGTTGATTATGAAGTGCATATTGAACCAGATATTCTTGAACGCATTACGGGATACTATTCTGCAAAAAATGCGGTCAACAATGTCATGCAAAAAATTGAAATTAATGATTTAGATCCGGTGGAACATGCCATGGTTTGTACCGATGAAGATACTGTTTTGGAGATTGATGCACGCAGAGCATTAAACAGCGCCACAGAGATTCACTTTGCTATAGTATATCTTTAAAGTACACAATACAGCGTTAGTAACATCCTTTGCATAAGTGTAGTTTCACATTTCTAATAAAATCATAGAAATCATCTAGAATCAATATTCACAAAAGTATGGGATATGGAAGGGATGTTTAATTATTTACTGATTTAATATAAATATGTGCATTAAATATTTATATCTGAAAATTAACTATATATTAACTTATTTTAATGAATGATTTTTATTACAGCTGAATCCGTGAGGTCGAAATGGAAAAAAAGGCGATTATCTCGTTCGTCGCAATAGTCGTTACCATGTTGATGGTAATTCCATTGGCATTCGGGGCCATCGGCAGCGTAACGATAAGGGATAACGAAATTACCTTTACAGAGGTATCAAACGGGGGCATAAGCTCTTCCGGAAAGCAAATAAAACAGAATAATCAGCAAGGGCACATTGCCTTCAGAATACAGAATGATTTGGTTACGGATAATGTTATACCTGTCAGTACAAAAACATTTCAAATTGTATTGCCGGCAGAGGTCTATATCTGTATAATGGTTGAAACCGCAACACACAACCTTGGAAATTCATGGATTAATATGACTATGCAGGGTACAGGATATACAGCATATGCACCCAAAGGGGGCACTTATTATTTTTCAGTGGAACACCGTAACGGAAACACTCTGCTGCCAATGAATAATTTAAACGATGTCGAATTTATGAAGTTAGATCAAGAAACTATAATCGACTGTGAGGGTCATAGATCGGAATTCAGTGTCCGCTGAAAATACACATAATATTCAAGTGATGCCTGGTTGTAAAAATAATGTATATTATAATAACCGATTTTAGGTTGTTAATAAATTTCAAAAGAATATGTGAAAGTCACATGTGTGTACAAGAATCCGTTATAATATGATGTTTTATACCCTTTTGATCAATCATTCGGTAAAGTAATTTTTGATTTTCGGTTCTGTATGTTTAGCAGGTTTCTGTCATCTTAATAATACAAGCGCAATATTGATTTTTTCTATATTTGTACTCAGGTATTTCAGGTGGTACATACTCTTTACTTTGTTCTATAAAGTATTCTACATTGTGCTTTTGTTTTAGTCAGCATTTATCGAATGATTCCACACGTGGTAAATGATAGTTAAGTAGCAATAAATAACAGATAGAACATATAGCAACTAATGGTTACAGTAGTTAATGTGACATATGACTCTATCAGGTGCGAAACATGAGTTCACTAATGGAAATAAAATCTAAAATTGACGGCCTATGGAATCAATTCTGGACAGGGGGATTGACAAATCCTCTTGATGTAATTGAGCAAATTACTTATTTAATGTATATAAGGGATTTAGACCGGTTGGATACACGACGTGCAAAAGAGGCTACTATGCTGGGTAAAAAGTATCAAAGTATTTTTGAAGGAGATTTTTACTTAGACGATTACAACAAAATAGATAAGAAAAATCTCAGATGGTCTTCAATAAAAAATGATACGGATGCAGAAAGAGCATTCGTAAACACAAACTTGTATGTGTTTCCATTCATCAAAACTCTCCACGGGGACTCTGACAGCGCTTATTCAAAATACATGCAAGATGCCATATTCAAAATCCCCACAGCTCAAAAATTCACTCAAATCATTGACACGTTAGACTTAATTTTCAATGATATGGAAAATGAGGAAATAAAAAACGACGGCTACAATGATATCCGCGGCGACATTTATGAATATCTTTTATCTAAGTTATTAACATCTGGTACCAACGGTCAATTCAGAACACCAAGACATATTATCAAAATGATGGTTGGACTTGTGGATCCGAAAGCAGATGATATCATCTGTGATCCTGCATTTGGTTCTGCCGGATTTCTTGTATCTGTATGCGAATATCTTAGAAAAAATAGGTTGAATGAAATATATAGAAATGATGCGACTGCAGAGCATTTCAACAACGATATGTTTTACGGTTTTGATATGGATCGAACAATGCTTCGTATCGGTGCAATGAATATGATGTCACACGGAGTTGAAAATCCGCATATAGAATATATGGATAGCCTTTCGGGGGATAACAAAATTTCAGAGAAATTTACTCTGATTTTAACAAATCCCCCTTTTAAGGGGAGCCTCGATTCAGATGCTGTATCAGGCGATTTATTAAAAATAACTAAGACCAGGAAAACCGAACTTTTATTTTTACTGGTTATTCTGAGGATGTTAAAAGTTGGAGGTCGTTGTGCCACAATTGTTCCTGATGGAGTATTATTCGGATCTTCCGGGGCCCACAAGGCTGTTCGAAAGGCTATAGTGGACGAGAACCGTTTGAATGCAGTCATATCTATGCCTTCTGGTGTTTTTAAGCCGTATGCTGGAGTGTCAACAGCCATTTTAATTTTTACAAAAACAGGACACGGAGGAACGGATAATGTCTGGTTTTATGATATGGAAGCGGATGGATATTCATTAGATGACAAACGTTCAAAGGTTGAAGAAAACGACATTCCCGATATAATATCCAGATTCCAAAATCTTGATGGTGAAAAAGATAGAGAAAGGACTGAAAAATCATTTCTTGTTTCGGTAGAGGAAATAAAAAATAACGATTACGATTTATCTATCAACAAGTACAAAGAAATTGTCTATGTTCAGGAAGAATATCCCCCTACGAAACAACTGATTGCCGAAATTAGAGAATTAGACCGGGAATTAAATAAGACTCTCGATGAACTCGAGAAGATGATTCAGTGAGAATATGTCTACGAGTTATTATCAATTAATTTTGGATAAGCTAGATGCCCTCGTTAAATCCAGATTTATCGAGATGTTTGGGCACAACCAATATGATGAAAAACCACTGGGGGAGTTATTCAAAACAAGCTCTGGTGGAACGCCATTAAAAGGGAAAAGAGAATATTATGATGGGGGAAATATCCCTTGGTTAACAAGTGGCGAGGTCAATAAGGAACATATCACAGAAGCTAAATCGATGATTACGGAACTAGCATTACTTGAAACGAGTGCTAAGATCCCCCCATTGCGTTCTGTTCTTGTATCAATGTATGGAAGTATTGGATATGCAGGCATTCTTGAATTTGAGGCTGCAATCAATCAAGCAATCTGTGCCATTCACCCTAATTCAAATTACACCTCTGAGTGGGTATGCCATTACATACGTTCCAAAAAAGAATTGTTAGTTAATCAAGGTGCGGGTGCAGCCCTTACTAACATTTCTCAGGAAAAAATTAGAAAATTGATGGTTCCTGTTGTTCCTTTATCAGATCAGGAGAAATTTACGAACTTTGTTAAACAAGTCGATAAATCGAAATTTATCGCAAAACAGTGTCTCGAAAAGTACGATCAGTTAGTTAAATCCAGATTTATCGAGATGTTTGGTGATGTGATTTCAAATAGAAAACAGTGGCCTACAATGTCCATTATAGAAGCTGCGCCTATTACTCAAAACAACAACTCCAGCTCCAAAGAATCGAATTGGTTGCTAAATCTCGATGCAATCGAGTCTAGTACAGGAAAAATTTTCTTCAAGAACTATGTCACAAGTGAAGAATTGAATGGATCAATTTGTAGTTTCACCGATAATCACGTACTCTATTCAAAACTAAGGCCCTATCTCAATAAGGTAGTTATTCCCGATGAGTCTGGCTATGGTACGACAGAACTATTGACACTATTGCCAAAACCAGATTTGATTAATCAGCAATATCTGGCAACTGCATTAATGTCTGATGCGTTTGTAGCAAAAATCTCTGCTGCAGTTGCAGGTACGAAGATGCCAAGAGTATCGATGAGCACATTCAAAAAGTTTCAATTGCCTATACCACCTATAAACCTTCAAGAGAAATTTGATCTCTTCGTAAAACAAGTCGACAAATCGAAATTTAGTCCAGGGAATCGGAGCTGAATCAAGAATATTTGAAGGCTGATGCAATATGAGGGTTGTTAGTCTCAGTGAACTCATATAGATTGCCAAGATAGAACGTCTCGAAGATAGAAACAATATCCCAGCTCTTTCCTTAAGTGGTATAAACGGACTTACTTTACAGGATGATGGCTCCAAATCTTTTGGTACTAAAAATAATCGTTTACATAAGGTAGTTAGACGGGGTCAATTAGTAACGGGTATACATATAAATGAAGGCTCTTTGGGTGTACTGAAAGATATCGACTGTGGTTATGTAAGTTCTGCTTATACTGTATGGGACATCACATCTTCCGAGATTCTTCCTGAATATCTGGAACTGGTATTATTATCGGATTTCAGTTTAGAATATTTCAATATATGTTATACCGGCACAGTTAAAAGACGTGGTAATGTGCCCAAAGATCTTTTTTTGAAATTAAAAATACCATTACCGGATAAGAATAAACAACATACAGTTGTAGATATGATGAAAACAATATCTAATATTAAAAACAGAGTAGTTAATTTCGATAAATTAATCTATGGATTAAATCAAAGCGTATATCTTAGCTTTATAGAAAAGGAAAGATTTCTAAAATTGACGGATGTGGCTAAAGTCTCAATCGGCCAATCTCCCAAAAAAAGTGATTTTGTTTGTGAAGCTAATTTGAAGACTATGCCGTTTTATCAAGGCACATCCGATTTTGGCAAAATATTTACTAAAGAAGGTAGAAGGACCGCAATATCTCCCAGAGTAACAGGCAAGGGAAATCTATTACTTACTGTACGTGAACCTATAGGGGAATTAAATATAACTCATACTAAGTGCGGGTATGGAAGAGGACTTGCAGCCATATCGCCCATTGACGGGCTAAGTAACACACCATACCTATATTCTTCCATAAAATATATTAAAAATCAATTGCCTTTAGGTGATGGAATAATTCGTTCATTAAATATGAAGCACATTAATTCTGTGAAAATTCCCGAGATGAGCATATCGGACCAGAATATATTTTTAATTCTCTTTGACAAAATATTGCAATTAATGGTTATAATTGCAAAGATGAACTCTGTGTTAGATATACTCCATAAGACGTTATATGCTCAACATTTCAATATTTATCAAATGAACGGCCAAATCGAATTACAATGTGAACAATGAAAAGTCAGGGGGAATGAGTTTATGGACGGCACGGACACAGAATGGGTTTTAGATCCTGAAAACGTTTCTGAGAAAATCAGTGAAAAAGAAACCAGAAAAAGAAAAATAGATGAGGATTTAAAAAAGTTTGGCTGGATAATAGGCTCGGACTGCCTGGAAGAGTTCTACATCCGGGGCATGTCTAACAGTTCCAGTAGAGGTTATGCTGATTACGTCTGTTTGGATGATGATGGCATACCGTTGGCTCTTATTGAAGCCAAAAGAACTTCACAAAGCGTTGAAGCTGGAAGAGAACAGGCTTTAGATTACGCTAATATGATAAAGGAACGATATGGCAGAATCCCCGTTATATTTTTGAGTAACGGCTACGAAATCAAAATTATTGATCCGTTCTATGGTGAACGTACCATTCATGAGTTATACAGTAAATCCGATTTGCAGAGATTCTATTGGTTTTTTAATAATCACGCCCCAAACCTTGATGTAGCGGATATAAAAGAGGAGATTGTAAATAGATCCTATCAGAAAAGAGCCATACGTTCAGTATGTAGATGGTTTCAAGAAAAGAAGCGCAGAGCTCTGTTAGTTATGGCCACAGGCTCAGGCAAAACCCGTACTGCCGTGGCTTTAGTAGATGTTTTGATGCGAATGGGATGGGTTAAAAACGTTCTTTTTTTGGCAGACCGGGACGCATTGGTCAATCAAGCGAAAAGCGTTTTTACCAGGTTCCTTCCAGATGTAGCTGTATCAAAATTGGATAACAGTGAGGATTGTATTAACGCAAGATGCGTAATATCCACTTATCCGACATTAATGAATCGTATTGATTCGATGAAAGATGAAAAAGGAATCAATATTCTTAGCAGCGGCCATTTTGATCTAATCATTGTTGATGAAGCTCACAGGAGTATTTACAATAAATACAGAGCAATCTTCAATCATTTTGATTCACTACTCTTGGGTTTAACTGCTACGCCTAAAAAGGACGTAGATACAGACACTTACAAGTTTTTCGGTATTGATGACGGGGAAGCAACTGACGCCTTTGAGCTGAACGAGGCAGTTCCTGAATATCTGGTTGATTTTAAATCCGTGGAGTTTAAAGGTAAATTTCTGAGTCGTGGGATTGTAAGAGGGGAATTGACAATCGAAGAACAACGAATTTATGAAGATACTTTTATTGATGAAGACGGAGAAGTGCCGGAATCAATAGAGAATACGGCCTTAAACCAGTGGATATTCAACGAGAGTACCATATCGCATGTTATTTATGAACTAATGAAGAAAGGTCTCAGAGTTGACTTTGGTAATAAAATAGGAAAAACTATAATTTTTGCTAAAAATCACAATCATGCCGAAGCAATAAGAAGAATATTTTACAAACAATACCCCGACTATCCTCAAGACTATTGTATGGTCATAGATAATAAAAGCAGAAATCCACAAAATCTAATAGATCGATTTTCTGACAGTAGCAAGTACCCGCAGATAGCCGTCTCTGTTGATATGTTGGATACTGGGATAGACATTCCAGAGATACTTAATCTGGTATTTTTTAAAACGGTATATAGCGTCACCAAGTTCTGGCAAATGATTGGACGCGGAACTAGAAAATGTGAGGGTTTAATAGATGGTAACGACAAGGAATATTTTCTAATTTTTGATTGGTGCGGTAATTTTGAATTTTTTAGAGTGAATCCGATAGGGGAGGAGGGTATAACCTCACCTACGATACAAGCCAGAGTATTTCTTTCCAAGGCAGAGATTGCGTATGTACTTCAGAAGTATGAATATCAGACAGATGAATTAATGGTATTCAGAGAGGCGCTTGTAAGTGATTTATTAAAAACTGTACAACAATTAAACAGAGAAAATTTTGCAGTGCGACAAAATATGAGGGCTGTTGATCTATACAGTACAAAATCCAAATGGGATATGTTGGATTTTGACGACTTACGAATAATCGAAAAGAAAATTTTACAACTCATACCCCCTTATGATTCAGACATAGATGCAGTGCAATTAGACGCTTTGACATATGTTACCGAAAAGAAAATTCTCTTCGGCGAAAATTCTTTCCATGAAATTCGAAGCATCAAAAATAGAGTTGGTGCATTAATGAATATTATGAATATCCCCGATGTGGCTGCAAAAAGAGATTTGATATATTATGTCGTCAGCGATAGGTTTGATTCTAATGCGGGCATATCAATGATTGAAAAAATAAGAATCGAGTTACGAGATTTGATGAAATATATAGATCGACAAACTAAGGTTAAATTAAATACTAATTTCACAGATGAAATTCTTAGTGTAGACATACATGATTCTGATTTAAAGAAAGGTAAATTTGTCGACTATCCCGAAAAATTCCGAAAATATGTCGAAGAACATCCAGAAGTAATTTGTTTTGAGAAAATGAGGCATAATATTCCGTTAGGTGAGGAGGACATTTCTGATTTGAGTCGGATATGCTGGAGTGAAATCGGCACCGAGGAAGAGTATGAAGAGTTTTACGGGAACAAATCCATACTAACTGTGTTGCGTGAGATAACTGGTATCGACAGAGATTCTGCTTTGAAAACCTTTGAGAGGTACATAGACTTTGATAAATTGAGCAACAGACAATGTTATTTTTTAGAAAGAGTCTTAGACTATATCGTCTCAAATGGATTCATTCTTGATAAAACAATATTCCAAAAATCACCATTTATTGACAAAGGAGATATTGTTGATTTATTTGGAGATGAAATGGGTACATGGAATGCCATAAATAACGCAATTGATGAGATAAACATCAATGCAGGTGTTGAAATTTGACCTGAAGCCCAAAAATAGATACGATTTTAGATTTGAGATGTTAAATCCAGATTTATCGAGATGTTTGAGGGAAAAAAATTCCCTATAAAGAAAATTTCTGAAATTTTTAAAACGCAATCTGGCGGGACGCCGTTAACGTCTAAAAGAGAATATTATGAAAATGGAACAATCCCCTGGGTAGTAACTAGTGATGTTTTGAAAAGAAACATTGAATCGACCGAAAAGTGTATAACTGTAGAAGGATTGAAAAATTCTTCTGCCAAGATGACTCCCGTAGGGTCTGTTTTAGTCACTATGTATGGCACAATCGGAGAGCCTGGGATATTGAGAATGGAGGCTTGTACAAATCAAGCAGTCTGTGCAATACTACCCTCTGATAAAATCATTCCAGAATATTTGATGTATTTCATAATGTCGAAAAAACATGAGTTGATCTCTAATTCAGCGGGAGGTGTTCAAAAAAATATATCTCAGGGAAAAATAAGAGAGATGAATATACCTATACCTCCAATAAAGAAACAGGATATATTTTTAAAGTTTGTAAAACAAGTCGACAAATCGAAATTTATCGCAAAACAGTGTCTCGAAAAGTACAATCAGTTAGTTAAATCCAGATTTATCGAGATGTTTGGAGATCCCATCATCAACCCAAAAAATTGGAAAACAAAAAAGATGTCTGAAGTAGCCCCTTTGATCCAAGGAAATGTTGAAGTGAAAAGAGATCAAAATTGGCTCTTAAATCTAGACGCGATTGAATCAGATACGGGCATAGTGCGTTATAAAAACTATGTTGCATCGGAAGAGTTGAATGGATCTCTAATCAAATTTAATACTGTGCATGTATTATATTCTAAATTAAGGCCATACCTAAACAAAGTTGTTATGCCAGATGAATCTGGATTTGGGACTAGTGAGTTACTAACTCTATTACCTAACCAGGAAATTTTGAACAGAACGTATCTATCTAATGCATTAAGATCGGATTCATTTGTTCAGATGTTTTCTATTGCGGTTGTAGGCGCAAAGATGCCCCGCGTATCAATGAAAACATTTAAAGAATTCCAATTACCCCTACCTCCTCTGAATTTACAAAACAGATTTGAAGACTTCGTTAAACAAGTCGACAAATCGAAATTTAACACAAATTTTCATTATGTCGTGAATTCCAAAGTGGCTGACATTACGTGATACCCGCGATAGCCAAGGCTGTCCCGTGCTGCGCACGGACCCGTTCAGAAACCCAAAAGGAACTTGTTCTCCACGCCTAGGGCGCCGAGAATGCCGAAGATGTTTTCTCTCAGACCGGGAGGTCCGCTGAACCTCATCGCATCCCCGTCGCGGTCGTACTCCACGATGCCGTTGTCCAAATCGTCAATGACTTTGTTTGCGGTCATTTTGCCGGGAAGCACCGAATCCATAACATTGCTCAGCATAGTTGCGAGCGACACCACCGTCACCATGGCATCCTGTCTTCTGTGAAGATGTAAATACACATGATTCACGCCCATACCGGACTTCATGATGCGAAAATTCTTCTCGCTGTGATACTGCCCCAAATACACGTCCACTACCTTGTCGGCCGTCGCACCTTTGCGAAGATCTTCCCCGTCTTCGACGGCAAACGGAAGGTTTGTCACCAGTACCCGTATTGAAAACCTCTCTGCGGCTTCAGCAATCTTGTCCTCAACGATCGAAACCGTACCTGTACGTCCCCGCCAATGAGGACCGTCCGGATCCTTCTTCATCAACCTTGAATCTTCCGAGAATATCACATCCGTACGGTAGGCTCCGCAATATCCGTCCATCATTTCATCGAAGGCCTTGCGTGCATCGTCTTCGCAGAAGAATTTCCTGCTCTTGAATTTGGATATGCGTTTTGTTGCAATCTCGAATCCTCCGTTCCTGAGATATTCCTGAGATTCATCGATGCTTCCGGGCAGTCTGTATGCCACGAATCTAAGTTTTCCGTTTCCGTATTCCGACTCGGTATCGTACAGATATCTTCCCGGATGCCTCGGGGAGGCATCCATCACCCCGGTGATTGCAGAGGACACAACGGAATCCTTAACCAAACCGTTGAAATTGGACGGTGCTTTGGTGACGAACCCCCATCCCAGTCCCAGAAGACGGTCGACCGTAAC
Source organism: Candidatus Methanomethylophilaceae archaeon (assembly GCA_035271005.1). Lineage (GTDB taxonomy): Archaea > Thermoplasmatota > Thermoplasmata > Methanomassiliicoccales > Methanomethylophilaceae > VadinCA11. Next base: position 12,700 of record DATESF010000112.1, on the reverse strand, counting down.
ATTGTTCGCAAGTTTGCAGTCCGCGGAGATTACGACTTTGTCCGGATCCACCCTGTTGACGAGAAACTCGATCATATCGTTGTTCATCGTCATGTCCGCGGCGTTCCCGCCGTACGGTTTCGACGTTCTCAGTACGCCGTTGCCGTTTGTCACGGCATGGATGTTTTTCTGCATCAGATCGTTGCGGTTCGTCTTGGAGTTCCCGCCAAAGGCGGGAACCGTGCCTCCGTCTTCGATGCCCATACCGTACAATGCGTAGTTGGTGGCATCCATCGACAGCAGATGGGAATCCAGACCGTAACGTTCGCACAGCATCTCGGAACAATCCCAAAGAAGTTTTTCCATATCCGTTTTCGACAGAACGTCAAGGCATCTTCCCAACGATGTGTCACTCAAAGACGAGGGTTTCACGCTGTTTCCGAACAGCTTGTCCGTCGGGCAGAGGCCGAATATTTTGTCCATAAGATACAGCGGCGTTCTTCCGGAGCCTCTGTACATCGCACCGATCATCGCCTTAACGGCCATGCCGACGCTCAGCGTTCTGCATATACCGTCCGAACGGCATCTTTCGTCGATTAGTCTCCTCAGGCCGGTGCCTTCCATGAAGGCCATGACCACGGCAGAGTTGGCCCTGACGCCTTCGTAAACACGGACTTCCTCGTCTATCCTCATTTTGCGTTCCTTCTGTGTGCGGAAATCGGGAACGGCCCTTCTGCGTCTCTGTACGCAACCGCCGTATATAAAGTTTGTATAAATTATAATTCCACGGCATAGCCGTGGAATATATATTTATACAAAAAACACGATGAAAGGATTGCGGGAATACGGGTACACACGATACCGCCCGGTATCGGGAAACATGATCCGCGTCCGAAAAAACACACGGCCCCGGCCGAAGAACGCGGAAGAATAAGGTCAGCAATCAGCGGAAGCCTTCACTTCCGCCAGTCTTTGCACGCCACTTTTGAATCCACGTATGTGCAATTTTTTACATCAACATAGGCTTTTATTGAATTATCAAACCATTCTAGAGGTGTTATTAAAGAGTTATATTACCGTTCTATTATTTTGTATTCTATGAATGTTTATGAGATTCATATTGTTGAAAATGAAATGAAACGTCACCTGGATCATAATCAATTTTTACAATTAAAAGCGGTATTAAATTCGATTCATACATGCCCTCTGGCTAATACCGATAAAGGAGAATGTGTAGACAATCTAATTTCGCGATTTATCTCCGCAAAGCGCGTAGAAGGTTGTTCTGAAAAAACTTTGAAATACTATAAGATAACATTAATAAAGTTTTTATCGAATAACATGAAGGATATTAGGGAGATAGATACGGACGACATTAGAAAATACCTTGCAAATTATCAAAAAGATCGTAAAGTCAGTAAAGTTACTGTTGATAACATTCGTCGAATATTCTCTACATTTTTTTCGTGGCTTGAGGATGAAAATCACATTTTAAAGAGCCCAGTACGTCGTATAAAAAAAATAAAGACCTCCAAAACCGTGAAAGAGGTGTATTGCGATGAATCTATGGAGATAATGAGAGACGGGTGTAAAAATGCCAGAGATCTGGCTCTTATTGATATTCTAGCTTCCACGGGAATGAGAGTAGGTGAACTTGTAAACCTTGACATTGATGACATAGATTTTCAAAATCGTGAATGTAAAGTTATCGGAAAAGGTGAAAAGGAACGCATAGTCTACTTTGATGCCCGGACCAAGGTACATATACTGAATTATTTGGATGCACGTGCTGACTATAACAAAGCGTTATTCGTATCATTAAACAGGCCATATAGACGACTCAACATAGGAGGAATCGAGAAGAGGTTACGTGATATCGGACACAGGTTGAACATACCAAAAGTACACCCTCATAAATTTAGGCGCACTTTAGCAACGAAAGCAATCGATAAAGGGATGCCTATAGAACAGGTTCAGAAACTTCTGGGACATTCAAAAATAGATACTACAATGGAATATGCAATGGTAGATCAGAACAATGTTAAAAATTCCCATAGGAAATTTATAGCGTGATTATTAAGATTCTAAATATTACCCACTTGTAATGATATAGCACAACAGGAGGTTTTGTTATGCGTTGTTCTGAATTAAAAACCAATCCGTTATAATTTTCATTGGTGGTCTTGTAGGAAAGTATTGATTATATTTGTGTAAAAATTGTAGTTGTACTGCAATAATTACAAATAAATACAGATCAATATTTAGGTGATAATCGATTGAACAGTCTTAAAGACCGTAGAAGAAAGCATTCGTTTGAAGCCGGTGACTTTAATAACAGGTGCCCGACAGGTTGGCAAAACAACGTTATGTAAACACATAGCGGAAAAGCACGGTTTCAGTTATGATTCTTTAATCGCCAGATCTGAACGGGCAATGGCTAACGAAGATTCGGACACGTTCCTCAGCATCCATAAATCTCCTTTGATAATAGACGAAGTGCAGTATGCACCTGAGTTGCTGGATTCAATAGAAGCCATTGTTGACAAAGCGAAATATGACACGGGACACAACGAAGGGATGTACATACTTACAGGAAGTCAGGTGTATAATCTGATAGATGGTGTAACCCAATCGATGGCAGGCCGAATATCAATAATCGACATGTCTCCTTTGAGTATGAATGAAATTTTATCCAGGGATGAAACTCCTTTTGAAGTAAATTTTAAGGAAAACATCAGGAAATCCATGGAAGTCAGCCTTTCTGTCGAAGAAGTTTATAAAATGGTTATACGTGGAAATTATCCCGAATTATATGAAAAACCCCGTCTCAAAACCAACAAATTCTACTCGGACTATGTGGATTCGTATATCAGCAGGGACGTTTCGCAGATAATAAATCTGAAGGATCAAAACAAATTTATGGAATTTCTTGAACTCATGAGTTCGTTAACAAGCCGGGAATTGGTTTATAACAATGTGGCTAAGACTTTAGGCGTCAACATAAGAACTATTCAGTCTTGGACCGGAGTACTGGTTGCCGGAGGGATAATTCGATTGATACGGGCGAGAGTCACACACGACCTAGCCAGCATTTTCTAAAATCATCCTATAAGTCGGGATAATCAATAGTTCGGACAGCGAACCGATTCGCACACTCTATAGACCTTAGCGTGAGCCCTCGTTTGGACCGTTCGGTTTACGGATGTGATAAACTCCCTTAACAAACCCTTTACTGCACTATTGCAGAAACCACTTAAACCGAAACTCGAAAGGAGGAACAAAGATATGGCTAGTGATGCAAAAACAGACATAGCGAAAGACATAGGAACGACATTTGGACAGGTGAACGTCGGAGATAACACCGAGACGCAGAAGACCCCGATCATGTCCTTCTCTGAAGGCAACGTGTACCTCGGGCTCAAGCTCGTATCGTACTTCGACACGAAGACAAACACCCGCAAGGAACCTGTCCCGAAGATAACAGCATCGTTCAACGGAAAGTTCGTTGAGGTCCCCCTCAACGGAAAGTGGTGGAGACACTACGCAGACTTCGTTGAGAAAATGGCGCAGCGATGGAGGGCATAGACCTTTCAAATGCCAACATCAATGATGACGTTGACTATGCGAAGACCGTGATGTCCAAATTCAAAGTAAAGGGATGATCTTGCAACCTCCCTACTCCGCAGACCATTCGTATCTATCGGTCGGAGATCTCCGCACCCGCCGGTTCAACTGTACGACCCTCGATGAGGCAGACGACAGGATGGCGAGGCTGACATAGGAGAAATCCGCGACCATGGTAAGGATCGGGAGTAGAGGGAAAGGCAGGAACAGAACTATACTGAAAGTTTGGCAGAAAGACCCGGCCAGTAACGGCCCCGGGCGGAGATGATCCGTCCGGTTAAATTTCCTTCTCGGCAGGAACCCAAGCCGAGACCTATATGGTGAAAAAATGGCAAACAGCTTTGAAAAACTCACGCCCTCGGAGGTTACCCGCATCTTTTCCAAGATGTCCCCTCTGAAGGCCACGAGGTATTACAACAAGGTCATGACAAATCCCGACACACCCAATGTGAACGTGGATCTGTTCAGACAGTACAGGGCACAGAACGAGAACAAATTCCTTTCAGATGAACAAATGAGATCTCAAAGGAATAAAGGTTCATGGAACGCCGGAAAAGGATACGGCGGCGGATACCGCGACAGATCCTACGGCAGGACATACGGTTCCGAGGGCAACTCCTATGACAACAGGGGACGTTCGTACGACAGATATGGAAACGAGCAGGGCGGTTACAACGACGGCGGTTACGATCAGAGGAACAACCGCAGCAGGGGAGGATTCTCCGACTACTACGGCGGCGGCAGAATGATGAGAGGTCAGAAGATAGACGTCACTCAGCCCCGCTCCTATGATCAAGTCGGTTCGACCATGGACATTATCAACAACGACATCGGCAGAACGAAATATTTCATGGCCGTCATAAATAACCCAAAATCCAATCAGGAGACCATCACGAATCTCGTGAAATACAGGAATGCGAACCCGGGACTCTTCGCAGCGGATGATGTTGCAATGAACACAAGAACCCAAAGAAGGGACAGCGGAAGAGGATTCTGGTCATCGCTTTGGAAATCCGATGCTGAATTCAATTCAATGAGTCCTAGAAAGAAGCAATTCTTCGTCGGAGCATTCAAGAGGAAAAACAGATCGAAGAACGCAGCGTACTCGCTTAGAGTATTGACCAACCCGAACACTCCTGTTGAAGACAAGAAAGTGATGGTCGAAGTAGTGAACGAGAATCCGAAGATGTTCTTCTCAAAGGATAACCCATCAGGCGGAAGGAACAACAACTGAGGTCTTCACATGAACATCAAAAGTATTGCAGTATTAGCTGTGCTTCTGTCCTGCTTCGCGGCAGCCGGAGGCGTCATGCTAACAGATTCCGATGACTCGGAAGCAGCCATGGAGTTTGATCTGGGAACGGATACGACCACAAAGAACGTCTCATACTCAAAGACACTGAACGGCCCCGGACTGATTGGGATAGAATCATACACAATCACCGGAGCGGATTGGCTCACCCTTACCCGTGTATCGGGAGGGGAACTTAAAGCAACAGGAACACCAACATCAACAGGCACATACAACGTGAAGGTCACAGGACCGACCCTGCAAGGACAGAACGGAGGGGAATGGACGTGGACGATCAACGTTGTGAACACTACAACATACACCGTGACGGTATACGGACAAACAGGCAACGTTGTGGGATCCGCCACATTACCCAGTGGAAGCACATACAAACTTCCGAATCAGTCGGACACTGCCAGATACATATTCAACGGATATTACAGCGCACCGTCTGGAGGATCCTATGTAGGAACATCGGGAACCGTCATCACAATAAATTCGGACAGGAACATATACTCTCAGTGGACGGAGATAATCCATTACCGGATAGTCTTGGATCTGAATGGATACTACTTCATGCCGAACCCTCAGCTTTGTGTTGACAAGAGCACATACGAAAGAGCATCGGGATCGGCATTCTCTTTGTCAGTATTCGATTATGTCGTAAAGGAACCGAACAAAGTTCTCAATTCGGATCTTGAACCTGCAAACCTGACATTCTACGGATGGTCAACATCTCCGACAGGTACACCTGTGAGCTACGATACCTTCGCAGTTAACGGGAACGTCACGTTCTATGCGATATGGGAGGCACCGGAAGAGGAGGAGGATCTTACGTTTCTCAACGGCACCAACTCTGTTATTGGTGTTGCTGGGGATAGTTACTCTTATTCTCCTCGTGCTAATATTGCGTCAGCGGTGATCACATATACCACAACCGTTCCGTGGTTGACCCTCAATAACGGAACATTGTCGGGAACATTTCCTGAGATAACAACTCCTCAGACGTACAATGTGATCATAACGGCGAATACTACTAACCCAATACAGACCGTAACACAAAGCATAACATTCTACGTCTACCCGGAACTGACATACATCAACGAACCTCAGACCTCCATGTACATGGGACAGTCATACGATTTTGATCTGACCACTCAGCTAATCGGAGTGAATTATTCCCTATCGGGAGTGGATTGGCTCGTTGTACACAATGGTCACATCGTCGGAGCTGCGCCGATGGCGGATGATACTTATACAGTAACATTCACCATTACGGCAACCCATGTATCAAGCGGACAGACCACACACAAGGAAGTGAGCTTGAGAGTCAACCAAGTGCTGGAGTTCACCACGATACCGACATCAAGTTTCGTTGCTTCTCAGGTAGATGGATCAGTTCAATATGAATCATTCATAATAGATTGGCTGAACGGATTGTTTCCCTCTGTGACCGGAGCGATGGAAGTTGATTACGTCTTCTCTGGAAGCACAGTAAAATTCGTATTCACCGGGACCGACGCACAGAGCCTGAGATGGTATGTTAACGGACAATTAGCAAGCGAGGACTGGACATTCACCAAGAGTTTCAGCAACGGTTACTACGAGATATCATGTGTGGCCGTGAACGAACTCGGAGAATCGGACATGTTCTCGGTCAAGATATCCGTCGAACAAGGATTCATGGGGTTGACGCTGGTTGATTACATGATCATATTCACAGTGATGCTTGCGTTGCTGTTCGCGGTTGTGGTAGTAAAGAAGAAGAACAAGATGAAGGAGATGTAAGACCATGTTCTCCAACAAGATACTGGTCTCAATGATGGCCATGATGGTGCTTTGCACCGGAGCCTCGCTCCTTCTGGATGCATATGCATCGGAAGCAGATGACGGCATATTCGAAGAGGACATCGAACCCGAGAACACAGACGAGAACGAACAGAACATAACCATACTCGATGACAACACCGGACTGGTGGTCGGGTCACTGGTCATTTTAGCGTGCCTGGTGATGTTCGTTCTGTTCATTGCGAGGATGATACTATGGGAGTGATCTCTGCGATAACATCCTTCTTCAAGATCGGAAGCAAAGGAGCGAAAGCAATATCATCCGGAGGGAAGGCGGCATCCGCTGTATCGAAGTCAGTGGAGACCGTCACCAAAGCTGGAAAGACGATAGTGAACGCAGCAAAGGGCTCCAAGATCGTATTGCAGATGGGCGAGGTCGGAGGTAAAGCGGCAAAGGGAATACAGGCGGCATCGACAGCATCCAAGGCATGGATAATAGCCAAATGGGGAGTATTGGCGGCCGCCGCCGTCGGTATAGGAGCGGGGATCAAGAATATCCTATCAGGGCTGTTCGGTTCCGCATACGATGGGGTATCCTCCATCCTGCAGAGCTTCGGTCTCCCTCCGGAACAGGCCGACACCGGAACATCGATAATCTTCGTTGCTCTGTTCGTTGCCATCATCCTATACGCACTTCCCTATCTGATGGACAGGGTACCTCAAAGGAAACCGAGGCCGAATAGATCGGAGAAGATAAGAGAGAAGGCAAAGGATGACTGGATGATAATCGCCAGAAAGGACGATATGGAGGGGATGAAATGAGGATCTCCTCCAACATCCTTCTTGCGGTAGCTGTAGTATCGGTAGTATCCATACCGATATTCTTCTCGGAATACCTCACCGAACAGAAGGAGATAGAGTATGCTGTGTTGGAGGACTTGATTGATGAGGAAACCGGAACAGAATACGTCAGAGCGACCATCTACCTCGACACGACATGGAACGATCTGAGCTTCCTTCTGCATGATGCAATGTTCCTGATAGGGATGATGATCGTCATATTGGGAACAGCGATGCTTCTTCGGATATACGGGAGGGCTGAATCATGATACCGTTAGTGATAGTCGCGGTCGTCCTCTTAGAGGCTGCAGGTATTGGGATCACAGCTTACTCAATATACGACAGTCACAAGATCCAGCAGTCAATAATTGATTCCAACAATGCTGTGATGGATGCCATAGATCAGCTGCCGGCGCATCTCGATCTGATATACTACACATTCACCTACGGAATAGATTTCTGGACAATGCTGACGGAGTGCTGGGTGCAGATATGGTTGATCGTTGTGATGTTGTTCATAGCATACATGATAATCCATCCCGGGAAACAGAAGCAAAAGTATGGAGGCATCTGATGTATTGGGTTGCAGCTTTATCTGGGATACTGAACTGTCTGTTCCTTCTGGATTTCATGACATTGGCATTCGCAGGGGAATCCTTGGCCGGAATGCTTCTGGGAACCGAGAGTTCCGTTGTGAACATAGTTACAGAGCACATTCCCGGAATGAGCCCGTGGGAATTCTTCCTGGCCAACGCATTCATTCTTTCCTTTGTGGTGGTGATAATGCTGATCTCCATCTACATAGCATTCTACTCCGACCGCAGGGAATGCTACCTCGGAAAGAACGAATGCGGAGCATGCGAGGTGAGGAAATGAGGATCATGAGGATGATAGCAGGCATCTCGATGTTCGGGGCATCCGCCTGGCTTGCTCCAATGATCTCCGAAGCATTCCGTCTATCGCAGATATTCGGATTCGTGACGGTGGGAGGACTCATGGCATTCATAGGAGGCGCAATATTCTATTCGGGGGTGAGGAACGAATGATACTGTTAGCGCTGATGATGATCGCGGGGATAGTGCTGGGATTCAGAATATCCTTCAGATACTATTCTGCAAAGGCAGACCTGGAGGTAGTCGATGTCATATGAGGATATGAGAAAAGGCATTCCTGAACCAAAGGATGATCTTCCGTTCCCTGAACAGCAGATGGGGAGAACAGCATGGGATGTTGTGTATGCGGGGAGAAGGACGATCTTTGGGATAGTGGTCATGATGGTGTCGGCGGCAGTGCTGTATCTGATAGGCAGCACCTACGGAATAGAACCTCTGAGGAAGATACTGGAGGATTACTGGCCTGTGTTGATATCCCCGATAGCAGGATGGTATCTCGGTAAGAAAGTTTCCAAGGATCTGTACAGACCGGACGGAAGACTGCTTATCTCGCTCGATCCGGAAACTCATCTGTTCAGATTAGTGTTCGTTCCAGAGAGAACGTTCAAGACCATGACCCAGACCGGGAACAATGTGGTGTATCACACACCATCAGGATTACCAGCGTACACGGTTAGGGACATGGATCTGAACAACGGAAGGATAGGATACGGCTGGATCCATGAGAATGATGCTCTGGTGGTCATGACAAGGGAGTCCGCATACAAGAAATGGAATACAACGTTGGATCAAGTGATGGAGGATAATCTTGAATTGATGGTGCATCCGCATATAATCGGGTTGGGTTATGCAAGGAAGAACCTGCGTGATCATCTGGATGGCCTGGGAGAAGTATTGGGAATCACCAAACCGGATTATGAACAACACCCGACCAACAACGAAAAGACGGAAGGAGGTGGCAACGATGTCGAAAGCGGTGGATTACATCAGGGAGATGGAACACGGAGTGTTGATATCGGTGGGTTCAGGGAAACAAGGTAAGAGCTGTTCCCTCCACTCGCTGATCAACCTCTGCTGGCCGACGAGGGGGATATTCTTTCTGGATCCGTTGGAATATGATGTATCGATGTTCCCGGGTTACCGCAGGGTCTCCACGACAAGGGAGATACCGGTCGGTTCGGTGGTGGTCATAGAGGATGTGAACAGAGTGTTCCATTCAAGAGGTTCATCTAAGGACCCGACCCTTCAGAAGTGGCTCGGAATAATCTCTCACAAGAGCATCATCGTCTGCATCACAACACAATCCATGGCAGGTACCGACATAGAATTTGCCAGATCCCAGGATACGATCGTAATGAACAAGTACATGCACTCAGAGGACCTGGATTTCGAAAGACCGGAGTTCAAGGTGAATCAGGCACTTGCGAATCATTGGATAGATCGGGCTTCGCAGATCAATAATGAACCGGATAGGAAAGCATGGTGCTTCTTTCCGAGGTTCAACGAATGTGTTGCTATACCCAAGGTATACTGGTGGGGAGAGAGACACAGCCACATGTTCAGGGAGGTGATGGTATGATCAATATCTCAACAGATGAAGAGATGGATCGGTTGATGTCGCTTAGAGCATCATCAAAGGTCCCTCTTCCTCCGGAGATCTGTCTGGTCGATGCAAGAGATGCCCGTCCGTATTTCAAGTGGATATCGTACTACGAAACCTTCGGTCTTTCGGAACATCCCATGGTGGAACACATGGGGAAGAGGCGGATAGACTCGGCCATGGCATCAGCGGTCAGCAGAGCATCCCATTTGGATCGTATACTCCACTATGAAGCATGGGTGGGCAGGCCTTCCGTTGTGATCGAGGATCTAACAACCGGAGGCACCGAAGAATGAGGTGCGGAAGGCGGGCGTACGGCCCCCGTAGCCCGCCGTCAGAACAAGAGAGCGGATCTCTCAAACTCCGCACATGCTAACATGAGAACATTGGATCATTTTGATGTCATGGCCGAATCCTATCGGCTGAAGATGTTGCAAAGGGATATGGAGGCAGCTGAGCGTAAAGGTCTTGCGATACAGGCAGCCCTATCGGAACATTCAGTTGTATCATACATCAAAGGACTGCCGGTAGAGGATGCTTCGTATCCTGCCATAGAGTACCTTAGATTAACAGAGCCAGATAACACAAATAACAACCAGAAAAATAATCAAGGAAATAATCAACAAAACAACCAGGAGAACACACATCAGGAAGGAATTCCGGATCTCGATTACATACAATGGTGCATGCCCGCCCATGACATAAACAGGCCTCAACAGAAAGGATGCGGATTCATAATATCAAAGGACGGGGACGGAATAGTATATTCCGCATGCCCTAACGAAAAAGAACATTACATCAAAGGAAAGAGAATGCATTGCTGGTCCCTCAGATGTCCTCAGTGTATGAACGATACAGCTCTGAAGAAAGGAGTGAAGATAGAGAGACAACTCTTGTTGTACAAAGGGCTCTCAAAGAAACAGGATATCGATGTAGGAGACATAGGACATTGGGTCATATCTCCGCTTCAAGACCTCGCAAAGAGCATGGTCCAAACCAAAACCGAGTACGACAGATTGGCAAAACACATCGACAGCAGCGTTCAACTGAACGGTGCAACAGCAGGCGTAACGATATTCCATCCTTGGAGGCAAAGAGAATCGGAGTGGGAATTCTCTCCTCATTTCCATCTCCTCTGTTACGGAAGAATAAACACAAACAAATTCAGAAAGGATAACCCGGGATGGATCATCAAGAAGATACATCCGAAAGAGAAGATCAGAAGCATCAGACACACCGCGGCCTATTTGGCAACTCATGAAGGTCTCGGACAATCTGAAAGAGATCCCGATTCAATAGATTGGGACCTGAAGATACTGGACATAATGATACCCGAATCCAACTATTCCGAAAAGGATCACAAGGAAATGAGCGAAGGAAGAGGACGTATGGTAGGGGATATCTCAGATTTCAACTGGGAGGAATGGACAATGAAGCAATTGTACACAGAATTCAAGATAAGATACTGGGGCGGAGTCTCCAGAAAGAGCATCCGGAACATCGGAACATTCAGACAATACAAGATCAGAGTATGCAAGGAATGCGGAGAGGTACTCAGAACATACGACGGATTCGATGATTCGATAGGAAGCTTCATCAGATACATCCAAGACAATCCCGTGGTAGCATTCGCACAACACGCAGAACTCGTAAAGATGACATTCCAAAGATTCAAAGCAAGACTCCGAGACAACGACATGACGATCATAGATTTCGCGAAGCTCACACCCTTTGCGATATCATCACTCGAACTCGATCTTCCAAAGAATAACGATCTGATAATGGAAACCCCATTCGAGGAACCGGATGAATATTTCCTCAGAAGGCAAAGGAAAGCATTCGGTGAATGACCAGCTTTAACGGGTATACAACAAGCAAAAACAACAACAGCAAAGACAAAAGGCCAGTCCGTACAAAAAGACCAGAAACGGCAGTCGGCGGCAGTTCTCAAACCGTTATTAGGTGGAAAAATAGCGACTCCGCATAGGAATCACAGTGAAGGAATAAAGCCTTCGCTGAGAGATCCTACCCGACGGAGGTTCGATTACCTTCCGCCTGCCGTTTTTCTTATAACTTCATGATGAAGATCCGTCCGGCCGGCCACTTTATTCTTCGGCCCGTATTCCGTTCTTAAACGAAATACACGGTGACATACGGCCCTCTCTGTGCTGAATAGCACACTTTAAACACGGTCCGTTGCTGCATACCATACAGCGACCAAAAGAGTATACGTGCATCATCAGCATCATACGTCGGAACACGATCATCATCGCATCAACATCACCAAGAGCGATCGTTCTTCAGTATCGCATACAGGATACACGTCATCTTCCTGGCAGATGCCACTAACGCCTTCCGTTTGACTATCGGGACCTTCCCGGCAGCTTTACGGTCGGCCATGCTTCCATCGTTCATTCTTTCGAAGAACTTCGTCAATTGTGATTCCGGACAGTTAGATACATGCGAAAATACCGCCTGTATTAACAACCATCTTGCGTGGGGGTCCCCGGTCTTGGTGATATGGCAGCGGGATTGCGTCTCGCCCGAACTTCTCTCCCTGGGCACCAACCCGAAACTTGATGCCAATGCCTTCTTTGACCCGTATCTATCAATATCGACTATCGTCGCCGAAAGATACGCTGACGTTACGGGACCGAAATACGGTATGGCCATGAGTTTATTGTA
>DATESF010000111.1:0-4734 GCA_035271005.1 Candidatus Methanomethylophilaceae archaeon | reverse complement strand
ACCTACTTCGATTTATCTATAAGCTAAGAGATAGAGGTTCGATTCGATGTCTATACTGATTAAGAACACTTTAACAGGGAAGAAAGAGGAGTTCGTTCCACACGAACATGGAAAAGTAAAGATGTACGTATGCGGCGTCACAGTTTATGACGACATACATATGGGACACGCCCGTAGCATAATCGTCTTTGACGTTATCGTCAGATACCTTAGACATTGTGGTTATGATGTTACATATCTAACAAATTTCACAGACGTAGACGATAAAATAATTAATCGCGCAGCTGAAGAGAATGTGGATGCTTTAGAGATCTCATCACGTTACATACAACATTATTTTGAAGATGTTGCGAAACTTGGCATCCGTAAAGCTGATCTATATCCAAAAGCAAGCGAGGAAATGCCGTCGATAATAGAAATGGTTGAAGCAATAATAGAAAACGATTTCGGTTATTCTACTGAAGACGGTAGCGTATACTTCTCTGTAGATAAAGTGAAAGACTACGGAAGATTGACAAAACAGAAACTAGAAAATATGGAATCTTCGGGTCGTATAGTATTAAACGATCAGAAAAAGAATCCTATGGACTTTGCAATATGGAAAGCTGCCAAGCCAGGAGAGATCTCTTGGGATTCACCATGGGGTAAAGGACGTCCGGGCTGGCACATTGAATGTTCTGCCATGATCCGTAAATATCTTGGAGATGAGATAGATATACACGGCGGCGGTAACGACCTAATATTCCCACACCACGAGAACGAGATTTTACAGACTGAAGCAATCACAGGAAAACCGTTATCAAAATATTGGATGCATAATGGAATGTTGCAAGTACAGGGAGAAAAAATGTCTAAATCGTTAGGCAACTTTTTCAGAGTACGAGATATTGCTCAAAAATATAATCAGCACATCATTAGATTCTACTTTTTGAACACTCATTACATGAGCCCACTGATGTACAGCGAGGATATGCTGATAGAGGCTAGAACGTCATTAGAACGCCTTACCAATAATTACACTGACCTGAAGGCTTACATTAAACAGGGTCCAACCGGTGACGGCGATGTTTGCGATGTGACTGATAAACATAGAAGTAAGTTTATGGACGCAATGAACGATGATTTTAACACTAGGGCAGCTATCGAAGAAATGTTCCAGCTTGCAAGAATTACAAATAAATCCATGGCTGACGGGACGATGAGTAAAGAAGGCGCAGGAAAATTTGTTAATCTTTTAAATGAATTTAATGAAATATTAGGAATATTCCCTGAAGATTCTAACGAGGACGATTGTACTTTTGACTCGGTAATGCAAATTCTTATCGACCTTAGAGCCGAGTTAAGAAAACGTAAAGCTTACGACCTATCAGATATGATACGTGATAGACTCGGAGAAGCTGATGTGCATTTAGAAGATTCTGGAGATGGAGTCAAATGGAAAAAAATCTGATTGCACGTAAAAAATCTGATTTGGTATTAGGAGGTAATGTACGTCTTCCGGAAGGTTATGTTCTTCCTTATAGGCTCTCTCGTTCGACAGCAGGACCTGGAGCTGGCACATCTTCAGCAGTATTCTCATTTCAAGGTTCTAGAGTTAAAAAAGCAGTAAGCTACGATTCGGGCGATTTTGAACTTTGCGATGATAATGGAAAGATCTCTCTTATGCGTAACGGTTCGTTATTCATTGATAATGTTACAATAGAGCCAGTGGTCTATCATAGTCCTGAACAGGCGTTCTTTAATTTAGATCAACGTTGTATATTCAATTGCGCTTTTTGCGCTTCACCTAGACTTGATAAAAACATAACTAAGAATCTTACGAATGAAAAAATAGTTTCCATGGTTCATAAAGCTTTGAAAGAAGGAATGACCGTTAACGCCATATCTTTAACAAGCGGAGTCGTCGGAAGCCCTGAAGAGACTGTAGACATGTTTGTTTCCTGTGTGAAAGCTCTTAGTAAAGAATTTCCTGAAATACCCATTGGTGTAGAACCATACGTTTCATCAAAAGAAGATGTTATTAGACTTAAAGACGCAGGAGCAACGGAGATTAAATTAAATATAGAATCTCCAAATAGTGAAATCTTCAAGAAAGTATGTCCAGAACTTGATCAAAATAAAATACTGGCACGTTTGAAGGATTCGGTTTCTGTTTTTAAAAAGGGAAATGTTCAATCCAACGTTATTTATGGACTAGGTGAAACTGACGAAGATGTGTTGTCAATGTTAGAAACATTATGTTCAATGGGCGTAATCCCAGTATTAAGAGCAATAAGAGTAGAAGGACCAAGTAAAGAAAGTCTAGAACTAGCAATCGGAAAAACTGTTCCGATTACAACTGATCGTTCTATGTATCTTACTCTGGAACAAAAGAAAATTATGGAAAAATACGAACTTTCTTCAGCTAACTGCCTAACAATGTGCAATAGATGTGGATGTTGCGATCTAGTTCCCTTCGTAGACCTATAAATTGTTCTATAAATTAGTCGTTTTTATTGATCTGCTTTCCAATTGTTTCTACGTATTCACATGCTTTGCATTTCAATTTGACACAAGGCTCCCCGCACTGGCACTTGTTAATCTCTACTGAAGGATACTTATCATAAAGCATTGGCCTTATCTCATCGTATGACGATAATATGCTAAACTTTATACCAGGAGTTCGAGAATCAAGATTGTCTATTATGTCACGGTATTGGTTCCTTAACGCCTCAGTCCAATATGGGCATTCACCATCCCAGAAGGGTATCTTGACTAAAATAGCATAAAGTAATGATTCGATTTCAGGTATTATTCTTAAAGGATTAAATCTTGGAATCATGCCCGAACGAACTTTTTCATGAGGTCCAAGTTTCACGAAATGTTCTACATCGCCACGAACAAAGTTCATAAGGATAGATTGTGCCATATCATCGAGATTATGGCCTGTAGCAATAACTCTAGCATTTATTTTACGGGCTTCGTCGTTCATTAATTTTCGACGAAATACGCCGCAATAAGTGCATGGAGATCCATCACCTGTGATATGGAAAACAGAATCCATAGTCAAACCAAGTTCTGAAAATGATCTTACACTTAGTAGAATATTATGTTTAGAACAATAATCCCGTACGATTTGCACACTAGGAGGACGATATCCTTCTATACCTTCGTCTACCGTTATTACGTGTAATTTAACGTTAGGGCGATTGCCGAATATCTCGTTGAGAATATGCAACATGACCATGCTATCTTTTCCCCCAGAAACTGCTATCGCAATAAGGTCTCCTGATTGTACTTTGATCTGCTTGCGGATCTCCTTTTTAACACGTTTATTAACATATTTTACAAAGTGTTCAGCACATAGATGAGATCCATTATAATCAATAAACGTAACGGCCTCTACGGAACATAGATCGCATTTCATAATCTCAGATCTCTTCAATATCTGATGCTAAGACCATTTTTCCTTCTAGAAGCGTTTCAAGTTTTTTTGCTAATACTTTAGACGGTATATCTGGCAAAGAAATGTATGTTACGCGTCCGCCTTCCTTTTCGTTACGAACAATAGTCTCCAGAAGGTTTAGTCTATCCATATCCTGTACGTAAGTCCAGAACTGCGTATGCTTCCTAGGTTCACGACCATACTCTTCGCAAACTATTGCATAAGTTTTTTCAGCTGCTGTGATGCTGATGTAAAGGTTACTCTTCATCGCCCTAGCTATTGCCAATAATGCAAGCTTTCTATTGATGTCCAGCCCAGTTAATTTGCTTTCTGTAACTACACTATTTATGTTTGCCTTAGCCTCTCGAACATTTTCAGTGTCTATGTTTCCTTCAGGATGGTCTTCTGCGATTGTAGCTGCATCCCTCAAAAGTTCTATAGCGAATCTAGCATCACCGTACTCTGAAGCTACGTCGGCTATCAATTCAATAACATCTTCAGAATACTTTCCACCTATCAAGGCCTCTTCAGCTCTTGCTAACGTAATGGAATACAATTCGTCACGAGTATATTTGTTAAAGGTAATTGCATTACCGCGACCAAAGGTTGACATGGACGCTTCATCGAGCAACCCATATATCGGGAACTGCGAGATCAACAATAAAGATATCTCAGCTTTGCCAATCGTATTTTCGGAAAAACGCGTTAATTGATAGATTAGATCAATGTTACTCTTTTTAAGTAAAATATCAACTTCATCAAGAACTATCAAAATAGGTTTAGCTCCAGAATTAACGTGGATTGTAAATGAACGCATCATCTCATCAGGTGAAAATCCTCGCTCCGGATAACCTTTATCGAAATGTCTTACAAAATCAAGAATTACTCCAGCTTCAGTGTTTCGACTTCTACAGTTAACGAATATCATGTCTATAGGTCTGCCAGCATTGAAACAAAATTTTGCCATGTCCTCGCTAAAACGCTTTGCAGTAGCAGTCTTTCCTGTACCAACGTTTCCCGTAAGAAAAGCATAGCAGGACTTCCCGCTTTCAGCAAGCGGGCGGAAATATGTTTCCAATCGAGTCCTCTGAATGTCTCTATGTATCAGCTTCTTCGGAACGTAATCAAAAGATAATTTGTCAATGTCACGTATTACCGTCGAGGCCTTTTCGAACATCTCAGTTCCTGCTGTGACGTATTAGCCCGGAGCATCCGAAGACCTCGATGCCTTTCTTTTCCCATACATCGCATATTAAGTTAATGCCTATAGAATCAGAAGCCATATGTCCAGAAACTATCATATTGATGCC
>DATESF010000110.1:0-3105 GCA_035271005.1 Candidatus Methanomethylophilaceae archaeon | reverse complement strand
CGGTTCGGAGTTCCTGCGTAAACATCGAACACTGGTTGTGGACGGTTTTCTTCACTCCTTACAATAACTGGCGATACCGGTGCCGACGGAAGGTCTAGCATTTGAGGTTCCCCGCGGAATGTGGATAGTGTCTCAGCAAGTTCGCTAAGTGAAGGGTTATCTCTAAGTTTCAATACAAAGGATTCTGTGTGACCGTCTATTATTGGTACTCTTGCACAATTAGCCATGACTCTTATGTCAGCAAATCGGAATATATTGCCGTCGAACACGCCAAGCATTTTGCACAGTTCGGTCTCCATCTTTTCCTCTTCTCCGCTAATGAAAGGGACGACATTTCCCAAAGCATCAAGTGAGGGAACTCCTGGATAACCAGCGCCTGAAAGTGCTTGATAAGTTGAAACAAAAACATCTTCCAGTCCGTATTCAGTATCTATAACTTTTAACGGCAAAGCCATTCCTGTAGTTGAGCAGTTAGCATTAGTAACGATAAATCCGCCACTTTCAATGTAACTTTTTTGTTCTTTTACGGATTGAAGATGGTCAGGGTTGACCTCTGGAATAAGAATAGGCACATCTGGATCCATCCTATGTGCTCCTGCGTTACTAAAGACTGCTACACCTGCGTTTGCAAGTTCTGTTTCAGTAGGTCCTGCAAGTTCGCTAGGTATCCCGCTGAAAGCGACTTTAGCGTTAGATGAAATCTTCTTAAGATCCATCACCTCGATCTCTCGATCAAGGGTTTTATCTTTGAATGTGTGATCTCTGATCTTGAGGACACTGCTCAGTTTCTTGCCTTCAGATCTTTCTGATGCGTAGAGCCCTTCTATTTCAAAATAAGGATGGTCCTCCAGCATTTGAACGAATCTCTGTCCGATCATTCCTGTGGCGCCTAGGACTGCAACACGCGTTTTTTTCATATGATTTATTCTCCCTGGGTCTTTCTGATTCAGATGACAAATATAAAAACGTGAGCTTATTTATTAAAAAATTGCTTTTGTCTTTCCTTAGATATATTGAGTAAAAGTTCAGCGATCTTTCTCGCCTCACTTTCTGAGAGGCTTACTTCTTCACAGAGTTCATGATATCTCTGTATGACCTCATGTTCCTTTTCTTCACTCCAATAGCTTTGGGAAGACTTCTTTTTAGCCTTAGCAAGCTCATCTGCGATCTCCATACGTGTCGCGATAAGATCTATGATTTCGGCGTCTATAGTAGCAATCTGCTCCCTCAGCTCTTCGGTATCTGGCGTCTGAACCACCGACACCACATAAAGTTAGCCGTATAAAATATCTGATGTCAACTGTAAAGCAAATGACATGACTATCAAGAACTATCATTTCACTATTATTGCAGCGTCTAAGTCAAAGAATATCATTGTTATTACAAAACGTGAAATTCTTTTGTGCTATGTACGCTCAGTTTACCAGCACGTCCTACGCGTATCGCACCTACTGCAATGTTAGCTCCCTGTGCAGTGGTCATAAACGGTATTTCTAGTTCAACAGCAAGCCTGCGCATAGTATAACCGTCACGTCTTGTGCCTGATTTCATAGACGGGGTGTTGATGATCAAGTTGATCTTCCCGTCTCTCATAAGGCCGATGGCGTTTGGTTTTAATTTTTCGTCAAGCTTAAAGACGGTAGTAGTTTCAACCCCATTCTCTCTAAGATATGTAGACGTGCCTTTTGTGGCGTAGATGGTAAAGCCCATTTCCTTTAGGCCACAAGCGGCATCCAGTATCCTTGACTTATCTTGGTCATTGACTGTTATGTACACACCGCCATCCATAGGAAGTTTGTACCCTGCGGCGATAAGCGCTTTATAACAAGCAGTATGGAAATCTTCGTCAATTCCCATTACTTCTCCAGTGCTTTTCATCTCCGGTGTAAGAATAGAATCGATTCCAGGAAGTTTAAGGAAAGGAAACACTGACGCTTTAACGGCGTAGTGGTCTATCGGCTTGTAACCTGAAAGTCCAAAGTCCTTTAGTTTTTTTCCAAGCATTATTTTGGTTGCAATCTTAGCAAGCGGAACTCCCGTAGCTTTGGATATGAACGGTATAGTCCTCGAAGCACGTGGGTTGGCTTCAATCATGTAAATGATTCCATCTTTTATTGCTAATTGAAGATTCATCAGGCCTTTTATGTTAAGTGCTAATGCAACCTTTGATGAAATATCTACCACGCCGTCAATCATTTCTTGACTTAACGTGAATGGCGGAAGGACCATAGTAGCATCTCCGGAATGACATCCAGCGTACTCTACATGCTCCATTATTCCTCCTATGTATGTGTCTTCACCATCACATACTACGTCAATATCAATTTCAATAGCTTCAGAGAGATACTTATCAATCAGAATAGGATGATTCTTTGATACTTTTACGGCTGTTTCTACGTAAGTCTTCAATTCCTCTTCTGAATAGACTATTTCCATAGCTCTACCGCCAAGAACGTAGGATGGTCTTACTAGTGCAGGGTATCCAATTTCCGAAGCAATCTTTCGTGCCTCTTCAAATGAATATCCTGTGCCTGAACTTGGCTGCGGTATTTCCAAATCGTCCATAAGTTGAGAGAATCTTCTTCTGTCCTCTGCAACGTCCATATCGTTTGGACTAGTACCTAAGATCTTAGTCCTAGTTCCTTCAAGCGCTTTTTCCAAATCTATAGCAAGATTAACGCTAGTCTGTCCTCCGAACTGTACTATTACGCCGTCGGCTTGTTCCTCTTCTATAACGTCTAACACGTCTTCTAAAGTCAAAGGTTCGAAATATAGACGGTTGGATACGTCAAAATCTGTTGAAACAGTTTCAGGATTGTTGTTTATCATCACAGCGTCTACCCCTTCTTCCTGAAGTGCAAATACTCCGTGAACACAGCAATAATCGAACTCTATGCCTTGACCGATTCTTATTGGTCCGCTACCTATGACTATTACACGCTTTTTCTCCTCGTCCCTAAAAGTTTCTGAAGAACGTCCGTATGTTGAATAGAAGTACGGAGTTTTAGCAGGAAATTCTGCAGCGCAAGTATCAACCATTTTGTAAACGGAAAAGTCTCCGTCCTCCTTACGTTTTTTGCGAAGTTCCTTTGTGCTAATTTTTAT
>DATESF010000109.1:0-2804 GCA_035271005.1 Candidatus Methanomethylophilaceae archaeon | reverse complement strand
GAATTAAAAGGTTTAAAAAGTGGTTTAATTAGCTTTTGCTTCATCGATGTAGCTTTGCCATACTTTTTCAAGATCATCTCTTTGAACAGTATTCATAACGTATTCTGCGAACTCATCGCCTGTTGCACCAGTATCTCGTCCAGTCATCGTTAATTTCTTTTCGAACTGACAGCATACGTCTAAAGCCATAGTAAGTTTATTTCCTTTTTCGACTTCGCCGATGTGGCTCATCATTAACGCTACGCCCTTGATCATACTGCTAGGATCAGCAAAGTGACCACGACCTTCGTCCACCATACGTGGTGCTGAACCGTGTATAGCTTCGAACATAGCATATGTTTTTCCTAAATTTGCACTACCGGCTGTTCCTACGCCACCTTGAATCTGTGCAGCTTCGTCTGTTAAAATATCGCCGTACAAGTTAGGTAGAACGAACACGCGGAAATCGCTTCTTCTTGCGGGGTCTAACAGTTTAGCAGTCATGATGTCAATGAACCAATCATCCCATTTGATGTCCGGATAGTCTTTTGCTACCTCTTCTGCGATATCTAGGAATCTGCCATCAGTGGTTTTGATAATATTCGCTTTAGTAACAAGTGAAACGTATCCCTTATCGTTCTTCTTAGCAAAATCAAATCCTGCTCTTATGATACGTTCAGTACCTTGTTTGGTTGCAACGCAGAAATCCATTGCTAAATCTTCGGTAACGTGTATGCCGTCACTTCCTAAAGCGTAACTGCCTTCGGTGTTCTCTCTAAAGAATGTCCAGTCTATTCCTAATTCAGGAACGGAAACTGGTCTAACGTTAGCAAATAAATCAAGTTCCTTTCTCATGGCTACGTTTGCACTTTCGATGTTCGGCCATGGATCTCCCTTCTTCGGTGTGGTAGTAGGTCCTTTAAGAATAACGTGACATTTTTTTAACTCGGCTAAAGTATCGTCAGGTATTGCCTTCATGACCTCTACTCTGCGTTCTATCGTAAGTCCTTCGATCTGACGTATCTCTACCTTTTTGGCTTTTATTTTGTCATCAAGTAAGAATTCCATTACTTTCTGGGCGGAAGCGCAGATATACGGTCCTATGCCGTCTCCTCCGCATACACCAATGATTAATTTGTCAAGTTTAGAGTAGTCTACCCAATCTCCTTCTTTCTTTAGAGCCTCTACTCTTTTTAACTGACTTCTTAAAAGTTCGCCGTAATTTTCCTTTGCGGCTTGAATTGCTTTTTCATCTATCATTATCACTGATTATAATTCCTAACGATAAAGTAGTTTCTAATCGGTTAATTCTTTTACGTTTCTTTATTTATACTATTAAATTATCAAAAAGTCTTATTTTTCATAGATTGAAATAAAATTTCTTGGAGTTTTATTGTTCGATCATTTACAATACGAAGAATAAAAAATTTGACAAAAGCATCGATTGAAATTCCAACGCACTACTATGTAAATAGAGTATATCATACAAGTGTTTCAATTGATTCAAGGACTCTGCCGTATCTTTAACAATATTTATATTGAAGACATTAGTTCCGTTAATTGATAGAAATGGTTTTCGGAAAATTAGCGGACGTTATTATGAAACATCCGAAGCAGATAATTTTAGCATGGGTAGTCATAATATTATGTGCTGTACCCCTTGCTATGGGTGCGGGAGACGCCCTGAAATATGATGTTCAGGACGTAGCCGTCAAAGAATCTGAATCCGTTTTAGGTATCGGTATCATAAATGATTATTTTTACCAATCTGATGTATCGATATCTGATAGTCCAATCTTAGTGTTACAATCGGATTCTTCTAAATCTATTGCCGCCGTCGAATTCCAAGAATTCGTAAACTTATTGGAAGGAAATCGTACTAATTATAAAGATGCCGATGGCAACGAAAAGATTTTACAATTTGCATATAACGGATCTATTCTGAGCTCCGAATCGGGCGAATCATTGGCAATGGTCGTTGCGATTTATTCACCTTTATTTACTGGTGACGACACGGCCGATCTTAGAGGTTTCGTATCAGAAAATTCGGCACAGTATGCGACCGGTGGTTCTGCAATAGAATTCGATACATACGTAACCGGGTTCGATGCAATAAATTATGATACTCAAGTAGGCACCATGAACGATCTTTCCAAGATTGAACCAGTCACGATAATTATGATCCTCATTCTTATTGGACTGTTCTTTAGATCCGCGATATCTGCTGCTACGCCTCCAATAACCATCGGATTAGCTTTCGGAATAACTCTTTCATTAGTGTTCTTACTCGGCCAGTTCATGGACATATTCTTCATTACGGAAATGTTGATGCTTGTCACAATGATGGGTGCTGGGTGCGACTATTGTATCTTCATACTTGCAAGATACAAGGAAGAACGTCGTTCAGGCAACGATCATCAAAATTCTTTACGTAACTCAATAATGTGGGCCGGTGAATCAATAACGATTTCCGGTATGACTGTTATCATAGGGTTCGGTTCAATTTCATTAATTTCAGTCCCCATGATTAATACAATGGGAATTGTATTGGCGTTAGGTATTGCTATAGCTCTTATTGCTGCACTGACGCTGATAACGTCTATCATCGCCGTAATAGGAGACAAGATATTCTGGCCTTCTACTACGGAAACCTTCAAAAAAGACGGCAAGACAATGAAAGGTTGGTATGGGAAGATATCTCGTGCAGGTTCAACTTATTTCCATAAATCAGCTCATTTTAGTCAAAAATACGCTAAATCAATCGTTGTTGCTGCTATCTTAATTACCGTGCCTGCAGCTTATGTCGTAGCGACTGCTGAGACGTC
>DATESF010000108.1:0-10933 GCA_035271005.1 Candidatus Methanomethylophilaceae archaeon | reverse complement strand
CCAGTTTTTTGCCTTAGGAGTTTTCCGTACTCGATTCTCCATTTATCCTCGTCGTTCTTTCGTAGTTCAGGTCTAAATTTTTTCCAAGAGCTCTTGACTAACGGTATATCATAACCTCGTACCATTTCAAAGAACATGTCTCTCTGATCTTTACGAGGATTATCTTCTTCTGTGTTATCCCAGTTGCAGAATACAAAAGCGATCTCCACATTTAGTTTCCCTTTGGCCTTTTCGTCCATAACGGCCTTTAGGAGATTCCTGGAGCCTGAGCCCCTACCTGTCGAGAACCAGCCTATTCGTAGCATTGAAATCATAACCTCAATCAGTGTATTTTATTATATGTCGAATAGAACGGTTACGCTAGGCGTTTTTTCATCAACGTTTAACATGTGATACGTTACAGCTTTGACTTCCGTTCTGGTCTTGTGACGTTTCAAATCCAATTTCTCTCCTTTGGCATCACAAATAACGTTATCGTCTTCGAACTTGACTAAAAACTCGCATAGGAATATACGTTCTGTCTCTTCGATAAAATGAAGTTCCGACAAAAAGTTGTAAAGACGTTGTTCTAGTGTATCGCCACGTACTTTTACGTGTACGCTTTCGATAGGGGAGACTCCTCTTAGGTCTACTGTTTGATCAAATAACGCATAAGCGGCATTTTCAAAACATTCTTCCATGGTGTCACCAGTACACTTAACGAAAGCATCTGCCGTATGTTCCAACCTCTCATAAGAATGCACGATAGAAGATGTCCATGCAGGTAAAAGGAACCATCGGAAATCTAACGGACGTTATAGTTTTTCGATATTCGTACGAAAAGTACTGATTTCGCAGTAAAAGTATGAATCCTCGCCGATATGCAAGAAATAAAGGCTATATGCGTAAGTTCTTAATATATCTGTATAATTGTTGTAGCCATGCGCATCACAATTATCGGGTGTGGGTCCATCGGTACGAGCCTGGCTTTGACCGCTGATAACATGCCAGAGGTTAAGAGGATTTATCTTTACGATACGAAGGCAGAGTCGGCAGAACACGTTGCCGCTATGATCAAAAAAGGTATTGTTACCGATTCTGTTGAAGATGAGCTCTACCACTGTGACATGGTCATAGAAGCCGCATCCCAGGAGGCGGCTAAGCACTTCATGCCCATCGTTGTCGAGAGAGGCGTCAACATGATGATAATGTCTGTAGGCGCTTTGGTTGATGATGACTTTAGAAACGATGTTTTTGAAAAGGCGTCTAAAACTGAATCATGTATCTACATCCCGTCCGGCGCAGTATGTGGCGTAGACGGTCTTAGATCCGCAAGGGAAGCGGGCGTTGATTATGTTGAACTAATAACCATTAAAGGCCCAAAGAGTCTCGAAGATGTTCCATACGTTCTAGATAAGGGAATTGTGGTTGATGATCTAAAAGAGAGAACTGAAGTCTACTCTGGTACCGCTAGAGAAGCTGTTAAACTGTTCCCTAAGAACATTAACGTTGCAGCTACCGTTAGTCTGTTTGGAATCGGTTTTGATAAGACTACCGTTAAGATTGTTGTAGATCCTGAAGCCACCAGCAATTCTCATGAGATAAAATACGGCGGTGAGTTTGGAGAAGCAGTGTGCCACACGTACAACGTTCCTTCTCCAGACAATCCTAGAACTTCTCATCTTGCTGCACTTTCTGCATCTCATGCTTTGAAGAGTCTGATAAAGAACGTTTGGATAGCTCTTTGAAAACCTATTCATAAAACAACCCTCATTACGGGAATATGTTCACGTCTAGAGCTAAAATGCTCTCTTCAAATGCAACGGGCATGGATGCCGTAATTATAATGAATGGACAGGATCCGTTTATGGACTCTGTTTTTTGGTATCTGACCGAGTTAAACTCTGGCACATTCGAGGGAGGCATCGCAGTTGTCAGAGACGGTGAACTAAACGTTATCGTAAGTCCTTTGGAAGCGGAAGGTGCCAGTAAAGGAAAAGGGACCTTACACGAATACGAAGGGCGGGAAGAT
Source organism: Candidatus Methanomethylophilaceae archaeon (assembly GCA_035271005.1). GTDB lineage: Archaea > Thermoplasmatota > Thermoplasmata > Methanomassiliicoccales > Methanomethylophilaceae > VadinCA11. The sequence continues at coordinate 8,922 of DATESF010000108.1, read as the reverse complement.
CGTAAAAATATTTTGAAAGATCTTCTAGATGGTTGCAAGAACGTTGGATTCAATTTTGAAAGTGCAACATATGCCAGTGTCGAATATGTAAAAAAGGTTGCAGAAATAAATGTAATGGATGCTACCAAGAGCATTAACGAAACTATAGCCATCAAGGACGATAAAGAGATAGCTGCAATTAGAAAAGCATGTTCAATATCATCTAAAGTCGCAGAAGAAATACCCAGCATGCTTAAATTAGGCATAACAGAGAAAGAAATCGCGGCCATGATGGATAGTAGAATGAGAGAATTAGGTGGCGAGGGCAACGCTTTTGAAACTATAGCCGCATTTGGACCTAACGCATCTATGCCTCATCATTTTCCTTCTAATGTAAAGTTAAAAAAAGGAGACGTGGCACTGTTCGATTTTGGTACTAAATATGCAAGATATTGTTCCGATCTAACTCGTACAGTTTTCTTTGGAGAGCCGTCGGATATTCTTAAGAGAGCTTACAATACAGTAAAAGAAGCTCAAGAAGTCGGATTTCAGTGTTATAGTGACGGTGTGCCAGCGTCAGAAGCAGACATACAGGCACGTAAGATAATCGATGCAGGCGAGTTCAAAGGAAAGATGATTCATACCTTCGGTCACGGACTAGGAATGAACATACACGAGGCGATATCCATATACAGTAAATCAGAACAGACGTTACGTAAGGGAAACGTAATATCTGCTGAGCCTGGCATATATTTACCGAACGTTGGCGGTATACGTATCGAAGACACTTGTTTAGTAAAGAAAAAAGGCGCTGAAAGATTAACTTCCTTTGATCGTTCGTTGACAATAGTCTGATCAATAATCTTGAGTAATCAAGATACGTTGTCTGTCGCCAGAATCTTCCAGGTCTTTACAGTCCTTGATGTTTCCGATTTTTATGACTGGGTGATGCGACACAGGTCTTCCGTCCTCTTTACTGAGAACCGTTGGTCCGTAGAATATGCACAATGCTCTAGGACCAGGCCACCAAGCCACGTCTCCTGCCTCAAGAACTGTTGTACGTTCCATGCCGGAAGTGTTTGGCTCTATAGGCATCTCAAAATAGATATTGCCGACCATCATGTTGATATCGGCATTAAAAGGTAAAGAGAGCCAGATGGCGTTGGATATGTCCGATCCGTCAAGTTCGGCGTAATATTTGCCGCTTCTTGTGACGATCTTAATCCTGCTCACAACACCACCTAGCTCAATAGTTTCAGTTTGTTTTCTTCTTTTCGAAGAGAGTCCTGATCTTTCTTCCAGTGATTTCGATCTGGAGGTCTTTCTCCTTCTCTTCCATCGCTTTCAGATTTTTCAGGTCGTTTGCCCATTCGGCAGTCCAGTCGTCCTTGAATTTACCAGACTCTATGTCTTCTAGAATCTTCTTCATTCCTTCTTCGGACTCTTTGGTTATAACGAGGTCCCTCTTAGTTAGACCGCCGTATTCAGCGGTGTTAGAAACAACGTGCCACATCTTCTCGAATCCGCCTTCGTTGATTAGATCCACGATAAGCTTGACCTCATGACAAACTTCAAAGTATGCCATTTCAGGAGGATATCCTGCTTCTGTGAGAATCTTGAATCCTGAGTTTATCAAGGCAGTAGCTCCTCCACAGAGAACAGCCTGTTCTCCGAAAAGATCTGTAAGTGTCTCATTCTCGAAAGTGGTCTCGAATACTCCTGCGCGAGTAGATCCAAGGCCCTTTGCAAGTGCCAGAGCTATATTCTTTGCATTTCCAGTATAATCCTGGTGAACGCAAACAAGGGCCGGAACTCCAAATCCTTCAACAAAAATATCTCTCTCTTTGTCTCCAGGTGACTTGGGCGCCATCATGATGACGTCTACGTCCTTCGGAGGTACGATGGTCTTGTATATAATCGCGAATCCGTGTGCGAACTCAAGTGCAGCGCCCTTCTTTATGTTGGGCTCTACGCACTCTGTGTACACCTTAGGCTGAACTTCGTCAGGCAGGAGCATCATTACGACGTCCGCGCCTTTTACGGCGTCAGCGAACTCGGCGACTTTGAAACCATCTTCCTTGGCTTTATCCCAGGATTTTCCGCCTTTTCTGAGACCGATTATAATATCGAGTCCAGAATCTCTGAAACAGAGGGCCTGAGCCCTTCCCTGGGATCCGTATCCCAGAACGGCGACTGTTTTTCCTTTAAGGACGTTTATGTCCACATCTGAGTCATGGTAAATCTTCATTTAATCCACCTATTTGATACGTTCAATTGCTTTATACACTAAAAGGTATCGTTCAATCGTTTTGAACCTCAGTAAGGACAACGTCCTTTGATCAGTTCCTGATTTGGATTAGCAGGTAACATCGGGAGTACGTCTTCCTCTTGGTCCACGTGAATGTCAAGCAAGCAAGTTTCTCCGCTGTTAATCGCTTCTTTTAGTGCGTCGGCGATGTCCCCAGGTTTATCGACAATCATTCCCTTCGCACCATAAGCTTGTGCAATCTTGGAGAAGTCAGGTATCAAACCTAGTTCTGTTTCGCTGTAACGTCTGTCCCAGAATAGCTTCTGCCACTGTTTGACCATTCCAAGCCATCCATTATTCAGCATAACGATGACAACCGGTAGATCTTCAGAGACTGCTGTAGCAAGTTCTTGTTGAACCATCTGGAATCCGCCGTCTCCTGTTATTGTGACAACGGTACTGTCTGGTTTTGCAGCCTTTGCGCCTATCGCAGAAGGGAATCCAAATCCCATAGTCCCGAAACTTCCTGATGAAAGGAAATGCCTGGGTTTGTGAACGTGCAAGTAATGCATCGCCCACATCTGGTTCTGTCCAACATCCGTCGTAACAATCATATCGTGATCTTTATCGATAAACTTGTTAAGTTCAAAAATAACTTTTTGTGGAACGATGGGTGTCTGACCGATATCCATATCGCATTTACAACGGGTCCTATATTCGGAATAGGTCTTATTCCAATCAGTGTGATTGGTATTGTAACCAGATAGACCATCTATCAACGCCTGTGCGCCCTTTTTAGCATCGCACAGTAGATTGATATCATTATTTCCATGCTTGTCAAATTCAGTACCGTCTATATCGATCTGAACGACTTTACAGCTCTTTGCGAACCTAGTATGAGGACTGAACGTTCTATCGGAGAACTTAGTGCCTATGGCTATAACAAGATCCGCTTCACGGAACGTATCTAGAGCACACATTCTTCCGTGCATACCTAATGGTCCAAGATTAAGCGGATGTTCCGAAGGAACTGCTCCGATGCCCATTAGTGTGGATACACAAGGAGCCCCTATAAGTTCAGCAAGTTTGACAACTTCTGGTGAAGCGTTGGCGTTAATAGCGCCACCTCCAACCAATATGACAGGCTTTACTGCTTCTTTGATCCACTTGATAGCTGTTCCTATTTCGGATATGTTTTCACTCGGATGTTTAATTCCGTATGTAAGTCCGAGTAGACTTTCGTCTATGTCGGAGTTCATCTGATCCGAAGGAAGGTCTATATGAACTGGACCAGGACGACCGGTTTGGCATATCTGCCACGCTTCGTCCACGGCGTGAGGAAGTCTATTGACGTCTAAGACCCTGAAATTATGTTTCGTGATAGGCATAAGGAGACTGTAAGCATCAACCTCTTGGAAAGCACCTAGACCAATTGATCCGGTTCCGACCTGTCCTGTAAGTGCCAGCATAGGCGTTGAATCAGCGTATGCAGTACCTATTCCAGTTATGAGGTTAGTTGCACCTGGTCCGCTGGTAGCCATACAAACTCCAGGTTTACCGCTTGCACGTGCAAAACCATCTGCCATGTGGGCAGCGCATTGCTCGTGGCGTACGAGTACATGGTTGATCGAGGAGTTCATAATCTCATCGTAGATTGATATTACACTCCCTCCCGGGTATCCAAACATGGTCTCAACGCCTCTGTCTTCCAGCATTTGGAGCAACGCTCTGTTTCCTTTCATGGTATCTCCGTCAACGTATCACGCTTATTTTTTATAATGTTATTTGGTAAAATTATGGAAATGGTATCACAGAAGAGCTTTATGTATATCAGAGACATACATTTCCACATAGGTGTTTCATGACTGTAATCAAGGTAGGTATCAACGGTTTCGGAACTATTGGTAAAAGAGTCGCTGCGGCGGTAGAAGCCCAGGAAGATATGGAGGTCATCGGAGTTACGAAGACAAGACCTTCCTTTGAATCCGAAGTAGCAAGATACAGAGGACTAGATCTTTACGTTCCATCAGAAAGGGTTGAATTATTCGACAAAGCAAACGTTCCAGTAGAAGGAACTGTAGAAGACCTTTGCAACAAGGTTGACATAATGGTCGACTGTACCCCTGGTAACGTGGGGCAGCAGTACAAGGATATGTACTCTAAAGCAGGAATAAAAGGAATATTCCAAGGAGGCGAAGATCACAGTCTCGCAGGTATTTCTTTTAACGCCACCGCAAATTATCAAGAGTCATGGGGAGCGCAGTTCTCTCGTGTGGTTTCCTGTAATACAACTGGACTTCTACGGACTATGTTCCCATTGGACCGTGAATTCGGTATAGACAAAGCCTACGTAACATTAGTTCGTAGAGGAGCAGATCCCGGGGACAGCAAAAATGGACCAATAAATGGATTGGAACCATCTGTTAAACTTCCAACTCATCACGGCCCTGATGTACAGAGCATAATGCCCTGGGTGAACATCAATACAATGGCGATAAAAGCTTCAACCACACTGATGCATATGCATACTGTTACGCTTGAACTCAAAAATAGTGCCAGTACCGAGGAAGCTATAGAAGTAATAAGAAATTCTCCTCGCGTAAGAATGGTTGATACTGAGTCAGGCATAAAGTCTACTGCAGAAGTTATGGAGCTGGCCAGCGACCTTGCAAGAGACAGGTCCAATATGTATGAAATAGTCGTTTGGAAAGATGGCGTTAGATCAACTGGCAATACTTTGTATTACTATCAAGCAGTTCACCAAGAATCTGACGTTGTTCCTGAAAATATTGACTGCATTAGGTCAATGTGCAAACTCTGTGACGCTAAAGAATCCATGTTGTTAACCAACATGGCTATCGGAATTCCCTATAAACGTTGAGGCTTTGGAATGCGGGATTTCTACACTTTGAGTGATTTTAATTTTAAAGATAAGAGAGTCCTACTTAGAGTGGATATTAATTGCCCCTTGGAAAGGGATTCTCTTATCATACTCAATGATTCAAGAATCCGCAGAATTGTTCCAACAGTTAGAGAATTAGCGGGTAAAGGCGCAAAGCTGGTCATAATGGGCCATCAGGGTAGGAAGGATACCTGGGACTTTATTCCGTTGCAACAGCATGCAGACCGTCTTGCAAAGAATCTCAACTCTCCTGTGAAGTATGTAGATGATGTATTAGGCGAGGATGCGAAGCGAGAAGTTCTTTCTTTAAAGTGTGGTGAAGTGCTTCTTTTAGGTAACGTTAGAGAAATCGATTCCGAATCTATTGAGGCAGACATTGAAGTCCAAGCAGAATCTGAGATAGTTTGTACTCTGGCACCTTTGTTTGATTATTATGTATGTGATGCCTTTGGAGCAGCTCATCGTTCACAAAGTTCGTTAGTTGGTTTTGAAACTAAGATGCCTTCTGCATCTGGTAGACTGATGATGAAAGAACTTTTTGCACTCAGTGCAATATTCGATGCTCCAAGACGCCCTTCAGTGTTCATACTTGGAGGAGCAAAATTCGGAGACATTTCAGTAATGATTGAACACGTACTAGGTAGCGGTATGGCCGATACCGTAATACTTACAGGATTGGCAGGTAACGCTTTCCTTTATGCTCGTGGCGTTAATATTGGGGATGCAAGTTTAAATTCCCTTAAAAAAGAGCTTACTGAAGAAAATATCAATGCGGCTATATCCGTGCTTAACACATACGGTCAACGGATATTATTGCCTGTAGACGTTGCTGTAAAAAGGAATGGAGTTAGAGTTTCAGTTAACATCGGCGATCTACCGACAAAGGAGCCAGCACTTGACATCGGAGATGACAGTGCAGAGAAATTTAGAAAAGTCATACTGTCATCCAATACATCTTTTATGTCTGGCCCAGCTGGAATGATCGAGGAAGAAGGATTCGACGTTGGAACTCATGTGCTCATGAAAGCCATGGTGGATAGCAAAGGTCAATCGGTTATCGGCGGAGGGCACACAGGCGCCGCCGCCGATGACTTCGATCTATCCGATAGCTTCGCTTACACAAGCACCGGAGGCGGTGCCTTGGAGTCTTTCCTAATGGGAAAGCCGTTACCTGTGGTCGAAGCCCTCAGATATTCCAAGAATAAATTCCCGAAGTGATCAAAGAACCTTTTCGATTCTTTCGAAAGCCTCTTCTATTCTCTTCATAGATTGTGTGGTGGCTACTCTTACGTAACTATCGACGGATTTTCCAAATCCTGATCCTGGCGTGAATACGACTCCACAATCGATCAGTTTTTCTGTAAACTTCATGGAAGGCATTCCACAGTCAAACCAGATGTAGAAGGTACCTTTAGGCATCTTTACGTCGAATCCCAGATTTCTAAGACCTTTGACTATGGCAGTGCGTCTTTCTGCATAGATCTTCATATTGTCGTTTACGACCTGTGGAGCGGAACCGTCCTCTCCATACATACTAAGAGCTTTGATTCCGCCCTTCTGAATGAAGATAGGTGCACCTGAATCAATCTGCCCTTTACATTTCGTTAGGCCAGATATAAGGTCAGGATTACCAACGGCGTATCCTAATCTGAATCCAGTCATGTTGAAAGTCTTTGAAAAGGAGCCGAACTCTATTGCGTTAGGTGTAGCCTGAAGAATCGAAGGTGCTCTGTACCCATCATAGCACATTTCACAATATGCGTTATCGTAAGAAAGTATAGTCTTATTTTCAGCACACCATTCTGCTACGCCTTTTAGGTAATTTAAATCACAAGTGGCACCTGTAGGATTGTTTGGATAGTTCAGGTACATCATTTTTGCGTTTTCTGGACAATCGTTAACGTCCAAGAGCCAGTCATTTTCTGGTTTAAGTTCTACTTCCGTAGCTTCGCATTCGTTAAACAAAGCGGCAGCACCGGAATATACAGGATATCCGGGGCTCGGTGCGATTATAGTCTCTCCAACGTTCACAAAGGCCTGGGATATGTTGAAAATAGCTTCCTTAGAACCTAAAGTGACACAAACCTGAGTGTTTGGATCAACGTCAACATTGTATCTGCGTTTGTACCATTCGGCTATGGCTACACGTAAATCTTTTTCACCCTGAGAGGACGAATATTTCTGATTCTTGTTGATAGGCATAGCGTCCTGTATCGTTTTTACGATAGGTTCAGGTGTAGGCAAGTCTGGATCTCCAATTCCGAAATCAATTATGTCCATTCCCTCTTCTCTTTTCTTAGAGGTCAATTTTTCCAACCTTACAAAGAGGTACGGGGGGAGTTTCTGGAGCCTTTCCGACTGATCATATTTCATCATTTTAAATTTCTCCTTTGAATACAAATTCTGCTGGTCCTTCCATTATTACGTAACCTAGGTCTCTTGCCACAGTGACCTTTAACCATCCTCCTGGAAGATGTACGTCTATTGGTTCATCGAAGGGAACAAGACCGATTAATGCTGCAGCTACTGTGGACGCGCTTGCTCCTGTACCACAGGCCAAAGTCCATCCGGCGCCACGTTCGTATGCACGAACATATATTTTTCCTTCTTTCATCTGACAGAATTCAACATTTGTCTTATTGAGGAAGAATTCATGTTTTTCTAACTCCGGGCCGAGTCTGTTGATAGTTTCGTCAGGAAGTTCTGTGAATGTTATAAAATGGGGATTTCCCATGGATACGGCGGTACCTCTAATTCTTAGAGATCCTATTACAAAGGGTTCGTCGATAAAGCGTCCGTCGTGATCGATAGGTATGGACTTTCCATTCAATATCGGTGCCCCCATATCTATCGAGACGGTAGAAACTTTACCGTCTTTTCCAAGTGTTACGGTGGCGTCCTTTTCACCTGCGAGTGTGTTTATGCTGAATCTTTGTTCAGTCACTAGATTGTGGTCATAGGCGTGTTTGGCCACGCAGCGTATTCCGTTACCGCACATTTCTGCTTCGGTGCCATCGGCGTTGATGACTACCATCGTAATATCCGTATCTTCACCGGGCATTATGTAAAGTACGCCGTCCGCACCTACATCAAAATTACGTCGGCATACGTTTTTACACCATTCTTTATCAACCTCTACGGTTCCGTCCATTCCGTCAACGATTATGAAATCGTTTCCAAGTCCATGGTATTTCCAAAAAATCATTTAAGCAGCCTCTTTGGAATAGATTGGTGTCTCCAAAGTTCTTCTACTGTCTCGACGTCCCGTATAAGTTCTGCTTTACCGTCGTTCACAAGGACTTCTCTACATAGAGGTCTAGAATTGTAATTACTGGACATCGAAAATCCATAAGCTCCTGCATCATATACAGCAAGTATATCGCCCTCTTCAGGGTTGGGAAGAACACGATTATGAGCCAGATAATCTCCTGTCTCGCATATCGGGCCGACTACGTCATATTTTGCGGTGCAAGCTTTTTCGAACTTATCCGTGATTACAACGTGATGATACGAATCATACATAGCAGGACGAAGAAGAGTATTCATTCCTGCATCTACGCCTACGAACTTCTTTTCTCCTAAGTCCTTTACGTCAACACATTTCGTTAGTAACAACGTCGTATTGGCTACGATATATCTGCCAGGTTCCACGATAATGGTTTTGACGTTAGTCTCCATTTTTATCATGTCTGTTACTTCAATCGCCAGTTCTTCAATATCCATTGGCTCTTCATTTAACTTGTACGGTATACCGATACCGCCACCGATATCTATGAACTCAAGCTCTATGCCG
>DATESF010000107.1:0-2223 GCA_035271005.1 Candidatus Methanomethylophilaceae archaeon | reverse complement strand
ACGCCATAAATGTCATGGACGAAGAAGATGCCCAAGAGACAATAGCTCTCTGGAATGAGTTTCTCGACCACGATGGCGTAACGTACCAGTGATGTACGTACAATCTTCTTAAAAAGCATATACTTCAGGCTATGCCCTTTTGAAGGCGCAAGATTGCTCATATGATTGAAGTTTCTTAAATCTTCAGCAGCTTTAGTTTTCTTATATTTATTAGATTGAAATAAAATTATAATATCTAAAAAAAATTGATATTGTAAAAGGTTTAATTGTCTGGCTATTTACATCACAGATCGTAATCTACCTTACTGGTAGGGTCCGTCCTAATATCGATTCTGTTGTATGCCATGCGTATGCCATTTGCTTTGAAATCCTTGAGCGCACGTTCTCTTAGAGCTGCCTCGACACCCCAAGAATCCTCGTAATTATATGCAAATGCAGCTAGCCTGATTTTTATACCAGATTCAGTGACGTCCATAGCACGCGCAAATGGCATGAATACTGTACCGTCCTTGATCACTTCTGGGTGTTCCATAGCTGCGTCTTCAAGCAATTTCTTAGCTAACGTAATATCGGCATCACGAGATACTTCTAAGAACAGATTGAATCTGTAGAACAGATTCTCGCCAGTCATGTTAGAAATATTACTGGATGCAACTTTGTCGTTTGGTATAGATATTACTACCTCGTTCCAAGGGGTCTTGAACCAAGTAGTCATAATTCCTACCTTTTGAACTTTAAGTTCAATAGAATCACCTATGATTACTAAGTCACCCTCCTTGAACGGACGAGTAGTCAGTAATGTAATACCGCTGAAGAACTGCCTAAGCATACTCTGAGCTCCTAACGATAGGGCAAGACCTGCAATACCAGCACCTGCTACGATACCAACTAGATCAGCTCCTAATACTGAGAATGCAACGGCGATGGCAATCGTACCGATTATGATCTTGCCTATCATATTGAACAGTGGGATAAGCGTTTGATCCACTGCTCCAGGGCCACCATCTGGCCCTCTTCGAGAGAATATGTGTTCTACAGCCACAGTATAAATTTCCCATGTTATTAACGCACCTAATAATACATATAGAACGCCGGCGACCCTTCCTGAAAAATCAATAATATATTCAGACGCGCCTAGAACCTTTAGAGTTTCATATAAACCGTAGATGATCACTACAATGAATACCATCTTGTAAGCAGATTTTACTTCTTCAGTTTTGTTTACCTTTCTTCTACCCCTCATAGGTAAAAACATTATTGCGGGAATTATTGCTTTTACGATCAATATGGCTATTAAGAACCATATAGCCAGAGTAAAGATAGCTGATGCAGTGGGACTGTCAAAAGGTTCGGGCAGGACGTTCGGTACTACCCCCATTATCTTGTTGAAATTACCGGCTGCAGAAAGATTTGAACTTATATCAAAGTGTATCAAATCCGTTACGGTATAACCTGGGCCGCCATCCATTATATGTAGAGTGATTTCCGAATCTCCAGCACCTTCGCGTGTAAATTTATCAGTAGAGAATTTCATGTCGTGTTCTCTTACTGATTTCTCGCCTCCTGCTGCTTCGACGAATAGAGTTACGGGTTCACCAACATAAGTTATATTAGGTGAATCTCTCGCGTTTAAAGTTACAGTCCAATTGACGGGGGACGTATTGGTTATAAACACTCTGACTTCTACTTCTTCACCAGCGTTTAATCTGATCGGATTAACATTTGAATCTACTGGTAGACCTTCGAAAAGGAATTCCATTTCGCCCATGTTTGGTGCTGCCTGAGCTTCGGGCACTAACATAGGTGCCGCTAAAAGTGCGACGATGACGACAAATAATGTCATGATCGTTATTTTACGCTTCATGAGAGTGCATAGGGCACTTTTAATAAAAGTTTGGTTATTTTATATCCTTACGTCGGAACTATGTCCCAGGCCATAAAATTATGATTAAAATAGGTAAATAAACAAGGCGTATCATTTAATAAAAAATATTATTATTGATAAGACCCAGTCATGAATTATCACGTGTTATAATAAAAAATTATTGTAAAGAGTTTAATTTTTCAATGTGACTTTCAAAGGTCGTAATCAATCTTTTCGCTAGGTTCTGCCCTAACGTCGATCCTCTGATATGCCATTTGTATGCCATTAGCTTTGAAATCCTTGAGTGCACGTTCCCTTAGAGACGCTTCGATACCCCAAGAATCCTCATAATTATAGAC
>DATESF010000106.1:0-4228 GCA_035271005.1 Candidatus Methanomethylophilaceae archaeon | reverse complement strand
GGTAAATATGGACATACAGAAGAAGGATAAAGAACGTGAAGACGGAAATATTTTACAACCGTACTTTAGCCTGAGAAATGAAGCTATTTTGCACATTGGTTCGGATTACAAAACAATGCGATCTTTCGCTTTTTTGATGATCGTTGCAGATACAGGGCTAAGTCCAGAAGACGTCAGGACATTGGAGATGGACAATATGGATTATGCTCCGAGTATCGGCATTATGTCATGTCGATCACGAGGAATTAATGAAGATTCCTGTATTTCAGTAACTTTACATAAGACGACATCTGAAATTCTTACAGCTTATTTAGAATCAAGAAGAGCATGGTTAGAAGAATATTCTTTTGATTCTCAATATCTTTTTCCTTCACGATTAACGGTAAGCGGAATAATGCCTCCTGAGACGATAAACGGAATTGTAGAAACCGTATCAAAAATATGTAAGAAAAAAATAGACGTAAATCTTATGAGAGAGACTTTTGGGCCGCCTCAATAATTTAAAAATAACGTGGCAGTGTCGACCCCTTGCGTCGGCACTGCCTATAAAGTTTTATTTTACACTTAACCGAGCATCTTCTTCATGTCTTCAGCAGGCGTACTTATCGGCGAGACACCAAAGTTCTCAACAAGATAGTTGAGTATATTTGGCGAGACGAATGCCGGTATTGTAGGTCCGAGATAAATGTTCTGAATACCCAAGTGGAGTAACGTCAACAATATTGCAACGGCTTTCTGCTCATACCATGACAGCACGATAGACAGTGGAAGTTCGTTCACACTGCACTTGAACGCGTCTGCAAGTGCCAAAGCTACAACTACTGCGCCATAAGCGTCGTTACACTGCCCGACATCAAGGAGTCTCGGTATTCCGCCGATATCTCCAATGTCAAGATCGTTGAATCTAAACTTTCCACAAGCCAAAGTCAACACAAGTGTGTCCTTAGGAGTTTCTTTAACGAAGTCGGTAAAGTAGTTCCTTCCAAGTTTGGCGCCGTCACATCCTCCTACGAGGAATATATGCTTGAGAGCTCCGCTGTTAACTGCCTCGACTACTTTATCAGCGACAGATAGGATAGTACCAGAAGAATATCCAGTAGTCATGGTCTTACCGCCATTCATACCGAGCATCTGTACGTCCTCTTTGTATCCTCCGAGATCCAAAGCCATATTGATCAAAGGAGTGAAATCTTTATCTTCGTCAATGTGAGCCGTGTTAGGATATGCTACAGGTCCAGTAGTGAATATACGGTCGGAGTAACTGTCCTTTGGTTTCATAAGACAGTTAGTTGTGTAGAGTATCGGCGCAGGTACGTCGTCGAACTCATCACGCTGATTCTGCCATGCAGTACCGAAGTGACCTACGAAGTGCTTATATTTTCTAAGTTCAGGATATCCGTGGGCTGGAAGCATCTCACCGTGAGTGTAGATGTCAATGCCTTTGTCCTTTGTCTGTTCAAGAAGTATTTTGAGATCCAATAAATCATGTCCAGTGACGATAATGAACGGCCCCTTGTGAATCTTAAGAGATACTGTGTTAGGCTCTGGAACTCCGTAGGTTTTGGTGTTAGCTTCATCTAAAATCTTCATACATTTCAGGTTCGCTTCACCAGTCTCTAATACTATGGGTAAAAGTTCGCCCTGACCCATATCGGATCCGATGGCTATTAAGGCCTTATACATGAATTCATAAACTTCTTTATCTTCATATCCTAAAGCTTTAGCGTGATATGCATATGCAGCAATTCCCTTGAGTCCAAAAAGAATCAAAGACTTAAGAGATCTGATATCCTCATCTCCTGTCCATACATTAGACAGTTTGAAATGATTGCCACTGCATCCTCCGCAGCCTCCGCAGCCTCCAAATTTAGAAGTTTCTTTTTTTACTGCATCTATATGAGACTTGATAGATTCAGCACTAAAGTCTACGTTGGTTATTGTGCGGAAAAGAGCGTCTGATATGACGTCGTCAGTATGACCATTGCTCTTACCTTCTGACTTGTTGGCCAAGTCTACGAGAGCGGATATTAAGTCATCTTGCAGATTAGAAACCTGCGAGGATTTAGTACAAACTCCAGCTTTTCCGGTACATCCTATGCCTTTTGCGGTCTGTTCGCATTGAAAACAAAACATTTCTGTCATTTTTATTATTTCCTCCGATAAATTTCTAATTAGTATAATAAGTATACTCATTTAAATACGGAAGGTTTCTTACGGGAAATCATGAACGAAAACTGTACCGTGTACAAGACCATGGGATTTCTTTCTAAAAAATGGATGCTGCTCATTATTTTAGAGCTTTATCGCGGAGGAAATTCATGGATGAGATTTTCGGAATTGAAGAAATCTATGGATATAACGCCTAAAGTATTATCAGATAGATTAAAAGAATTGCAAAAGGAAGGCGTTATCGAGAATAGAGTCGATTCTACCACAATGCCCATAAAAAGTGAATATTGCCTTACTGAAATGGGAGTAGACCTAATTAATGTGGCAAAAAACATTAAAGTCTGGGCACTTAAGTGGAAGATTAATAACCCTGTATGCGAATCACAGGACTGCATCGATTGCATGCTTTGAGGTAAATATGAAGAGAAAACCGAAGGTTGCCTTTCTATGCTTGCATAACTCGTGTAGAAGTCAAGTGGCGGAGGCGCTAGCTGGGGAATTTGCATCAGACACTTTTGAAGCATATTCCGCTGGTTCTGAACCGTCATATACTGTTGACGATAGAACTGCATGGATGCTTTTGGAATACTGTAGTAGCGACATTACAGAAAAAAATCCAAAACATGTATCCGAGCTTCCTGCTATAGATATTGTAATTACTTTGGGATGCGGAGAATATCCTGATATCCCGTGCGCATATACTGAAGACTGGATACTTGATGATATAAGGGGCAAAGACGACGCTGCTTATCGCAACATGATCGAGACTATTCGTAAGAAAATATTCGATTTGCGAGATAGAATTAAGCAAGATGACGTGCCCCTTGCTACCTAAAACAACGTGAATATATTATTCATATATCTTATTTTACCTACCCCATTATTTCCACTGGAGAGTATTCTAAAATACATATCAATATACTGGCAGATTGTTAAATATAAATTTTAACAATATGGTACTATGTCTTTGTCTCCGAAGGAACGCGTGATATCTACTATCGATGGCGATACTCATGATGTTCCTCCTGTTGCAATTTTTACGCAGTCTGTCACTGTATCCATGATGGAAAGAAGGAATATATTCTGGCCAGAGGCGAATTATGATGCAAAGCAAATGGCGGCTTTAGGCTCTGCAGCAGCAGAGGATTTTGGATTCGAAGCAGTAAGATCACCTTTTAGTATTACTGCAGAAGTAGAACGACTAGGATGTTGCGTAGACCGGGGAACCATGAGTTCTACTCCGATGGTGACGACACATCCTTATAGATTCGTTCCTGCGGAAGAGGTGTTTCCCGATATACCTTTTTTTGAACCAGATGAATTCGTTTCTGGCGGGAATATAGCACAAATAATAGAATCTATAGAGATTCTTTCCAAAAATAAAGGAGATATGTATCCTGTAGTAGCTGGGTTCTCTGGACCTTTGATAGTTGCAGGAGGTCTAGTGGGAATAGAAGAACTTATGATAGGAACCTTACTTTCCCCTGATGATGCCGAGAAGATAATTGCAGGAACAATGTCTGTACTGAAAAGATACGTACAAGAGCTTTCAAAGGCTGGCGCAGACGTAATCCAACTTACAGATGGTATCGCCTCTCCCGATCTTTTGCCACCGGAGCTATTCAATAGTTTTGCAGGCAGATATTTTAAAGAACTTTTCAAAGCCGTAAGGAAAACAAAAACATCGCTTCACATATGCGGCGATACATCAAAGATACTCAGGAATATGGTAGGAACAGGAGCGGACTGCTTATCCATAGAAGAAATTGTGGATCCGCACTTTGCAAAAAGTATCGTGGGCAATGATGCCATACTCGTAGGGAATATCGGAGCTGTTAATCCGTTATTCAATGGAACACCAGAGGATATTGTAGATTCAACCATTAACTGCAGAAATGCAGGTTTCGACATAATCGCACCGGGATGTGGATTATCTCCATTGACTCCTGATGTGAATTTACGTGCATTTAGAAATGCCTTAATTTAAAATTAAATATTTCTGGCGAAGATTTCAATCAAATCTTTGCATAAATAAAATAAAAAAATTCACAGATATTAT
>DATESF010000105.1:0-3820 GCA_035271005.1 Candidatus Methanomethylophilaceae archaeon | reverse complement strand
ATTGCCTGAGCTTCAGGCATTAACATCGGCGTTGCTAAAAGTACTACAAGTACTGCTACCAATGCCATAATCGGCATCTTATGCTTCATGAAGGGATATACACCGCCTTTGAATAAAATGCTTAGTTGTTATACATCACCTAATTTGGAATATCAAAGAAATCTAAATGTTGTGACAAAAACAAATTAACGAACTGTGTGTCAAACTATATCGAACATCGTTACTGATAATACCCAGTATAAAAATTTAAGTGGTTTCTCTGCACTCATTGTACCTTTTATAATTAGAGGATTCATCTTTATGTTCAAAATATATCCTCGATATAATAATTAATAATATGAAATAATTATACTAGCGATTACGAAATAGATAGAATTTTTTGAGTTAATTACTTTGCATCTAGAATATATAATAATTAAATTGAAAAAAAGTTTAATACGAAATATACTATGGAATCTTAAACGTTCCAGTATATTGTAACAGTATTCATACAGAATTCATAATTCAACATACCGTCGACGGAAAGGTCTTTCAACAAGTCCATAAAGTCCTTTTCAGACACACCTTCTTCTTTTAAAGAATCGTTATAGAAATCAAATTGGTCCTCTACAGATTCGGTTCTCTCGCCCTTCTTATCCTCATACATCATCATAGGACGCCTGCCTAATTTGAATAAAGCTTCTAGTGAATTTACAGGAGAGGAATTAGGACGATCCAAAGATACTTTGAATTCATCTTCTATAGCCTTTCTTAAACTATTGGTTCCATTAAATGGAATTGTGTAATAACATGTACCATTACATACCGAGTCCATTTTAATGATATCTTGGTCTGAATTTATGGCTGGAGTCATATGAGCCATGACAATATCAAATTTATTGGTAAGGTCTCCTATACCGACAAACTGTTCACCCCAATCTTCTATTATGTAACGTACATTGTTCAGTTTAGACGATGATGCCTTTTCATTGGCGTATCCTATCATCTTATCTGATATGTCCATACCCAGAACAGATTTCACTTCGTCTGCATAAGCGAGAGACCATATGCCAGAACCGCAGCCTATATCCAATACATCAGCATCCCCTAAATTGCCATTATAAGTATTCAATATTAGAGAGACGTACTTATCTTCCTTACTCGGTATTTCTATTTTAGCGAATCTGTTGGAACGTTTGTTCCACAACTTTCTGCCATCTTCACCACTCATCTTGATGTCGCGCCATTTATCGTTTTTTTTATTCAAATTTACCACGTCGTTTCAGTATCTTTATCTGTTTAGTCTCTAAGTCGTCAATAGATCGCCAATCGTCATCAACGAGACACTTTTTGAAAAGCAAATGTATCCTATCTACCTGCACTGCCTGAACTCCAGGCAATAACCTCGGTGTGCTCGAATACAGCTACCAATGCCCTAATTGGCATCTTATGCTTCATAGATTGTGTACACCACCTTTGAATAAAATGCTTAGTTGTTTTGAACCAGTTTATCAGAACTATGCAACAAATCTTAAAACCATCAGCCAATACGGGTAAACACATGATACTTATCAAACTGGGGGGGAGCGTAATTACTGACAAGACCCAGTACAGAAGTTTTAACAAAGAACGGGTTTCAAGGCTTTGTTCAGAAATTAAGAATTCTGGACAGCAAGTCCTCGTTGTACACGGTGCAGGGTCTTTTGGCCACGTACTTTCGAAACAACATGACCTAAATAACGGATTAAAATCTTCCGAACAGATTCCTGCAGCTGCTATGGTTCAATATGACGTAAGAGACTTGAGCCAAATGGTAGTGAAAGAAATGTTAGATGCAGGAATTCCTGCAGTGTCTGTTCCCCCGGGATCATGCTTTGTTATGGATAATGGTAAACTTATAGCGAATGATACTGAAGCTATCAAAAGACTCTATGCTATAGGAATAATGCCTGTTACCTTTGGTGACTTAGTTACTGATCGCACCAAAGGATTTGGAATATGTTCTGGCGATCAACTAACAGAAATACTTGCTGAACTTTTTGACATTAATAAAATAATATTCGTTTCAGACATTGACGGACTATACACTTCGGACCCTAAAAGCGATAAAAAAGCTAAGCTGTTCGGATCTGTGTGCACTGAAACACTAAAGAATATTAAATCAGAGAGCAACATTGACGACGTTACCGGAGGAATACGCTCTAAAATGGAAGCGATGCTAAGGATGAGCACAGCCGACCGAGATTGTGTGCTATTAAACGGCACTGTCGAGGGAAGACTCGGAGCACTCCTACGGGGAGAAGCAGTAACCTGTACGGTTGCAAAAGGTGGAATTCAATGACTATCAAAAACAGAAAAGCTGAGCACATGAAAATCACCCTTAATGAAAAAGTAGCTCCAGGCTACTGTTATTGGGACGATATTAAACTTGTACACAACGCCCTGCCGGAGATAGACGCAGAAGAGATTGATACAAGCGTCACACTGTTCGGTAAAAAACTAGACTTCCCCCTTATAGTAACTGCTATAACAGGGGGATTCGAAGGCGCTAAGAAAATTAACGCTAACATTGCAGAGGCATGTGCCGATCTCGGTATCGGAATGGGCGTAGGAAGCGAACGAGCCGGAATCGGAGGTATCGAGCCTGAAAGCTACACTGTAGTAAAAGACTATGACGTGCCACTGATGATAGGCAACGTAGGAGCGCCACAGCTCGTGTCTCAACACAGTAAGGACAATATTACTGTAGATGGCATAGGCGCCGCTAGAGACCTTGTAGATGCAGATGTTGTTGCTATACACCTTAACTATCTACAGGAAGCAATCCAACCTGAAGGAGATACCAATGCCAAAGGATGTTATGATGCCATACGAGATATAGCGCAACAACATCCCATTATGATTAAAGAGACTGGAGCAGGAATATCCAAAGACGTAGTCGCGAGATTGAAAGGTACTGGGATACTAGGGATAGACGTTGCAGGAATGGGCGGAACTAGTTTTGCTGGTGTAGAGATGTATCGTGCACTTGAGATTGATGACAGAATCCGTACAGGAATGGGTCAGACCTTTTTCGACTGGGGTATTCCATCACCTGTATCCCTTATAGAAGCGAAATGTGGACTTCCGTTAATAGCATCCGGAGGAATACTAGATGGAGTGCATGTTGCCTGTAGTCTAGCCATGGGCGCAAGCTCTGCCGGTGTGGCACACGCAATATTAAAAGAAGCAACTGAATCCGCACAAGCGGTAAAGGACAAATTAAACCTTATCAAAGAAGAACTGAAGGTAGCAATGCTGCTAACTGGATGTTCTGACATCGCACAGCTTTCCAGAGCCCGGTACATTGTACTAGGCGAAACAAGACAATGGTTGGAGGGACTTGAATGAACGCAAAAGAATATCTAAAGAAGATCTCGGCAGAGCTTGACGCTCCGATGCAGAACTATATCGAGAACGAGGAACCAGCGGACTTGATTGAAGCCACTAGACAATATCCCTACAACGGCGGAAAAAGAATGAGGCCTGCAATGGCACTTGCTTGTTGCGGTGCTGTCGGAGGCGATAAATCAAAGGCTATTCCGTTGGCGGTGGCTGTGGAATACATACACAATTTCACGTTAGTCCATGACGACCTTATGGACGGCGACGAAACACGTAGAGGAATGCCTACTATTCACGTCAAATATGGTATGCCTACTGCAGTGCTGGCTGGAGATGCCTTGTTCGCTAAAGCGTTCCAGATAATCGCTGATTTAGATGTTTCCGATAAAGCTATGCGCAGCGTCCTAAGATATGTTACAAAGGCTGTTTGGGACCTTGCTCGCGGGCAACAGATGGA
>DATESF010000104.1:0-2476 GCA_035271005.1 Candidatus Methanomethylophilaceae archaeon | reverse complement strand
ACCATTCCACTACGTCCTGATTTTTCCATCATTCTTCTTATGGTCTTAGCTGCGTTCATTCTCTGATTAGAATCCAGATAAGCAGAAGGTTCATCAAAAAGATACATATCAGCGTCTGTAAGAAGACACATAGTAATCGCTACTCTCTGTAATTCTCCGCCAGACAAATTTTTAACTTGTTTATCCATAAGATATTTGACGCTCAGAGGGTCAATAACTTCGCCTTCAAAGAAACTGGATGTAACTTTTTCATAATCTTTGAGATACAACATATCTCTTACAGTACCATCAAAATCCCCAGTGATATATTGGGGTTTATACGAAACTTTAATTTTACCGTCCATCGAACCTTTGTCAGGTTCAATAACTCCGGCCAACATTTTTACAAACGTCGTTTTACCTGTAGCGTTGGGTCCCACAACACCTACGGTTTCTCCCATTTTGATCGAACCACCTACAACATCAAGTTCGAATTCACCAAAGTCTTTGCTAAGTCCCTCAAAGGATAGTAGATCTGCGGTTACCCAGTCTCCTCTGGGCGGAGATGCGAAGAATTCAATAGGTGTATCTCTAAAGCGTATGTTTTCTTCTGGAAGATATCCGTCCAAATAGACGTTTATGGCTGTTCTGACCTGTCTAGCCTGAGTGAAAACACCGTATGCTCCTTCCATTCCGTAAACCACGCTAACTACGTCAGCTAGGAAGTCCAATATTGCAAGGTCGTGTTCAATCACTATGACTTGTTTGTCAAGACTTAGTTCTTTAATTATACGGGCAATTTTAACTCTCTGGTAGATATCTAGATACGACGTGGGCTCATCAAAAAAGTATACGTCGGCGTCTTTCATCACTGTAGCAGCCATAGCCAATCTCTGCATTTCTCCGCCGGAAAGTTTTGCAATGTCTCTTTCTAGCAGTTCACTCAAATCGAATAGTTCAGCAGCTTCCTCCATAGTGAGGCGCCCGTCTATTTTTGAAAGAAGGTTCTTTACAGGGCCAGTTGCAGTTTTCGGTATGAGATCTACATACTGCGGTTTAATCGCAGTTCGAATCTTTCCACCGTAAATTTCTGTTAGATATGCTTTAACTTCTGTACCGTCATAATGTGCCAGTACATCTTCTTTGGATGGTGGATTATCATATTTTCCCAAGTTAGGGATCAATTCTCCTGAGAGAATCTTTATCGCTGTAGTTTTACCAATACCGTTCGGTCCAAGTATTCCTGTAACAACTCCTTTTTTAGGAACGGGTATACGATAAAGTCGAAATGAGTTCTCGCCATATTGATGAACCATTTCATTTTTAAGTTCGTCAGCAAGCCCTATTATTCTTATAGCGTCAAACTGGCACTTATTAACACATATTCCGCATCCCTGACAAAGAGACTCGGATATGATTGGTTTTCCCTTCTCTCCGAACACTATACATTCCACGCCGGTTCTAACCAACGGGCAAAAATTGTAACAATCCTTATTGCATTTTCTGCTCTGACATCTGTCCTGCAGAACCACCGCTATACGCATATCTTCTGCTAGACGCACTTAAGATATAATCTTTAGCGGTAATATCATATGCTATAGGTACTTTAGAAAGTAAAGGCGGCGTTATATATCGAAGAGGGCAGCGAGGATGTTAAGATCCTCACAGGAAATTACAAGAAGGCCATATGGCATTTTTCAATACCAGTTGTTGTAGCCTTAGCAATATTGCACATAAACATCCTTGTTGACACTGTATGGGTGGCAGGTCTTGGTGCGGATGCCATGGCTTCAATAAGTATCGTTTATCCCATATTTGCGGCGGTAATGGGTATAGGAAGCGGCATAGGCATCGGAGCTTCCGTAGCTATTGCAAGAAGTATTGGAAGAAAGGATAGACGAGAGGCTGAGGCTAGAGGGGGACAGGCATTACTTCTTTCCATTCTTACGTCGATAGTCCTTACGCCGATACTTCTGCTCACTATGGAATCTTCCATAATTCTCATGGGCGGTTCTGAAATTCTTGAACTGTGTACGGATTATGCCATTCCGCTGTATCTTGCTACCTTTGTAATAATATTGAATGGCGTGATAACTGGCATCATACGTGGCGAAGGTGCCGCTAGACGTTCAATGTACATTCAAGTGCTTTCTGCCGTGATGAACATAATTCTCGATCCTATACTGATATATGGATTGGGTATGGGGGTTGCAGGAGCAGCCTGGGCCACTGTTATCGCTTTTAGTTCTTCTATCATAGTTGGACTTTATTGGTATTTCATTAAGAATGACATGTTTTTAAAGATAGTTTCATCTGACTTAAGGTACGAAAAAAAGGCAATGGCTGGCGTTCTTCGCGTGGGACTTCCCGAGGCTGTAGAACTTTCTGCCATGAACATATTCAACATTTTTCTAAACTTCATCGTTATAGTTGTCATGGGGACGATTGGTGTTGCATTGTACTCTACAGGATGGAGGGTAGCGTATCTATTGATGGT
>DATESF010000103.1:0-7562 GCA_035271005.1 Candidatus Methanomethylophilaceae archaeon | reverse complement strand
GTCAGGTCTAATGATGCCTTTGATGAACTTCATTGGTAACTTTGGATACGTTATGGTCTGTATCGTTGGTGCAGCAATGGTATTGAACGGGGCAATCTCGATCGGTGTAATCGTTGCATTCATGATTTACGTTCGTATGTTTACTCAACCTCTTTCACAGGTTGCTCAGGCACTTACCGGTATGCAGTCTGTTGCAGCAGCTGCCGAACGTGTCTTTGAGTTCATTGAAGAGGAGGAACAATCAGAAGAGGGTGACGAACTAATGAAACTCGAAAATGTCAAGGGACACGTTGAGTTCAGAGATGTTCGCTTCAGTTACGTACCAGGAAAAGAGATTATCCATGGATTCTCAGCTAAAATTGAACCAGGTCAGAAGATTGCTATTGTCGGGCCTACTGGTGCAGGAAAGACTACAATGGTTAATCTGTTGATGAGGTTCTACGAATTAGATAGCGGAGATATACTGATAGACGGTGTTTCTACTAATGACATGAAACGTAGTGACGTTCGTGAACTGTTCTCCATGGTTCTTCAAGATACATGGATCTTCGATGGTACTGTTAAGGAAAACATCGCATATAGTATGAAGAGCGCGACTGACGAGCAAGTAATGAACGCTTCTAAAGCCGTAGGGATAGATCACTTCGTTAGGACCTTACCCAATGGTTACGACACTATGTTGGATAACACCACATCATTATCGGTGGGGCAGAAGCAGCAGATCACTATAGCACGGGCGATAGTTCAGAATGCTCCCCTGCTGATATTAGATGAAGCAACGAGTTCTGTTGATACTAGAACTGAAAAAGCAATTCAGGATGCAATGGACGCGATGACTAAGGGACGTACGTCCTTTGTGATTGCACATCGTCTATCTACTATCAAGAATGCTGACATGATTCTAATGATGAAAGACGGCGACATAATCGAACAGGGAACTCATGATGTGCTTCTGGCACAGGGTGGAATGTACAGCGAGTTGTACAACAGTCAGTTCGAAGAAATAAATTGAAACTTTAAAAGATGGCAGATTTAATGTCTGCCGTCTAAATCTTTTTCTTTTAATTTATAAAAAATTTGTTAGGTGGCGACGATTAGTTCGACGTTGATCCTGCCGTATACTATTGACCGCCGCACACCTATTGTTGTTTTTAATATCCTTCAATTAAGATATCAGTGTTTGTGATTGTGTTCCTTACAGGCGGAACCAGTTGACACAAGGTCTCCTGAAAGGAAGTTCTCTGCCGCCTTTCTAGAATCTCCTGAGGCTCCTACTACGACCTCTATATTGTTCTGGTTAAACAGATCGATTGCACCGCCCCCCATTCCTCCTGAAATTACTACGTTTGCTCCGTTATCTTTCAAGAATATAGGAAGGGCTCCAGGTACGTGACCAGGACTCTCGAGTACTCCAGTTTCTGTTATTTTACCGTTTTCTACATCATACGTTCTGTATGTTTTGCAGTGTCCGAAATGTTCGGTTACATTTTCTCCATCGCTTGCTACTACTATTCTCATATTTTTGTCTCCTTTATTTTTCTAAATATTTGATTGTAAATTATTTATTGAGTTTTATTAAAATCTTTACAGGTCTAACACAGTCCCTGTTTCAAGAGTCTGTAAATTGTCCGTCATTATAAGCTTCATCTGTTCGTATGCAGATTTACCAGTACAGTGACAGGCATAATATTGAGACCCTGTGCTCAATAACATTTCAGAAAGCTTCTGAATGTCTTTGAGTTCCTCTTCATCACCGGACCATCTGTGAAGATGGAATCCTCCTATGATTGTGTCAGGATATCTTCCAATTATTTCTTTGGCTTTGGTGACTATGTTCCAGATTCCTCGATGAGAACATCCCGTTATTAAGACGATTTTACCATTTTCTTTTAGAATAAGATTTTGCTCATGTTCAAAATCATCGGGTACTGGGTCTTTTTCAGTTCCTGTTAAAAGACCTTGATTACCCCATGGAATAGAATGATTGTTTTCTACGTCGCAGAACAGTAGCGTATTGTTTGTGATCTTAGTATCTTCATTAACAAGAATCATTCGATCGTTACTTTTTAATTTACTATCTAGCCCTATATCGGCATAACGACCATCCGCTTTCAAAGAAAGATGTGGTTCAAAAGCTCTACTGTGAATATAGATAGGCGCATATTTGTTAACTATCAAGAATGCCTTTATTCCCCCTCCGTGATCATAATGGCCATGTGATATGACCGCAAGATCCACTTCAGAAAGATCTATATTCATTATCTTCGCATTATTAACAAATCTATCGCCCTGTCCAGTATCAAATAGGATGACTTGTTTCTTCATCTCTATATACAAACTAAGTCCGTGCTCTCCAGTAGGCCCATCAGGCTTCGAAGAGTTTTCTACAAGAACGTGTACTTTCATCAAATCGCTTTTCCGTTCATTACGTCCATTACCTTTTTGAATATAGATCGAACGGCGTCTCCCGCAGGACTTTGAGCATCTGCAAGAGTGCCTCCTCTGTTCACGATACGTACAACTTCAGGGTCGTATGGTATTTCTCCGACGTAAGGGATTCCTTTTTCAAAACAATGAGCTTTTATGCGATCTGTCATACCAGGATTTGTATCAGCTTTATTAACGCAGACGATAGAGCGAGCACCCAGTCCAGAAGCAGTATCCAATATACGTTCCATATCGTTAATACCTGATACAGATGGTTCTGCGACTATCAGTATCATATCTACGCCTGTTATGGAAGCTAGTACAGGACAACCTATTCCAGGTGATCCGTCAATAATAGCCAGAGGTGCATTTTTAGCTGCCTTTTTCATTTGTTTCTTAACTTCTGTAACTAAAAGACCAGACGTTCCGTTCCCCATTCTAAGCTGCGCTGTTGAGAATATACCTTTCTTAGGATCGGAATAAAGATCAAGATCTCCTGCAACTGTTGAACGCATTTCTATTGCGTTAGAAGGGCATACAAGTTCACAAACGGCACATCCTTCACATGCGTAGGCATTGATGTTCACTACATCTTCTATAGTTATAGCATCAAAACGACACTTTTCAGCACAAAGACCGCACATTGTACAAGCGTCATGATCGACAAATGCTTTCTGTAGACCATAGTAGTCGCTTCTGACGGGTTCGCCGTCATAATTCAATACTAAGTGCAGGTTCGGTGCATCAACGTCACAATCTGCACATGCTTCCGCCTTTGACAATTGAATCATTGCACTAGCGATGGTGGTTTTTCCTGTTCCTCCTTTACCGCTTAAAATTAGAAGTTGTTTCATTTTGTTGTCACCTCAGTTATTTTGTCTAAGATGTTTTTAAACATCTTATGGAATTTTTTATTCTCCCTAGATGCTATTTTTGCTTCTGAACACAACGCTCCAAGTTCACTATCAAATGGTATCCTTCCCAATATCGGAAGATTATTTTCAAGACAATATTCTTCAGATGGATTTGCTTCTCCTTCAATATCTTTATTCAGGACAACTCCAAAAGATTTATTGAATAATTGTACTAGATCAGCGACCATTGCGAGATTGTGTCTTCCAAATATTGTCGGTTCTGATATCAGTATGCAAAAATCCGCATCTTCTATACTTTCCATTACGGAACATGAGCTTCCCGGAGGACAGTCAATAAAAATGTTATCGCACTTGGGAATTTTACTAAGTAATTTTTTTATTACTGGTATTCCTGCTGCTTCTCCCACGTTCATTTTACCCGTGAGTACGGAAACATTTCCTGAGCGGCCCATCTCTACTACACCGACATTTCGTTCATGTTCGGTTATTGCGTCTCGAGGGCATATTATTTCACATCCTCCGCATGAGTGACACATGTTTTCAAAAATCATTAGACGATCTAAGGAAAATGCTAATGCGTTGAATCTACAAAATTCAACGCATTTCATGCATCCGTCACATTTCTTCTGGTCGTACTTTGGTACAGGCACGAAGACATTTTCGCTGACGACGTTTTCTGGTTTAAAGTAAAGATAACCGTTAGGTTCTTCAACGTCACAATCAGCGTATACGGAAGGTTCTGAGACTGATGCAAGGTTTACAGACAACATGGTCTTCCCGGTGCCTCCCTTGCCGCTGAGCACCGCGATTTTCATCTTAATTGGCTCCGTGATGTCCATCGTGAATTGTATCTAATTCAGACAATTTACCGTCGATGTACGCTTGGATGATATCTTTAGCTATTCCTGTAGTTGCTTCCATCACTTTGATGTCAGCTCCTTTTAGGACATCGTGTGCATTCTTACCACATCTAATTGTCAATAATACTTTAGCGCCAGAATCCACTATTGTCTGAGCTGCCTTTATGCCAGCACCCGATGGACTTTCAGTAGCCGGATTGGTTATTGTGTTAGTCTTTTTAGTTTCAGTATCGTACAACATGTAGAATGGTGCTCGACCGAAGGATTGAGCTATTTCTGTATTTTCATTTTCTTCATTGACTGGTATTATTATTTTCATTTTCTATCTCCTATTGTTTATCGTTTTCGACTGTAATATTTTTACTGTCGCGTTTGCAGGCACGCCTGCAACACTCTTTGCTGTGTTCACAGATTCGGTAGCGACCGCCTTCAATGATCAAAGGAATTCCTTTTACCAAAGAACTAGCCATTTTGTGAATGGCTTTACTATGTATGTCCTGTACAGTAGTGCGTGAAACGCCCATACGTTCAGAACATTCTTCCTGGGTCAATCCTAGTAAGTTTACAAGACGCACTGTTTCGTATTCTTCAACGGTCATTCTGATCGTTTCAGTGGCCTCTATGTCAATATCCAATGGTCCATACTCTTTGCTTTCCGGCAGAGAGCATACATTTCTCCATTTTTTTGGACGTGACATACTTGTTGACCTCGTTCAGGACTATGTCCTGTTTTTCAAAAACTGTATGCTGCGAAGGCAAAATAGTTTCTGACATTTGTCGGTAATGAAGTTATTTGATTTATACGTATCGTAAAATTAAATTGAAAAAATAAAATTATATTTTTCGTATAACACGATTAATACGACTATAATAAGAAAGTACTGGACAACGTAAAATTTGCTAAAACATCAAAAAACTCTCGTTATCAAACCGTTAAAATTAAAATTATCGAGTCAACACTTCAACTTGTGGTACTTGCTGGATTCTGTTGGCATTATGAATGGAACGCCGTGGTGATCTAAGATTTCACATTCCATATCGTATACATTACGTATTAGATCTTCAGAAATGATTTCTTTGCCGCCAAAGGCTTCTATTCTTCCGTTGTTCATGAATATGAATCGATCTGAATACAAAACAGCCAGATTTATGTCATGCATTGTCATCAAAGCACAAACGTTCCTTGAACGTACGTTACTCTCAATCATACACATGGTCTTGTGTTGGTTGGCAATGTCGAGATTGCTAGTAGGCTCGTCTAGAACAAGTATCTCAGGCTCTTGAACTAATGCTCTTGCGATCTGAACCTTTTGAAATTCTCCTCCGCTTATTCTATCAACGTACTTTTGGGAAAGTGATGCTAAACCCATATCGATTATCATTTGACTGGTTTTATCGATATCATTTTTTCCGGCAGAAAGTTCAATATAAGGTTTTCTTCCTAGAAGAACACTATCGAAAACTGTTGTCATAGTAGGCAAATAACTTTGAGGAACATATGCGACATGTTTGGAAAGTTCTCTTCCATTCATTCCGTGGATATTTTTACCATTTATGTTTATGGAACCTTTTTGTGGCTTTAGTATTTTTAATAAACACTTCAGAAGTGTAGTTTTTCCTGCACCGTTCTTTCCTAGTATCGATATAATCTCGTTACTGTTCGCATCAAAAGATATCTCTTCTAGGACTTTATTATCGCCATAACTGAACTCCAGTCCCTTGACGCTTAACATGATCGTCTCCTGCTTCCACTTATAAGAATAGCGATGAACAATGGACCGCCTATTGCAGACGTGAGTATTCCAACTGGTAATGTAGTTTCAATAAGAGCTACTAGTCCATGGGTTGCTACTACGTTAGAAATTAGTAAAACGAGGGATCCAATCAACATAGATCCAATCAAGACATAACGGAAATCGTTACCTATTATCTTCTTGACAATATGCGGCCCTATCAACCCTATAAATCCTATGATGCCGAAAAATGAAACTGCTACCGCAGTTATCAACGAACTCAAAATTAAGCAGAATATTCTCGTTCTTTCTGTGTTTACGCCTAGTCCTCTTGCAACATCATCCCCTGTTTCCATTGCGTTTAGGTCCCAGCGCCTTATGAAAAAGATAACGAATGCCATTACTAAGATTATCAAAAGAATCTTGATACTATCCCAAGAGGCTTTTTCAAGACTTCCGAATTGCCAAAAAACAATGGCTGCCATAGATGTTTCGTCAGAAACGTACTGAAGGAATGCAAGACCAGCGGCGAATATAGAACTTATTGCAAGACCTGCTAATACGATAGTTTCAGGTTTTGAATCTGTAAATTTTATTAGAATAATTATTATGAATGTTGCAAGTAACGCGAATGCAAATGCGCATAAAGCAACTATGCCGGGGTTGCTAATCTGAGGTATGATGTTCCATGACCCAGTAATGATGCCTCCGTTTAGGAACAATATCCCTATAGCCGCACCGAAAGCAGAAGCGTTCGAAATTCCTAATGTGAACGGGGATGCCATAGGATTCCTTAGAACTCCTTGCATAACCGCACCTGCAAGACCAAGAATCGCACCTACCAGTATAGCTGCTATTGCTACAGGCAATCTCCATTCGACTACAACGACAGTATTCCAAGAGCCATCTGGCGTAAAAATAGCTCTCAATATATCTCCGTAGGTCAGATCGGTTGCACCTAATCTTATCGATATCAATACGCATGCAAAAACAAGTAGTGCGAGTATTGCAAGGAAAAGAATCTTGCGCCCCCGGTCTTTAACATATCGTTCGGCAACATCTGAGGCGTCTATATGTTCTATTTCAATAATGTCGTCAGGTGTCATTCTATCCCAACCAGGCAATATTTATCTCCATTGAAAGCAACTTTTACTTCTTCTAGTAAATGAATATAATTGTTACTTCTTTCTCCAAATTCTATAAAGAATTCAGTCATCTTGTCGAACGTATTTTCGCCGCATTCTCCATAAAAGTCAGTGAAAACAGACTTAGTTAGTATTTCGATATCTTCATTGGTATTTTCTGTTTTGTTTACAATATGTGCCAAATAATAAGCGCCTGCGAGGACACAATCCCAGTTGGAGCCGTGATGTATGGATGGAATAATAATGTGGATTGGAACATCTTTTTGATATAGGCTTTTTAGAGCAAGTTGACTTGAATCTAATTTATCTGCTGAACTAGGGTCAAAAAAGATGGCGCCAAAATTTAATTTACCGAATTCTTCTATATCCAGTTTTAACATGTCTAATTTTGTTTCAGAAGGGTACGCATTAGTTCCTCCAGCTAGATTCAATGCAATGTATTCAGGGAATGTTTCGTTTAGAATGTGGGATCCTTTGTACATCGGTCCTGCTATGTAAGCGGTGAAATCGTTAGGCGTTACC
>DATESF010000102.1:0-5063 GCA_035271005.1 Candidatus Methanomethylophilaceae archaeon | reverse complement strand
AGATGGAAGTTCTAGCCGACGACGATACGGACTTTTTCAAGAACGAAGCGCCTAAAGCATAATTTCATCGTGCTAACTAAACCTTTTACTTTATTTTTTTATTTCTTGTATAATATATGCATTACTGTAAGTAATGCAATTAGTACAACTTTATAGCAACAATTTGTTACATAGAAAAGTCAACGAAAGATGATTGTAGTACTGAGATTTTTATTGTTTATAAATTAACAATTTCCACTAGAATATTTTTAAGCACCAAAATATTCAAAATGATTTTCTTTTACATTAATAAAAATAAGTGTGGTTAAACAAAATGCCTCTTAGTTATCTTTATATAGGGTTGGATGCAACATCCACCATTAAAATAATTATTTTCATGCGGATTTCACAAGAAAAAAAATATTTTATAATAAATAAGTATAAATATAGATTCAATAAAATTTTTTTTTAAGGGCTAGTATTAAATAGAAAAGTTACACTGTTTATTTCGTACTTAGCAAAACCTGCTAAACCGGTACCTCTAATCGGGATCGGTAATTGTGCAATCCTCAAAAGGGATCCGTACAACGCACAAATCTAAGAAGGAGGATAATATATGAACAAAGCAAAATTACTCGCTGATTGTCAGAAATCTGTCGAGACTTGGGATTTAAAACTTGCAAAAACCGCAACCCAGGCCGCAGCTGACGCAGGAATCGAGCCTAAAGAGATCATCGCAGATGGTCTCGGAAAGGGAATGGAAGTTATCGGAGTTCGTTTCGACAAGGCAGAAGTATATCTACCTCAGGTCGTCGCAGCATCTAAAGCTATGGAAGTAGGACTCGCAGTTCTAAAACCGCTCATGGAGGGTAAAGCATCCTCTATGAAGGCTACAGTTGTTATGGGAACCGTCGAAGGAGACATCCACGAAATCGGAAAGAACGTATGTTGCGCTATGCTCCGCGGAGCTGGATTCAACGTTATTGACGCTGGAGCAGACGTTTCAGTTGAAGATTTCATCGACGCAGCTGAAGAGAACGACGCTAAGGTCGTCGGTGCTTCCGCACTTATGACTACCACACTCGAAATCCAGAAGGATCTCGTAGACGGTAGAGATGAAATGGAAGCTCCCTTTAAGGTTATCGTAGGCGGTGCACCTTGCGGTCCAGATTGGGCCAAAGAGATCAACGCAGACGGTTACTCTGAGACTGCAAATGACATCATGACCTTGGTCGCCTCTCTTGTGGAGTGAATAAGATGGCAGCATCAAGACCCCTAACAATCCCTGACGTCTATGAGAGATTCATGAAGGGTAAGAAGGTATCCGAGGAAGAGTGGGACTACACCATCATACCGCAAAACGCGACTAAGATGAAGGATAAGTACAAGCTCAATTTCGGAAAGAAAACCATTCCTGAAGACAAAGAGACAATGAACAACTTGTTCCTCGCTGGACTCGAGATGCTCGTGGAAACTGGCTACTATCTTCAGGACGCTGGACGTGTTCTTAAAGTCACTGAAGAAGAAGTCTGGGAAGGCATCAAGAAAACTCCAACTCAGCTAATTCTCGGAGAGGGAAGAGACATCGCAAGATTCTACCCCCGCCGCGGAAACAGCCCTGTAAAGCCCATCATCCAGGGAGGTCCAACTGGATCACCCATATCGGAAGATGTGTACGTACAGGTTATGCAGTCTTACGCACAAGAAGGCGTAGTTGATTCTCTCGTTAACGGTGTTCTTACTACAGTTGAAGGAAAGAAGCCTAAGACTAACACACCCTACGAGATTCGCGCAACTATGGCGGAACTCCGTGCAGTTAGAGAAGCATGCATTAGGGCTGGAAAGCCCGGAATGAGCTCATAGGGACCTGAGACTCCGCTGTCCGCAGCGGCACGTCTCGCCTCTGACATACCGAGCGCAGGCCACAGGATCACCGATCCTCACGAATGCTCTCAACTTAACGAGCTCAAGATGGACATGGCTGGACTCATAATGTTGTCCGGTTGGTCTGTCGCTGGAGACACCATAATGGTTGAACAGATGCCGATTTTCGGCGGATACACTGGCGGTATCGAAGAAACCGCTATATCTGCCGTTGCGACAACTCTTGGATCATTCGGACTCTTTGGAGCCAACTTCCACTTGGATGGACCTATCCACATCAGATGGGGAACCACCACGTCGAAAGAGACTCTACAAATCGCAGCCCACACCGCAGCAGCAATCGATGCTAACACCGACTTGCTACTCGCTAACCAGTACTACCCGATGGCTGGACCATGCACAGAAATGTGTTTGATCGAGACCGCCACACAGGCTATGTCGGACACTGGTTCAGGAAGGGAACTCTTATCTGGATCCGCAGCCGCAAAGGGTGTTGTTCAGGATAAGACTACTGGAATGGAAGCCAGAATCATGGGCGAAGCCGCAAGGGCAACTGCTGGAATGAAAGTTTCGGACGTCAATGAGATCATAGCTAAACTTGTACCTACGTACGAGGCTCAGTACACTAACGCACCTGCTGGAAAGACTTTCCAGGAGTGCTACGATGTAAAAACAGTCAAACCGACTGCAGAATACCTCGAAGTGTATGACAAAGCTGTTCAGACACTCAGAAACGCCGGACTCGACATCAAGCGCTGATTTCAGTCCTAAACCTTTTACCAGGCTTTGTGCCTGGGATTCTTTTTATTTTTTATTTTATCAACTATTTAATTAATCTGGCACATTTGTTTTTTCTATATTTTATCGAATAAATTAAAATATAACCTATTAAAAAATGCAATAGTTTAGATAGTAATTTCACATTCTCAAAAACAAAAGGGGGACGGTCCGGTGACCAGCGAGCCTCTAGAGCTTTGCCAGCGGGGATCAACACCCCGGTCTCTCGCCACAAATGGAATATTGTGATCATATGGTAGTTCACTACACCGAATCTCAGATGCAAAAACTTAGAGAATACGGCGATAGCTCTATAGATAATTCAGAATTTTCTGATGCTAAGGAGAGGGACGTTTCTTTCACTAAACTTATGGCTGCCGAAGTGTCGTCCAACGATGCAGCTATCAAAGAGATGATTAAAAATCCAAAAGGTCATGAGCTGGTACAATTGGAGCGTGACCTTAGTAAAGCCCTTATGGATGCAGGTTTCATAGAAGTACGAACACCTACAATAATGTCAAAAGCGGCCTTAGCAAAAATGACAATAACAGAAGGTCATCCGTTATTTAGACAAGTCTTTTTCATTGATAAAAAGCGTTGTTTAAGACCTATGTTAGCTCCAAATCTTTATCATTATATGAAAAATCTCCGTGAACATACGGATGGGATGATACGTTTCTTTGAGATCGGTTCTTGCTTTAGAAAAGAATCTCATAGTGGTAAACATCTGGAAGAATTTACAATGCTTAACCTTGTACAACAGGGTCAAATTGAAGATCCAGTAGCTGATCTTAGAGAGTTTATCGACATCATTATGAAAATTGTTGATATTGAATACGAGACGGTACGCGAGGAATCCGACGTGTATATCGAGACATTAGATGTAGAGGTCGATGGCGTGGAAGTTGCTTCTGGTGCTGTTGGTCCCCATAAGTTAGATGAGGCACATGAGGTTCATGAACCATGGTGCGGTGTAGGCTTCGGCCTAGAACGCCTTTTGGCAATGAAAAATAATAAAAACAGCGTACGTAAGACCGGGCGTAGCTTGACCTACCTTAACGGACGCAAAATAGACTGAGGTGATTTTACGGATGTACAGGAAATATTAGATAGGTCAACGGCTGGGGAGGAACTTACTCAGAACGATGTTGTAAGACTCTTTAACGTTGATTCTAAGGAACAGGAACTTCTTTTTGAAACTGCTAGAAACGTTAGGGATAGAGAATTCGGGGATAAAATATTCACATACGGATTCGTATATTTCTCAACATATTGTAAAAACAATTGTTCTTTTTGTTATTACAGAAGCACTAACAATCTTGAAAGATATAGAAAAACCACTGAAGAGATAGTGGAGTTATCTAAAAACTTGAGAGACGCAGGCATAAATCTCGTAGATCTTACAATGGGCGAAGACCCAGTAATATATGAAAATGGATGTGCCAGACTTCTTGAAATTATAGAAGCCGTTAGAGACGCTGTAGACATTGGGATAATGGTATCTCCCGGTGCTGTACCACAAGAAATATTCCTTAAGATGAAGGAAGCCGGTGCAGATTTTTATGCTTGCTATCAAGAAACATATAACTTTGAGCTTTTTAAGAAACTTAGATTATATCAAGACTATCAAACTAGAATAGACGTCAGAAGATGGGCCAAAGAAGCGGGAATGCTGTCTGAGGATGGAATGTTAGTAGGAGTAGGGGAAACTGCCGAAGATCGAGCTGATTTCGTAATGCGAATGGGACCACAAGGATGCGAGCAGATACGTGCAATGTCATTCGTTCCTCAAGATGGAACTCCTATGAGTGATCTCAACACTGCAGATTCTAAAAACGAGCTACTGGCTATTGCAATAATGAGGATAATGTATCCTGAAAGTATCATACCTGCAACTTTAGACGTAGAAGGTATATCAGGAATGTTAGATCGACTAAATGCAGGTGCTAATCTAATAACTTCAATAGTGCCACCTAACAGAAAATTAGCAGGAGTTGCACAGCACGAACTAGATATAGAGAATGGAAACCGTTCTGTGGAGCACGTTTTTAGTATTCTAAAACAAATCGGTAAACGCCCTGCTACAAATGAGGAGTTCCAGACCTTATTAAATGATAGAAAGGCAAAGCTAGGGGGCCTATAGGATGAGGCTTGCAATAGTAGGCGGCGCCCTACAGGGAATGGAAGCAGTCTACCTTTCTAAACTAGCTGGTTTTGAGACTATAGTGATCGATAAAAGACCCGATGCTCCTGCTCTGGCACTTGCTAATGAAAAACATGTGCTAGATCCAATAAAGGACCTCAAAGGATCAATGAAGATATTTCGTGACTGTGATGCTGTACTTCCTGCATGTGAGGAGTTAGATCTTTTAGAGATTCTTAATTCTAATCTTAAAAATACAGAAATACCATTTTTGTTTGAT
>DATESF010000101.1:0-6292 GCA_035271005.1 Candidatus Methanomethylophilaceae archaeon | reverse complement strand
AGCGATTACTATGTGTCTTCTTACAGACGCTGATATGTATCTTTTTGATGAACCTTCTGCTTATCTGGATTCTAATCAGAGAATGAACGCAGCTAAGACCATAAGAAGAATGATGGAAAAATCAGGACGTAGTGGAATGGTCGTAGACCACGACATATACTTTTTGGATATGGTTTCTGATTCCATGATGGTCTTTGGCGGAAAGCCAGGATTCCATGGTGTAGGGGAAGGGCCTTACGATATGCGAGATGGAATGAACAAATTCCTTTCAGCTGTTGATATAACGTTCAGAAGAGATCCTGAAAGTAACAGACCTAGGATTAATAAAACTGAGTCTAGATTGGATAGAGAACAGAAGTCCAGCGGTCAATACTATTACGCATAATCAAAATTTCTCGTTAAAATAGAGAGAGAGAATCCTATGTAAAAATGAATAGGCTTAGAGTAGTGACATTTAGTCGTCTGACTCAATCTATTACCTTTTAGAGAGATTGATTCTAATAATGTTGATTGAAAAGTTATTTGGAAATAATGATTGTCATTTCTAAATCCTTACGATAATAAAGTACGTTGTAACCTTTTCATTGATAGAATTAAATCGTAATGAGTAAGGCTCAGATGAAAATAACCTCAATAAAATATATCATCTCCAAGTATCCATTGAAAGACTCAATAAACCATATATAATCGAATAATAGGTTATTTTTTACTTTATTTACTTATAATTTTGATATTAAAAACTCAGATGTTATTAATCCTTATATAGAGGTGATATTCATTAAAGAATATGCGCGAGATGGGAAAAGCGGATACGCACGTGCACACAGAATATTCTGGTGTGGCAAGATTAGGCGTTATGAAGTTTCCTGAATCAGTAACTACACCTGCTCAACAGGTAGACTGCGCTAGAAAGAACGGCATGGACGTTCTCTGCATAACTGACCATGATGAAATTGTGGGCGCTTTAAAAGCTAAAGAATATGCTAAAAAATATGATGATATAGAAGTCGTCATAGGCGAAGAGATTACTACAGCTGACGGAGAGATTATTGGACTGTTTCTAAATGAACCTGTACCTGACGGTCTATCAGCAGAGGAGACTATAGAAATAGTAAGATCTCAAGGAGGCCTAACAATTGCCCCTCATCCTTTTAGTATCCATGTCGCAGGCTTACAAGAAAAGATATTTTCCCTAGATATTGATGGTTTTGAAGTTATGAACGGAGGGCATGTGGATGCGTATTCCAATAATTTTGCTAAAATCGTAATGGAAAAGCATCCGGGTAGATGGGCCCCTATATCAGGCAGTGATGCACATTCTGTGTATACTACAGGTTACAACTGGACTGAATTTGAGGGCAACACGGCAGAAGATTTTAGGAAGGCCGTTATTGATAAGAAAACAATTGCCGTAGGTAATCCAGCTCCCGTTTTCGGTGAACTACAATGGAGTATGGAAGTTGTATGGGGAGGACAGAAAATGATGTATTTGTCAATATCTCACCGTCTTCCTGATGATGGTATAAACCCCCTCGTCACTAAAATCAACAGCCTCACTAAATTAAAAAAGGCGACGGGAATCATTTGTGGTGCGGTTTACGTGATTCCGCCTGTATGTTTCTTAGCTACATGGTTAAGCACTTCTTTCTTAAACCGTGGTGCAAAAAGAATGCAGAAGACAATGCAAGAAAGACTAGATTACATTGATACGATCCTTATGGAAATTCCTTCTAACACAGTAGAGTCAATTGAAAAACCCATTTAAAGAGATCTATTTTCTTTGATAGTGTTTTATTATCGGATGTTAATCGTACGCTATGGACAATATCTTCAAAATAGCCGTTTACATTCCTGAAGAATTTGTAAAAGAACTCATGGAAGGAGTTAACGAGTCTATGTCCCCAATCTATTCGGGGTATGATATGACGTTCTCCATGACGGAAGTCACAGGAACGTGGAGGCCTTTGGAAGGATCTAATCCTTTTATAGGTAAAGAAAACGAAATATCTATTGCAAAAGAGATAAAAGTCGAATTTGCAGTTAGAAAGGATGACCTAAAAAAGGTAATAAAAAAAATAGTTTCTGTACATCCTTACGAAGAACCAGGGATCGACGTAATACCTATGTACGGATGGAAAAGCGTTATTCAGTAAACTCGTAAGAGAATATTGAATCAAAAGTTCTCTGTAATCTGTGTACCTTAAGACTTTGTTTTCTGTATTCAAGGTCCTCATCAGAAAGGATGTTCAATTCATTGAAACGATCAAGCATTGCGTAAGCGCTATCGTAATCCGTCTCAACACCGACCAAGATATCGATTAGCCGATTGCGGCAAGATATATTATCAGGTATATCGCCGTTCTCTCCTATTACACATGAATAGATCTCAGGCACAATATCAAGATTTCTAAGGCACATTACTTTAACGTTCCCTAAATCATTATTGCCGAAAAGAGCTTCGATATATTCTTCCGTTATTGCAAAACGTTCTGAATTATTAAACTTCTGAGTTTCTGCAAATTCACCTACAAGGATGGCAGCCACATAATTATTTTCAGCGTTGGCCTTCGACATGATATCCTTAATGAAAGCGGCTTTGGACGAAGTGTCTGCTCCGCTTACATATCTTGACAGTCTAACCTTGTTTCTATCGTCCAGTGAACTATACCACTTAGAAAGTTTAACGGCGGATACCTCTTTGGGGACATCCTTTTTGAAAAACATAAAGTATAATCGAATGAGTCGTATAAATCATTCGTCATCAAGTCTATGTTGTTTCCGCGCCACAATATTATCCTTTGTCCATTTCACAAGAGTAGCAAATTCTTCTGATCTTGTATCACAATCACGTGTACAAATGGCGCAAGAAAAATCACGACAGGGTTCAGATTTAACAGTAAGTTCGATACCATAACCTAATGCTTTTTCCAAAATCTCCGAAATTTTTTCAGTCTCGTACTCGACCTCTTCTACCGTCAGATATCTTGGTAACGTTAAATGAAGGTCTACAGCGTAACTAGTGCCATACTTCATTACTCTTAAAGAGTGGACATCTATCCACTCGTCACGCCTATTATCGATAATAGCTTCTGTTATTTTGGATACCGTTTCAATATCGACGCGATCCATAATAGTATCAATGGTTCCCCTTAGAATCTTTAATCCTGTCGTTAATATGAACGCACCGAATAACATAGCAATTATAGGATCTAACCACGCAATGTCATAACCGAAATAAATTCCAACGTATATTGCCAGAAGTCCAATTATAATTCCAAATGAGTCCCAGGTGTCGGTACACAAGTGTCTCCCACTTGCTTCTAGAGCTTGAGAATTGTTTCTTTTCCCCATCTTTATGGCCGTTCTGCCAAGAATCAAATTTACGAGGGCAGCAAGGAATATGATTAAGATACCATAATCCAGATCAGAGATTGGCGAAGGCGAATAAAGGCCTTTTATCGAAGAAATTATAATGATTATGCCAGCGACTAAAATCATAGCTCCTTCGAAGGCAGCTGAAACTACCTCGGCCCTTCCGTGTCCGTAAGGATGATCTTTGTCAGGAGGTTTAGGCGAAATAAATAAAGCGTATAATCCCACCGTCCCAGCTGCTATATTGACGATGCTTTCCACTGCATCAGTTAAGATCGCTACCGAGTTCGTCATAAAATATGCAACGAACTTTGCGATCATCAAAAAACTGCCTACTGCTACGATAATGGCTTGAAAACGAAAGTTTTCTCGTTGGCCAGGAGTGCGATTAGACATTGAACTAATAAAGAAAGCAATCTATATAGAAATTACTTAAATTTATATAAAAATAATTTAATGATTTACGCTGGTACATTCCATAGAAGGTTTGCCTCTAAACCATGAGGCAAACATTGCAAGTATACACATGAATAACGATATGATAAACGAGATGTGTATAACATTAACGAAATTCCCATATGTGCTAGGATTAAGCGCATCTAAACTTCCCATCACTACAGATATTGTACCCATAGCAATACCCATAGAAACCAGCATTCCAAACTGTCTCACAACTGCAACCATGGCAGAAGCCGATCCCCGGTCACATGATTGCACTGAGGACATTGTAGCTGTGGTATTCGGAGCATTGAACACCGAATTACCTAATCCAAAGAATATCAAAGATGCAATTACCATTACAAGATTGACTTCCAGAGTCAATAGTAACATCATCGATATTCCAATCAGGCTTACCATTATGCCCACTGTTGGTAAAATGCGTTTATCTTTCATTCTATCGTATAATTTACCGAAATATGCTGTAAATAAGGTTTGTATAACAGGTTGAATAAACATTATCATTCCTGCCTGACTAGACGATAATGCTCCAACGGTTTGTAGATACAATGCCATAAAGAAAACAACGGAAAAATTCGCAGAGTTTATCAAAAATGATGCTAGACTAGATCTAGAGAAAAGTTTGTTGGAGAATATATTTACATTTAGTACGGGGCTATCGATTTGTTTCTCGTATCTGACGAAAGTCAAAAGCACCATTACTCCTAACGCCATAGAAACAAAAGATTCGAAACGAGGTAAATTTATTAGACCTACAATCGTAAGCGATATTCCAGCGGTATAAAGCAATGTACCAGCGAGGTCAAATCTTTTATTTCCTTTTATTACGATTTCAGGCCTAACCTTCCAAATGGCGAACAATGAAACAATGGCTAAAGGAATAGTTACAAAAAATACGGCCCTCCATCCAAATGCATCGTTTATCAACCCGCCTAAAACAGGGCCCATGGCTAATCCGGAATAAACACTAGCTGTGACATAACCAATTGCTGAACCTCTCTCCTTGGGGCCGAAAGCATCCGTTATCATGGTCATAGCGGTTGTAGCCATAGCGGCCGCACCGATACCCATTATAAATCGAAGAGCCAGTAGCATGGCAAAGGATATTGAAAAATATGCCGCGAAGGACGCGATCATATAGATAATTAGACCGAAAACGAATACTTTCTTTCGTCCTATCATATCAGCGATTTTAGCAATCGGCACCATAAATATAACTGAAGAAATTAAAAATATCGTGTTTATGTAAGCGAGAGCAAATGTACCGATATTAAAGGAAATACCTATGCCTACTAGACTGAGGTTCATCATAGAGCCAGTCATTGGAGTTATAACCGACGCTGCACATGATGCAATCAGCAAAGTCTTCTTTTCAGACTTGGTCATTCCCTCCATAACTGCTCGATGGATGATTAATTAATTAAACTGTTGCAAACGAGTATTATTAATTCTGAGACATTGATGTTATATTATGAGTGAACAGAATAGAGTAAAGAAAAATCTTGGTCTTGTACAAGTATATACTGGAGAAGGTAAAGGAAAAACCACTGCGTCCTTAGGACTTGCTTTTAGGGCGGTGGGTTGTGACTTGAAAGTTATAATGATACAATTTTTAAAACCATCTGAAGAGTATGGCGAACAGATCGCCGCTAAAAGACTGGAAGGTTTTGAGATAGTTTCCATGGGATTAGATCATATGGCATCAGACGTAACTCGAGAAAATGATATTCGTCTGGCACATGATGCATTAGACTATTTCTCGAAGTTATTATCATCTGGTGAATATGATTTAGTAATAGCTGACGAGATTAACGTAGCAATGTCTTGGGATCTAATCTTACCTGAAGAAGTGATTAAGGTACTAGAGAACAGGGCCCCGAATACAGAAGTGGTCCTTACAGGAAGAGGGGCACCTAAAGAGATTATAGATTATGCTGACCTTGTAACCGAAATGCGTATGATTAAACATCCCTTTGATGCCGGTATAGGTGCTAGACGAGGTATAGAGTTCTGAAAAACATTAAGTGGACCTTCGAAGGTATGTGAATGAAAACATGGTAGTGTATGACAATATCCTTGAGTGCGTCGGAGAAACGCCTATCGTAAAATTAAATAATGTGGCGCCAGGATTGTACGTTAAATTAGAACGTAATAATCCTGGAGGCTCTATAAAAGACAGAGCAGCGATCTCTATGATAGCGGACGCTGAATCCAAAGGATTGCTCAAGGCAGGAGGAACGATTGTTGAACCTACGTCAGGTAACACAGGAATATCATTATGCATGGTTGCCGCAGCCAAGGGATACAAAACCGTTATAGTGATACCAGATACGATGTCAGAGGAACGTCTAGCATACATGAGAGCCTACGGAGCGGAGATAGTATCGACTCCAGGTTCAAAAGGTATGAAAGGTGCCGTCGATAAAGCCAATGAAATAGCAAAAGAACGAAATGCGTTTAT
>DATESF010000100.1:0-3925 GCA_035271005.1 Candidatus Methanomethylophilaceae archaeon | reverse complement strand
GATCATGATTGGACTGTAAGTCAGTTCATTTATGCGTTAGGGGACATTCTATGTCATCAAGAAACTAACAGAAGTTTCATAATAAATGGGTCACAGATGGCTATGTGTACAAGAGATATGGGTTTGATAACTGGGTCTGCTTTAACTCTAGCCTTAACATTCAATTATGTCAATAGATATTTGTTCACAGAAAGAAAAATCGCTTATCTTGGACTTGCACTTCTGCTGATTGCGGCTTTAGAATGGGCTGCAGGTTCCATTATAGGATATGATTTAGCATATCTCAGATTTTTGTCTGGCTCCATAGGTGGTGCAGGAATTGCCCTGATAATTCAGAATCTTGCATCAGAAATATGGAAAGGTGAGGGAGCGAGCTAAGGCTCGACGCGAGCCCGTCTAAATTTGCTATTTGAGCTGCACGGAATTAACACGTGCGGATAGAACAGGTCTTATCGCTGACTCCCTCAATTAAATATTGTTGTAGCAGTATTAATCACACTTGGTCCATCCGCATGCTTTGCATACGTTACATCCACCTTGGAACTCTAGTTCAGATCCACATTTTGGACATGGATTAATAATTTTTCTAACTGGTTCCGAAGGAACGTTTTCAGCTCCTTTTTTCTCGATCTGCATTTCCTTCCACATGTCAACCAATACGTAACCTATGGCCGCAGGGCAACAGGAACCTTTGCTAGTATCGTGTTTAGTGAAAGTACGTACTGTATATGATGGACAAGATCCACAGCTCTTAAGCTGGTCAACTATCGAATAAACATCGCATCCGCTTCTAGCAGCTAAAGATATCATTCTAGAAAGACCAATCATGAAATTGTTACATCCGCCTGTGGATCCTTTGTTAAGATAGGCTTCCACAAGATCCCCGCTTTCAGGGTCAAAGAACGCCGTACAATGTAGACTTCCGCATCCCGTAGTAAGTTTACGTTTCTTACCTACGACGTTATCTGCGACCTCGAGAACAGAACCACGTCTCTTCCTCTCTGCTTCTGCAGTCTCGGCATCCAAACGCTCATCTTCTGCAGATTTCTTTGGTGTTAAGATGCTGTCACGTTTGCATCCATCTCTGAATACGGTGATTCCTTTGCAACCCTTTTCCCAAGCGTACATGTAGATATTTTCTACTTCTTCCTCTGGGAAGTCTTTGTGTAGATTGATAGTTGAACTAATGGAAGCGTCTATACGATTCTGCCACGCACACTGCATATCAATACGTTCTCTGTAATCTAATACCTGAGCGTTCGTAAAGTAATCAGGTAAATCGGAATCATCTTCGTATCCGAATTCTTCCATGAACTCTTTGACTACGGGAGTGTAAACTCTGTAATAATCATCCTTGTCAGAAAGTGAAACGGTTCTGCGTTCATAATAATTGGAGAATATCGGCTCTATACCGCCAGATATACCAAGCATTGTGGATATTGTTCCTGTTGGAGCAATAGTCAAAAGTTGTGAATTCCTTATTCCATGTATTGCGACTAGATCTCTTGTTTCCTGAGTAGTGTTTTCCTTAAAGTAAGGTGAAGCAAGTACTTGCTCGATAACACATTTCGAAAACATTCCCTTTTCGGAAGCTATTATTGCGGATTCGTTAATGGCCGTATCTGCCATCAAGAAAGCAAGTTTATCGCAGAACTCGATTGAGTCTTTGGAACCGTATTTGAGTCTGAGCTTGATCATCATATCAGCCAGTCCCATGATGCCGAGACCTATCTGTCTCCATTCACCGACGGATTTTCTTTGTTCTTCAAGAGGATGCAACGGAAGTCCTTCGTCTAGGACCTCGTTTAAACCGCGAACACTTATTCTAACGGCGTTCTTGAAATCTTCTTCCATGAACATTCCATCTTTATTGACGAATGCAGCGAGATTCATACTGCCTAAGAGGCAACTTCCTCCTGGCGGGAGTGGTTCTTCAGCACATGGATTAGTACTAGCGTATTCAAAGTCAGGAAATTCGCTAAGTAAATTCCAATCGGAGATTCTATCCCAGAACAGACATCCTGGCTCTCCATAATCCCAGTTCGCACTACAAAGCCTTTTGAAGAATGCGTTGGCATCCATCTCTTTGGTTATCGTCTCGTCTGTCTCTGGTCGTGTGAACTTTTGTACAAAGATCTCGTTGTCTCTGACCGCACGCATAAACTCATCGGTCATACGAATAGACATATTTGCTTTGGTAACACGTTCAAGGTCAGTTTTAACGTTCATGAACTCTTCGGTATCGGGATGCTCACAAGAAAGAGTAAGCATTAGTGCACCGCGACGGCCGTGCTGACCGATCAGACCAGTCACCATAGAATATAGATCTGTAAATGAAACCGAACCAGAAGTTTCTGACGCAGTGTTGTTTATCTTTGCGCCTCTTGGAGCAAGTTTAGTAAGATCGATGCCTACGCCTCCACCATAGCTGAAGGTTCTAGCTAGCTTACCAGCAGCTTCAAAGATGGACTCTATCGAGTCTTCGGGTGGCGTGAGTACGTAACAGTTGGAGTATGTGACTTTTATTCCAGATTTTTGGAGTCCGCGGTTGGCCAGAATACGTCCGCCAAAAAGAAATTTCTTTTCAGCTAACAATCTACGGACATCAGAATTACCTTCAGAAATACGATCAAGCCACTGATCGAAGGTTTCTCCGCTGTGACAATATTTCTTCTGCCAAATGTCCATTCCTATCTGATTATCACGCCC
Source organism: Candidatus Methanomethylophilaceae archaeon (assembly GCA_035271005.1). Lineage (GTDB taxonomy): Archaea > Thermoplasmatota > Thermoplasmata > Methanomassiliicoccales > Methanomethylophilaceae > VadinCA11. The sequence continues at coordinate 1,216 of DATESF010000100.1, read as the reverse complement.
AAGCCAATCTTCAATCTCCATAACTCAACTGTCTCCCTGTGCCGTGATACTATCAAAATAAATAAGCTCTTCCAAAAATAAGTTGAAAGAAAACGCATACCTAAAAAATAAGATAATGTAAAATAATTAGTATCTACGACTGCTATATTGATACTTCATAGATTAACATTTTAAATATAGTAGCGGTTAACATCTATCATAATAAGAATCCCGTTTAATGTCGACCAAAAAATGAAAAATTATATAATGGTCGAAACAATGGGTGTCACAGTCCGATGGACTATTCTTATGTTCAAATATGTGAGGTACAACAAATGACAGGTCAAGAAAATTTAAAAACGGGTACGACCACGATCGGCCTGAAACTGAAGGACGGCATTATACTGGCCACCGATCAGAGAGCAACGGCCGGTCATTTAATTGCAAACAGCAACGTTAGAAAGGTATATCCTCTTTCTGACAACATAGGTATGACTATTGCAGGCGTTGTCGGCGATGCTCAACTTATGGTAAGATACATGACTGCTGAAATAAGCCTTTATCAAATGAAAAAGGGAGCCCCAATAAGCGTAATGTCAGCAGCTACACTAATCTCCAATGTTATTCGTCAAGGATTTTACCTTGGCCTTATAATTGGAGGATATGATTCTTCAGGCGGCCATATATACACTATTGATGGCGCAGGCGGATACCTTGAAGACAGATACATGTCCGTAGGATCCGGATCAGTCTTCGCACTAGGTTCCTTGGAATCTTCATTTAAGGATGACATGACCAAGGACGAGGGCATAGACGTTGCAATTACTGCACTTAACTCCTCAAGGAGAAGAGATGCATTCAGCGGTGATGGCTTCATGCTTGCATTCATTGGAAAGGATGGATATCAGGAGATTCCGCAGTCAGAGCTCAAAAAGCGCTGCGAGAAACTTGGGTTCCACTACCCCAATTAAACCTTTTTTTAAACCATTATTTTTAACAACTTAATAACTGGAGACGTTGTTTTTTAACGTCACTATGGTAGGATTCAAATGAACGCAGACAGGCTTTTTGACAGCCTAAGGGAAGAAATTACTCGGATTGCTCCAGATAATTTAGAAATATCTTCGATAGAATTCGAAGGCCCTATGGTTGTCGTCTATACGAAGGAATACGATAAAGTATCCGGCGATAATAAAACCGCTAGGGATTTAGCTCAGGCCCTCCACAAAAGAGTGGA
>DATESF010000099.1:0-9802 GCA_035271005.1 Candidatus Methanomethylophilaceae archaeon | reverse complement strand
CAGGACAAAGATGGATTTGCACTTTCTATCGACAAGATTATCGATATGTTAGATGGCGTGGACTTTGACCTAATAGCAGGATCTGAGTCCAGAGGTTTTATTTTCGGAGCTCCTGTGGCATATGCGATGAAGAAGGGATTCATCATCGTTAGAAAGAAAGGTAAACTACCACGTGAGACAATATCTCAAGAATACGATCTTGAATATGGCACAGCAACGCTGGAACTTCATAAAGATTGTATTAAACCAGGACAAAAAGTAGTCATCGTAGACGATTTGATTGCCACCGGCGGCACCACTGAAGCTATGATAACTCTTATAGAGCAACTTGGCGGAGAAGTCGTCAAAATTTGCTTTGTTATAGAACTTGCAGGATTAGAAGGTAGAAAGAAATTGAAAGGTTACGATGTGGAATCACTTGTGATCTATCCCGGAAATTGATTTTGAATACTGTAAACGTTACAACGAACTTGTAAGAACTACAAGGTAAACATAACAATAGCAATTTACGAAATAAGTTTCGAAAAGAATAATCTTATTGATGCAAATTATTTATTTCGATTCAAATTTAAAATATGGCGGACCCCCCGGGATTTGAACCCGGGTCCTCGGCTTCGAAGGCCAACAGGATGTCCACTACCCCAAGGGTCCGTAATTATCGCTACGGTAGAAGGTTTATTTTTATTGTCCGCTTCAAACTGGCGAGACAAGTCTTTATTATCGTTCATTCATGTCACAAAAATGGCAAAGGTCGTAATGAACCACGGAGCAGGCGGAGAGGCTATGCAAGAGTTCATCTCTAAACATATAATCTGTCACTTTCCCAAAGTCAAGTCAGAAGTTTCACTAGATTCCATGGACGATTCTGCTGTTGTTGACGGTATCGTATTCACTATAGATGGGCACACAGTAAAACCCCTTATTTTTCCTGGAGGGGATCTAGGAATGATATCCGTTGCTGGAACTGTTAATGACATTTCAGTAATGGGCGCTGAACCACTGGCGCTAGGATGCTCTACTATAATCGAAGAAGGACTGGACATAGATATCGTGGATCAGATAATGTCTAGCGCGGGACGGACATGCGTAAAATGTAACGTTCCCATAGAAACTGGTGACACGAAAGTCGTTGAAGCAGGAGCTGTCGATAAGATGTTCATGGCCACCTCAGCTATCGGACGTAGGTCAAAATATCTTGATTCAAATTTCAATAAAGCTAAAGAATACAGAAAAGTCACTAATAACTGGTGTACCGACTCCAACGTGGCGCCTGGAGATGCGATAATCGCATCAGGTTACATGGGTGACCACGGTATCGCATTGATGTCTTTCCGTGAAGGTTACGGTTTCGAAAGCGATCTACAAAGCGATGTTGCCCCTCTGAACATGATGATAGAAAAAATACTGAAAATCGGCGGAATAACATCTATGAAAGATTCTACTCGAGGCGGACTTGCGAACACACTTAACGAATTAACTTCTAAATCCCATGTTGGGATGGATATCGAATACACTTCGATACCTTTGAGAGATAGCGTCGTCAACGCTTGTGACCTTCTTGGTCTCGACCCATTAAGCATCGGAAACGAGGGTAAATGCGTTATAGCCTGTGTACCAGAAATGGCTGACGAGATTTTGAAAGTCTTACGATCTACTCCAGAAGGAAAGAATGCTTCTTTGATTGGATACGCCAACGACGGTAGAGAAAGAGTGATACTTAGAACAGAAATAGGCGGCAAGAGGATCTTAGAACCACCCGTAGGAGATCCGGTGCCTAGAATCTGTTGAGTAATCGCGTTCATTTGAAATATCTGGACTTCGGTACTTTGACTGAGCACATATGGTTACTTTCATACCTTTTCCGGGATATAGGCCTGCGATAAAAGAAGGGGAAAAGATAAAAGAACGCATCAGCCCCCCTTACGACGTTATCGACGAGAAATACCTTGCAGAACTTCAGAGTAATTCTCACAACATAACAAGATTAACTCTAAATCCTGATGAGGATAAGCGATATAGAGGGTCCAGAAAAGAACTGGACAAATGGATCGCTGAGGATTATCTAAAACAGGATGTTCCTTCTTTTTACATTTATCAACAGACTTTCAAAGACGAAGGTAAGACTATGTTACGCACAGGAGTCGTCGGACTTCTGAAAACGGAACCGTACGAGAACGGTAACGTCGTACCTCACGAGGAAACATTCTCTAAAGTCAAGGTAGACCGACTAAACTTGCTAAGAGACATGGAAGCCCATTTGGAATCCATATTCGGCATCCACGATTCTTTTAATCACGAACTCTACCGTAAAATTCATGACCATTCGACTTTGGTCTGCAGATACGTTGACGACGAAGGCGTAGAGCACAGATATTCTCGCCTAACTGACGAAAAGATCTGTAATGAGATAACTTATGAGTTAAGCCAACAGAAGATGCTTATCGCAGACGGTCACCACAGATACGAGACCGCTCTCGCCTATTCACAAGAGAATCCTGGCGTGGAGAAGAAAGGTTACGTTCTTGCAACTCTGGTATCCGCTGAAGACCCAGGACTTACAATATGGCCCACTCACCGCCTGATAAAGACTGATAGTATCTCCGAGAAGAACGCAATTAGCAAGATTACCAAAGCTCTGGAAACAAAAGAAGTTACCGAGAAGGAAATGATAAGCGACCTTGGAAACTGGATGATGGGCCTTAGATTTAGATCAGGAAAATGCTATCTTGCCCGTTTCTCTGGCGAGGGGCTTTACCAACTGGATACTTACGTTGCACAGGAAAAGATACTGAAGGACGTTTACAAGTGGGATGATGGAAAATGCATTGTAGATTACGACGCCCAGCTTATATCTGCTATTGATAAGATGGACGACGGTCGTTATGATCTGGCCATCTTACTGAATAGACCAAAATTAAGAGATGTTTGGGGCCTTTCTATGGATGGTATGCGAATGCCTAAAAAGACAACTTACTTCTTCCCGAAGATTTGGTCAGGTTTCGTAATATACAAAATGGACTAAATCATTCTTTGATAGGAACGCGGGTCCTGGTAAGTAGCAGCGTAATCGCAGGTACGATTATCGCTACTGCCAGCCCCGCAAGTATTCCAAAAATTAAGAATGATGCTCCGGCCACTAGTAATCCCGCGCCGAAGGCAAAAAATTCAACGGCTCTCCTTTTTCTAAGGGTTTTTACATCATATTCAGCCGATGTCTTTTTATTACCAAAACTCAGGCCTTTACTTTGAATGTACTCGTCTAGTTCTCCACGATGGACTCTGATGCCCATAGATATCGATATCATAGCAATGAATGCGAGAAGCGCCAGTACGATAATTTCCACTGCTCCGAGTTCCATGAACGCGAATATGAATAATGATAATTAAACTGTCGGAATCAATTATTGATCGTAAAATTAAATTGAGTCTTTCGTTAAAACAATGACAGCCAATACATTACAATGCCGAATAATCATAAGATAAAGGGATTTATCACGTCGATTACACAATATTTATCATAACATCAGTTAAAGCATAAGGGAAAAAATGGAGCCGCTGGAGGGAATTGAACCCCCGACCTGCGCATTACCAATGCGCCGCTATACCCCTTAGCCACAGCGGCCTCTGGCTGGCTAATCAATATGTGATTGATAAATGTTCTGGTATAATTCAGAGTAAATAAGACATTCTCAGGCAACCGACTGAATTAAATGATATGGGTATGTTAAACATATTACATGAAGAAAGAAATGAGCTCTCTAGACGTACGTTCTGTAGTATCAGAAATGACGGTCTTGGAAGATGCCCACATGGATAAAATCTTTCACTGGGGCGCAGGTAACGTACTTTTTAGAATAAGTATAACTGGTGGAAAGAAGGAACTGTTTTTCAAAGATAAGAAATGGCTACATATGCCAGAAGACAAGCCTGAAACTCCGACATTACCTACGTCCTTCGCTTCTTTTATGCGAAAATACCTTCATAACGCCAGAATCGGAAAGACTAGACAAGCAGGTTTCGACCGTGTCGTTATAATGGATTTGAGAAAGGGCGATATTGAATATCAATTAGTTTTTGAAATTTTTGGAGGAGGTAACGTACTCCTCATATCAGAAGGTAAGATTGTGAACTGCCTTATTCACAAGACTTACAGAGACAGAGCCACAAGACCAGGGGAAGAGTACAATATCCCTACACCTAGGTTCGATCCTGGAACGTCTTCATATGACGAATTTACTGCACTGTTCCAAACATCTAAATCCGATACAGTTAGGACATTGGCTACTACTGTGAACCTAGGAGGACAGTACGCAGAAGAAATTTGCGCCCGTGTGGGCATAGATAAGAATCTTCCCGCCTCATCGGTTTCTGAAGAAGAACTAAAGACCATCTTTGGAAAGATAGAAGAACTTGTTACATCAGCAGAAAAATCACCTGAACCAACGGTATACCGTAAAGAAGGAAAAATTGTTGATGTTGCACCAGTAAGTCTTCTTTCTTTTGAGGATGCTGAAGCAGAACGTTACGATTCAATTTCACTTGCAATAGATGCTATGCTGAAAGAAGTAGATGTCAGCGCAGTAGAGGAATATATTGATCCGGACATCGTAAAACTTAGACGACGTATAGAGAAACAGCAGGAAACAGTCATTGAATATGAGATGGATGCTGAAGAATACCGTCTACAGGCTGACGCTCTGTATACGGATTATGAGAAAACAGACACTCTTTTGAAAGTTCTAGGCGAACAGTCGGAAAAATTGACCTGGGAGAAACTCGCAGAGGGAGCTATGAAAATCCCTTACGTTTCATCCATGGATCCTGCTAAAAATACAGTGACTGCGATCATCGGAGAACGTGAGACGACTCTCAATTACACTAAAACAATTGATGCGAACGCCTCAATTATATATCAGAAGGGTAAAGACATCGGCAGTAAAGGAAAAAGAGCCGAAGAAGCTCTACAGATGAGTCGCGCAGAACTTGCAAAGAAAGAGAAGGGCTTCGCAAAGGAGAAGCATCTGGCACTTACCCGGGCTCAACCCACAAAGCAGTTCTGGTTTGACCGCTATAAATGGTTCTTTACAGAATCAGGAAAACTGGTTGTCGGCGGTAAGAACGCTCATAGTAACGATAGAATTGTAAAAAAGCACATGAAAGATGGAGATCTTTATGTGCACGCGGACATACACGGCGCTCCATCGGTAATCCTGAAGGAAGGTAATGCTGCTACCTCGGAAGAGCTCGCACAGGCCTGCGCTTTTGCCTTCTGTCACTCTAAAGCATGGGTATCTGCAATGTCAGACGGAAGTGCATTCTGGGTTTACCCTGATCAGGTTAGTAAAACTCCTAATCCTGGAGAATTTGTGCCGCGTGGTGCATTTATTATTCGTGGTAAAAGAAATTACGAATATCATATTCAGACTGAACTTGCAGTGGGTGAGATCGATTATCTAGGAAATCGCAAGATAATGTGCGGCCCTAAGTCCATCCTTAAAAAGGTTTCAAAGAAATATTTCATTATAAAACCTGGAAGAGGAAAGAACAAGAGAACGCCGAATGATATTGCGAAGGCTTTTGACGTCCCTGAAGAAGAAGTATCAAGGATACTGCCGCCAGGAGATTCTGAAATAGTAGAAAAGATCTGGCCTAAAGACATTTAAATTCAATCAAATGAGCGCTCGCGCCGGAATTCGAATCCGGGTCAAGAGATCCGCAATCTCTCAGGATGTCCAGGCTACCCTACGCGAGCAAAAAGTGCGGGAATAAGTCTTTCGACTAAGATGTTTAGATCTCAGGATGAGACATATAACGAACTATGTATCCTGCAATCCTGTTTCTCATAGGAATTGAAGTTACATCTGTAAGGGCGCTAACCATTTCTTTGTTAGCTTCAAAATCCTTACTGAAGGCCTGCGGGTACTTCTCAACGAGCTCTATTGACACTCTTTTAATATATGTGGGTCTAATTCTTCCCATTTTGTTCACCGAATGAACCCGATTAAGTACATGCTCTATTTAATCCTTTTTGACTCTTTTGGGATGCCCACAGGATTTATCGCCTTCGGGGCACGCTCCTGTGACACATGGAGGGCCTGCATCTTCAAATATCGTCGGCGATACGCCCTTACATAAACGAAGCATTTCTTCAGACATTTCACGTATCTCCCATTGTGCCCTATCGCAACACCGGAGTGAGAAGAAATGAAGAAGTTCGCGAGCATTCATAGTTATTGTAATGTTTGTAGTGCACCCGTTGGGCAGAATATATCTAGCATCCTCAATAGGAACTTTCTCAGCCAGCTTAGAATATGCATCCCAGATTTGATTCATAGTCTCTTCGTATATTGCCAATGCTTCAGGATCTTCGGCTATAGTATGAGGAGTAACGTATGTTGGATTTTTTAGAGTAACGTATCTTTGAGACTGCTGAGAGAACGAAGCGATACGATGTCTTACCAGCTGATGTGTCAAGGATCTAGAAACTCCTGAAACGGAGAAAGTGAAAACAGCATGTTCTATGACAGATTTGTGACCCATGCCAATTATTGAACTAAGCGTCTTCTCTGGATTGCCAGTGCCTAGGATCTCGTCCGCTGGTCTGTCAGAATAACATGACCTGCCTGCCGCAGCACATATGTCGTCGGCATTCCGAGTGTAAGAGAGTAGTGTGATCTTCATTTCATTCAAACCTATCATACCATATATCGGACATTATCTTTTCGATTGCTTTTCCGTCTCTTATCTCAGCGAGTCGTATTTTTTTGATGTCCATATCTTCAGGCAGTAAAGCAATCAAGCCTTCCACGTGAGCATCACCTACGACGGCTATCATATTGTTATAGGTTTTTGAGGCTTCAATTATCTTATTTGCCATCATCTCATTGCGCTCATCGTGAAGAATCCGCATCATTGTAGGATAACGACGTCTAAGATCTTTCATATGCTCTTTCTCACGTTCAGAAAAATTCTTTTGGGTGTCTTCGGCCTTCTTTTTAGACGAAGTACGATTTTTAACACCAGAGATACGAAACCTAAGTTTTTCAAAGAATGACATCTCGCGCCACATCCTCAAAAGATATTCAACTGCGTCACCGTCCATCAGTATAACTTCGGCTCCTCCAGCCTCACCAGCCTTACAGGCCTCTAAAAGCTCAAACCCCGTGTTGGTACCAAATTGAGATGAAGTACGATCCTGGTTACTACCCACTCGTTTGATCATACGTGGAATTTTAATGGGCTTCTGATCTTTTGGATGTTCATAGGTTCCGTCCATAACTTGATATCGCTTTTCATCAAGTTCCACAAGCACTGCGTCCGGCCAGTAATTCTTGACTATGAAGCTTATCGGCTCTTCTATCTTGAATACGTGTCCGGTACCTATTATCAAAAGCATCATCACTCTATAGTGCTGAACGATAAATACTGTTAGTTACAGACCGTTTTATTTATCGTAGTTATTTTTTTAAATAAGGTGAACAGAATTCAAAAACATTAAGTAAAATATTTTTATTCTTGTAATGAAACAATATTTTTACATTGATGAATACAGTTTTAACCGTCTCCTCATATGATTAAGTGTGAAATACAAACTTGTTTGCTTTGATATGGATGGTACGTTGACCAAAGTCAGAAGCTCTTGGGGATGGGTACATGACTACTACGAAGTAGATAATGAAGAATCGTATGACTTATTTTGCGCTGGTCTTATTGACGAACCAGAGTTCATGCGCAGAGACATAGCTATGTGGACTGAAAAAGACCCGAACATAACTGTGGATGACGTGGCACGTACATTCACGACTATGCCTCTCACCGACGGAATACAAGAAACCGTAGCGGCACTTGATTTCGAAGGAATAATAAGTGTGATAGTCAGCGGCGGTATCGACTCTGCTGCAAAGATGATAGCCGAAGAATTCGGCTTTGAAGATTATCTTGCAGATTCTTTAGAAACATATGAAGACGGAAAGCTAACTGGCGAGGGAATTATGAACGTGGATCTTCGCGATAAAGGCATAAGCGTCAGAGAGTTCCAAAAGAAGTATGGTATCGATAAAGAACACACTGTATCCGTCGGCAACTCATTCGTTGACATAGGCATGTTCAAGAGCAGTGCTCTATCGATAGCTTTCAACCCTATCGACGACGAAGTCATAGAAGCCGCGGATACCGTAGTACGTTCAGAAAATCTTGCAGATATACTGGATAAGATCTTCGAATGATTCATTCGTCATCGAAGTCTATCACATCGTACTGTTTTCTACGTATCTTACCATAGACACGAGTTATGAACTCGGCTTCCACAGAGCCATGTTTAATCAGACGGTCTTTAGTCTTGATCGCATGAACGTAGCAGTCGTAGTCTTCGAATGGAATAATCATTCCTATAGTGAAAATATCTTCTGGCTCAGCTTCAACAGCAACGGGTAAGGTGCGGTGATTGTCGTTAATGGAAATTTTAACGGTCAATACGCCGAACTGTTTTACCCATAGAGTTTTTATGTTGGTCGCCAAAACACGACGAGTAGATTTGCCGGCTATTACTTCGATGTTAGTAACGCGAACACGTTCGCCACTTTCGAGGAAAAACTCATCGTCCTTCTCAACAAGTTCGTTACTCTTGAGTATTGTCTCAGTAACGGTAGTAACATCCCCATCACTGAAAAGTACCTTTACGGGAACGTCTCCAGGGAGGCGTATTGTTGTTGTCGATATCGTTCCGCAATAGTTACATTTGAAAGTACCGGAAACAGTATTTTTCCCGAACCTACCTTTCAGTATCTCGTGCTCCGTGAAATCGCGGCACTTAGCGCATTCAAAAATTATCTCTTCAGGGAGTTCTTCATTGTTCATGATCTTCACATACGGGCCATAAACGGAAAACCATGTCCGGGTATGACCACATCTGCGTATCTCTTTATCATTTTAATACTTTGTAAGGCCAAATCCTTATCGTAATTGGTTGCTGGCGGTACCATACGCCTAAAATTGTTCTCTGTGGGTATCGCATCACCTGCGATGACATACTTCTGTTCAGACTTTATGAATACACTCATAGAACCTTTTGTGTGCCCTGGAGTGTGTACCAAACGAATATTCGGCATAAGTTGGAACTTCGCATCAGTTACAATTATAGCACCGGGAACTTGCATGTCTTCGCCTTCGTGTACGTATACGGTAGCATTAGGGAACATGCTAAGATTCTCTATGTGATCACGATGAGAATGTGTTAGAACAACACAACTTACCTCATTCGGATAAACTCCTAATTGTTTAAACGATTTTTTAATTATAGGCTTTAAAAATATCGTGCTAGGGTCTACGACGATGATGCCGTCCTCGGTTCTTATGAGCGTGGAGGTCGAATCAGCCTTTGTGACGTTTCCATCATTATCTTTCTCTAGGCTACCAGCGACCAAGAGATCTATTCTAATCATAGATCTGTATTCGTAATTGATGATAAACACTTTCCGTTTGTTTTATTATGAACTTCAATGATACAAGTTTATGGAATATGACCCAGACATTTCTATAATGGAGGACGAGAACGTATATCCTCCGTCAGATGACAGCATATTCCTGATTAGATGTCTTGACGTAAAGCCAGGCGAATCGGTCCTTGAAATGGGATGTGGCTCAGGAATTGTTTCTTTGCATTGTGCGAAAATGGGAGCCAAAGTTACCGCAGGAGATATAAATTCCGCCGCGGTAGAACTCACTAAAAGAAATGCCCTGAGTAACAATCTAAAAGTAGATGTTGTTTTAACAAACGTTTACGAATCAATATCTGGCACATTCG
>DATESF010000098.1:0-3016 GCA_035271005.1 Candidatus Methanomethylophilaceae archaeon | reverse complement strand
AATACTAAAGCAACTGTTCTTATGACCAGTGCGATTTATATCGCCGCTTTAGCAATCACACCGTTGATCAGCTGGATATTATTGGGATCCGCAGTAAATCCTCTGGAGATTTTAAAGTACATCGGGTTATTTATTGCGATACCGCTTGTTGCGTCGCAATTCCTTAAACGTTTCACAATTCCTAGACGAGGTAAAATAATTTTTATAAATATTATGATGGCACTTTTGATGTTCCTGGCACTTGGTTCCAATAGAGATTACATCATTTCCGAATTAGATATTGTATTCTGGGTTATCATCGTCTGTTTTATTCGTACATTTGTACTTGGAGTAATAATTACATATCTTCTTAAGAAAAAAGGAACGGACCGGGACATGTCCATGATATACGTTCTGTTCTCAGTATGGAAGAATTCCGGTATGGCAACGTCCTTGAGCATGGTACTTCTTTCTGGAATGGCAGAAGCTGCGATCCCTGGTGCTATTTCGTTAATATTGGAATCAATATGGTTCTCTACATTCACAAGTCATAGTGAAAAGATGTGGCCAAGAGAAGAGAATAATGTTGCAATAATAGAATGAATACCTGTTCAAATAGTAAAAAAAGTAACAAATTAAGGCTAGATTTCAATTATTGATAGTTTCGATTAAATATAGAGTCCCTTATTATTCGTGTACGCGGAGGTAGCTCAGCCTGGACCAGGGCGCCGGTCTTGAAAACCGGTGGCGTTTACGCCCCGGGGGTTCGAATCCCTCTCTCCGCGCCATTTTTCATTTACTATACAGTTAGTTTTTACATACGGCAACAATACTGATGTATGAATCAGGTAATCGAAAATATCAATACTCGAGCTTCGGTTAGAGATTATAAGGACGAGAAAGTGCCGGACGAAGTTATACAAAATTTGTTAAAACTTGGTTTTCGCGCTCCTAATGCGATGAACAGACAATCTCTGGCGTTCGCTATAATTGAAAATAAAGAAAAGGCCAAGAAATACTCGGATATAGCGAAAACCATAAGACTCGATCGTGAGAAAATGAAGAGCAAACCTAACGAGAGAGTTATCAACATGCTTTCCAACGAGGATTATAATATATTCTTTAACTCGCCGGTACAAATATTCATTCTTTCTTCTCCAAGAGGTATAGCTCCCGTTGAGGACGGATTGTTAGCGGCTCAGAACATGATGTTAGCGGCTCATTCTATGGGCTACGGTATGTGTTGCATAGGATTTGCTCAGGGGCTTGGATTAAATCAGGAATTCCGTAGCGATTTAAACATTCCCGAGGATCATTCTTACGTCATTGCTTTAACTTTGGGAAAGCCTGCAAAAAATACTCCTGTTAAGGACAGAAAGGACGTCAATATTTTAGGCTGGGTCAGATGAAATATCTTAAAACTGTTTCGGCTACTTTTATTGAAAGACCAAACAGATTTATCGCAAAGGTCGATCTCGAAGGCGAAGAAGTTACTGTTCATGTTAAAAACACTGGTCGGTGCAAAGAGATACTCATTCCTGGTGCAGAAGTCATTCTGTCACATTCCGATAACCCTAACAGAAAAACTGCTTACGATCTAATTTCCGCGTATAAAGGGGATATGTTAATCAATATCGATTCACAGGCTCCTAACGAAGTATACAAAGAATCATTATTTAAAGGTCAAATATACAAAGACCCAGTATCGATAAGATCAGAAGTTGTTCATGACGATTCTAGGTTTGATTTCTTCATCGAAAAGAATGAAGAAAGGATATTTACTGAAGTAAAAGGGGTTACGTTAGAAGAAAACGGTAAAGTGTTATTCCCTGATGCACCCACTGAAAGAGGCGTCAAGCATCTCAGGGGACTGGCACGTTGTATATCTGAAGGTTACAAGGCAACGGCCGTGTTCATAGTTCAGATGTCTGAAGCTGAATACTTTATTCCAAATTACGAGATGCATGAAGAGTTCGGAACAGCACTAGAGGACGCAGTCTCAGCAGGGGTGGAAGTTGCAGCTTATACTTGCAACATAACTGAAGACTCTTTAGATCTGGCACAACGTATTCCGGTTAAGCTTAGGAACGGCATAACGCTATAAGTTTTCTGATCCTTTCCTGAGTCTCTTCGGCAGGTGTAGTTGTATTTACTAAGAACATTCTACACTCGTCAAAATATTTTTTTAGGAATTCCATTCTTAGCTTCATCTTTTCTTTTGTACGAATCATCTGATGAGGATTACATAGATCGTGCTCGGTCATGTATTCTATAGCCTCTTCAGAACTTAATTCAGTATCAAGACGTGCATCATCATAATCACGTTTTAAGAAAATTACAGTTCTTATCGAAGTAGAAGGCATAACAGCAGACTCGCCGTGAACCCACCTAATGTTTGCTACACAACGACCCTTGTTATCGAACTCTGTGCACGCGACTAGTGGCTTGTATTCTTCCCATACGTCGCCGATATCCGCGTCTATGTAACAGTTACGTTCAGAGGCAAGTGCATCAGGTCTACCATTACCAAGAACTACGAAGTACCAGTCGTCAGATATAAGACGTGCATTAGGCATTCTCAGAAGTCCCCAAGACTGAGTTGTTTTACCTGTTTTAGAAGGAGCTATCAGCGTAACACCGGCACCGTCGATGTCTATTGCAGCACCGTGAATAGAATGAATGTTATGAACGTCTTCTAGTAAGTTACCAGTAACGCCGAGAGCAATACTTTTTACCCACCCGTAGTAATCAAAGTTATAGATGAATACGGTGGAACTATATGGATCATAATCCACGTGAGAATCCTCATCTGGGTCTGTAACTTCGTAAGCTCTAGCATGAGAACGTACTCGGTCGCTCATAGAGAAGAAGTTCTCGGTCCACATCTCTATGTATTTCCTGTTTTCAGTATACAATTGAAAACACACTCCAGAGATGTCAGCTTTTGACGTAAAGAAATTTCTGTTAGAATATTTATCTCTGAGCTCACGCACTTTTTCAGTGCTTATTATATCGACTCTGTAACTCATCTTATCAT
>DATESF010000097.1:0-7433 GCA_035271005.1 Candidatus Methanomethylophilaceae archaeon | reverse complement strand
ACAAATGGAGTGAGCTAAAACTACAAACATCGTTCCAAAAAGAGCTAATGGAGTTCCTATTCCCAGGCCTATTGCCATTAGACCTATGTTCTCCACACTGGAATATGCAAGCATTTTCTTGAAGTCTTTTGATATTAGAATAGAAGCTGCCGCTATCAAAAGTGAAATTATACCTAGAACTAATAAAATGTATCTAGCAAAACCTGGATTCATTATCTCAGATATAGAGTAAAATCTCATTATTCCGTACATGGCACAGTTTAACAAGACTCCCGACATCATTGCGCTTACGGGACTTGGAGCTTGACTATGGGCGTCAGGTAACCAGTTATGAAGAGGGGCAAGACCAGCCTTTGTTCCAAGACCGATTATAAAGAATATGGCTGCGAATTTCATGAATACTGGATTCAAATTCATGGCGTTCAAAACCAGAGCTGGCCAATCTAGTGCCTCGCCATCTGGTATTACTCCGGTTGATGCAGCGAATACCATCGCCACTCCGAATAGTGCCAGTGTTATACCGACGGAACATAACATGATGTATTTCCAGGCGGCTTCCGTGGCACGTTCGTCTTTGTATAGTGCTACAAGGAAAGCAGAAACTAAGGTAGTTATTCCGATGCCTATCCAAGTGAGCGCCGCTGAACGTACTGCGAAAGTCATCAACATGGCCGATATGAATAGGAACATTGTGAAGTAGAATCTTTTAATTTCCTTTACGTTAAGTAAACCCTCTTCCAACTCCATCTTTATATAATTCTTAGAATAAAGTATCGCAGTAAAAGAGATGAATGCCGTTATCAAAAGGAAGAATGCGGACAGACTATCTATGTACCATATGGATTCGTTTATGATCTCTCCTGTCATAGTAGGAATACAGCAGTAAAATGCAATTGCTAAAAAGGCAAATGATCCTATTATGGATATGCGAAATAGATTGTTGATGTTCGATGGTACGATGCAGATAAGACCTACTATCAGAGGAGCAAGAACCATCAAAGTAACAATAATCATTCTTTAAGCCTCCTTAACAAAGTAGCATCTACGGTATCGAATGACTTATTGATTCTGAAAGCGAATATTCCAATGATGATTATGGCCATCAATACATCGAAGAACGCTCCTAATTCGACTATGAATGGCATACCGTTAGAGAGTGCTATTGCCCCTAAGAAAAGACCGTTCTCTATCATAAGCAACCCAACGACTTCGCTTATTGCGGTTTGACGGGTAGCCATCATCAACATTCCAATTAACATTATGGAGAACGATAAGACTAAAGAATTTCTTTCTGCAGTATCCAATACTGTTACCAATGGTTCAGATATGAAATATGAAAATATTATAAGGGCTGCAGCAAGAAGTATAGAGCCTGGTATCCCTACAGATAGGGATATCTTATCGTCTACATTTATGCGAGAAATAATGTAATTTAACATTTTTGGTATCAGTAGGACCTTTATTCCAAATGTCATGATAGCCATTATGTATATTCGCGGATCCCCCTGAGAATATCCTACTGTGAACTCAAAGGCCGCAAGGAATATGGATTGAACTATGAAGAGCCTGATAAGAGGACGTATCCTTTCACTTGCCATAGCTAGCACGGACGCTAAGAGCATGCATACGGCAAAGATATCGATCAGGTTGCTTGTTAGTATCAAGTTCATATTTTTTCTTACCTCATAGTATGTAAAGTGATATCATTGCCATTAGGGATAAAGCAAAAGATACTGTCAGCATGTTGGGCATCCTGAAGACCCTCAATTTTGCGATGGTGCTTTCTAAAAGAGCTATTCCGAATGCGATCACAAGCATTTTTATAGATATTGCAACGACGGCAATAATAAGACTGGATGGCGATAATGTCATGGCCGTTCCCCATGGGAAGAACAATGTTCCCAATAAGGCCATGAATATTGTAAGTCTAAGCATAGATGCCATTTCCATTAGGGCTAGACCTTTACCGGAATATTCGATCAACATTCCTTTGTGCACCATGGTTAGCTCAAGATGAGTTTCCGGATTATCGAAAGGTACACGAGTGTTCTCTGCTACCATTGTTACAACAAAAGATGTTCCTGCTAAAAGCAGGGCTGGAGATATTGCTAAAGCACCTAAACCAATTATTGACATTGAAATATCGGTTATGTCAAATCCCACCCCAGTCATAGCAGCAAGGGTCATTATTGAAATTAAAAGAGCTGGTTCTACTAGAACTGACATCATTACTTCTCGGCTGCTTCCCATTCCTCCAAATGTGGATCCTCCTTCCAATCCCCCTAGTACCATGGCAAATCTGAACATTGTGAAAATGTAAACCATGGCGATAACGTCAGAATATGGTGCGATGACTTTCGTATATACGAAAGGAGTCATAGCAGCTAGCAAAATCATTGAAGTAATGCATATGAGAGGTATTATCCGGAATAGGAAAGACGAGTTTTTAGAAACTACGGATTCTTTCTTCATCAGTTTACGTAGGTCGCGATAAGGTTGGAATACGCTAGCTCCTACCTTGTTCTGCATCAAAGCTTTGATCTTTCTTATTATACCTGCCACTAAAGGAGATATGAGAATTAGGACGACAGCTTGTATAACCATTACTGCCAATTCTGCAATGTTCATAGTAACCTCACTGCTAGTAAAGCGATCACTAACGTAGCCAACATATATGCGAAATAAGTGTGAATATTACTGTTCTGGGTCTTTCCAATTTTCTCAGATATAACTGATATCTTGCTTGCTAAAGGTTTGTAAAGATATTTTACAAAAGGTTCTGCAAATTCTGTTAATATCGTCTTATCTTCTTCACCTTTCGGCTCATTAACGACAACTGAGTCTCCATAGAATGGATGGAAGACTTTTACAAGAGGCTGAGAGAATCCTATGGAAGAATATTGCATGTCTTCGTCCAGTTTCTCGCCGCAACCCCATGTCTGAGCTAATCTTTCTTTTTTCTTATCTTTTCTAAAGAACCATATCAATAGTCCCAGTATAACTATTACAGTCACTCCTAAGATTAGCGGTAGCATCTCAGCAGACATGACGCTCCTGTATCCTGGACCTGATAATGTGTTTGTCATAGATGATATTCCAGACGCGATAACGTCCATCAGGACCGTAGCAAAAACACCCATTCCTATGCATAACAAAGCCAATATTGCCATCGGCAATATCGTTCCTTTCTTCATAGGACGAGGATTTTCCATTCCGTCAGATCTAGGTCTACCCAAAAATATGAATCCGTATAGACGAGCGTAAGAAGCAGCCATCATCATACCACATATTCCTACTGCGGCAAGTGCCAGAGGTATCAATAAGCTCATTGCTTTTGATTCTAAATGTGCGCCCATCAGTGACTGAATCATAAGCCATTCACTGACGAATCCATTGGTTGGCGGTATGGCTGCCATAGACAATACGCCTATTACGGCAACGACAGACAGAATTGGGAGAGCTTTGGATAATCCGCCCATTCTTTCTATGTTCTTTTCTCCTGTACAGTCTTCTACTGTATCTATGGTCATCAACATTAGTGATTTGAAAACTGAATGGTTCATTGTATGAAGTAACGCAGCTATCAGAACAAGCTTAGCCAGTGCTGGAGCTTCTCCTATGTATATCACTCCTAGAGAAATACAAAGAACGACCAAGGCCATATTCTCCATACTGGAATATGCCAATATTCTCTTAGGTTCTTTTTGAACTAGTGACTCCATGGCTCCCCATATGGCCGTGGCGGCTGCCAAAGCTAATATGATAAAGGCCACCCAAATCATGGAAGAGGAGACTCCTATGAATGAGAATATGCTCTTTACCATTATCAGTACGGCTACGTTAGAACAAACGGTTGAAAGTAATGCTGTTGTGTGTATGGGGGCTGATGCATATAAGTCAGGCATCCAAGCATGGAACGGTATTAATCCAAGCTTAGAACCGAAACCTAATACGATCATTAATATCAAAGCCATCGAAGTGCCAGCTCCCATTGATGCGCCGACTCCGCTCCATTCTGAAAGTATTTGAGTTCCTGCTACTGTTGATATGAAAACAAAGGCGCATATGAGTAACATACCTCCAATATGAGCTATTACGAAGAATAGCCATCTGGCTTTTTCATTATTCTCGCCTTTAGAAAGAAGGAAAGTTGTTAACGTTATCATTTCCCAAGTCAATAAGAGAACTAATACGCTATTTGCTGACATACAGGAAAAGCATGCTATGAAAAGAGCATTGAGTAACGCGCTGTATTTACAACCAGAGTCAGATGTTGATTTAACAACGTGGACTACAATAAGCATGAATATTACCGAAGAAACGGAAATCATTGCAGCAGTCAGTTGATCTATTGCTAGCGTGTACACTCCGGCCGCTGAAGACAACGGTAACGTATAACTTAGATCAAGTCCAAAGTGCCAGAGGAAATATGTTGACGCTCCTGCGATACAGGAAACGATACATAGACTGGCCACCAAGTTGGCGACCTTGCTGGATTTTGAAACAAGGCCTAACAACATCCCTAATAACGCAGGCACGAATACTGCGATAAAAAATATTGTTACTATTGTCTCATTTTGCAAAATCCCATTAAGAACACTCATTAATCTAATATGACAACTGCTGACCACATATAAAATATCCTGGTTTGTTATTATCAAATTTTTATTGATTATTAGTTTTCAATGAATATCAAATCATTTGAATTGTTAGGTATCTATGGTAGATTGAAACCTTCAATAATTGATCTTTCTATAGGTTACGTTCACCCTTTTCAAAAGTCAACACACTATCTTAGAATCCTAAGTACCAGGCAGCAATACCGAAGTAAATCAATACGCCGATAATATCACAAATTGATGTTATCAATGGTGCGCTTGCAGTGGCGGGATCGAGATTCAATTTTTTGAAAATAAATGGTAATGACATACCAATCAAACTACCAACGATAACAAGTAACGTCATCGAGAGTGAAACAATAATTGCAATATCAATACCGCCTCTAACCAGCCCTAATGTTGACACAGCTAAGGCCATTGTAAATCCTATAAGTGCAGCAAGAGAGATCTCTTTGGTAAACATCTTAAACCAGTCTTTGATTTGAACGTCCCCTGTTGCCATTGCTCGAATAATAAGTGTAGATGACTGAGCACCAGCATTTCCTCCACTATCTATTAGTAAAGGTAAAAAGAAAACTAGTGCAATATTTGATTCGATAACGCCTTCGTAATGAGCAATACCTGCACCGGAAAAAACATTCATAAAAACAAGTATTAGTAACCAGACTATTCTTTTCCTGTAAAGCAGTCCTATAGAGGCATTCAGCAGTCCTCCTTCTTCGTCCGGTGTTGACGTTAATACAGATGCCGTTTTGTAAATATCTTCTGTGGCTTCCTGCTCCATCACGTCTAAAATGGATTCCACGTGAACAGCGCCGAGTATTCGTTGTTTTTCATCTATAACGGGAATGGATACTAGATTCGAATCGCGGAATACTTGTGCCGCCTCTTCTTGATCTATTTCTGTTGTAAATACAATAGGGTTTTGAGTCATAACCTCGCTGACTAATCTGTCCCCTCTTGCACTCAATAACTCTCTAAATGACAATACGCCAACCAATTTATTATAAAAATCAACGACATAAAAATAATGAATATTGGTTTTATCTTTTATATTTTTACGTAAATATGTGATTGCATCCTCAATCGTGGATGTTTTTTGTATAGTGATGAACTCTGGTGTCATCAATGATCCAGTTGTTTCCATCATTCTATCATCCTTCCATTGTCTACGCGTACGTTGACTTTCATGTTTAGTCCCCTCAAATAGAGAGTAAATGATAGCCTTTCTTTGTAATTTCTATTGCTTTTCGAAATAATCTATTAAAATCTATGGCGTCTGTATCTAGGGACTTTATATTTTACCATCTCATTAAAATATTAAAAGGTGCCCTTCGATAAGAGTTTTAATAGACTATTTGAGTCTCAATGTACGTAATCGAAACTTTATCTGAGCCGTAGTTGGTTCGTAAGATTATATCGAATAACAATCAACACTTTAGGAAGTTTATGAAATATATTTTTCTTTAATCTTCCATATACATAGTCCTTGTCTCTTTCGGCATTTTAGCGAATATATCCCTTGCCTCTTCGGCACTGACCGCTCGATATCCGCCCTTCTCATTAGGTACAGATACTCCACTTTCACGTAGTAGTTTGAACCTATGTGCCCTTACTTTCTTGTCTGGATGGCATATGTATTGACAAATGCTGCAAGTGTACTCGCTTAGGTATCCTGGATAAAATGGATGGCAGAAGCCTCCTTCAAATCCTACTTCTTCAGCTCTTCTGATCAGGGCTGGTTGTGCCTTAGCTTTGAATTCAGCATGCATTTCTTTATCGTCGTCAGGGACATCGAACTCCGCAGGGGCCCAGGTGGTCCATTCTGCTTTATGGGTTTTCCCTGTGCCTCCTCCGCATACGAAAACACATCGCATAGGGTCGTCCCTTTTGGATATGGGATATTTTGTATCGCCTATCGAAACGTCAATAATATCGTTGCTGATGTAGCCAGATAAACAAGCTGCAGAGCAAAGCTTACATTGATCACAATAATTATCCTCTGCAGATAAAGGTGAAGTAGGCCGTAGCTCAGCTTTGGTGACCACGCTAGCAAGAGCGATACAGGCTCCATGTTGTTTAGTGAGTATCATACCTGAAAATCCGGCGAAACCAACTCCACTCCGTAGTGCCAGTATTTTATGTGATAAAGGAGGAACTCTCATCTCTGGTGGTTTGTCGGGCCTGTATACGTAGTTGGCATGGACGGCCACAGATTCACAGTCTATCTGGTTTAACAATCCTGCCATCTCAAACGCAATGCCATTTGCTAACGTAGTTGCTCTGACTTTCATTGTCTCTAGAGTTTTATGATCTATCTTAGACAGAGAACTATCAATCACTTTGTCAAAACCTTCGCCTCCAAATGGGGCTGCGAAGGTGATTGCTGAACGTGCTTCCTTGAGGACGTATTCGTAGTTTGCAGTCGGATCATCCGTTCCCAGCGTATCTGCTGTGGTGATGCCGACACTGCTTGCCCCCAAGGTTTTTGCCATGTTAAGAACAAGAGCCGTATGCTCGTCGATCTTGTTGTTCATCATGTATTTCTCCAGATACTAATATATTAAGTAGTTAGTTATAGATTTAGAAGTGAGGATCGTTATGAAAGTTAAAATTCCAATCGAAGAAAAACGAAGATTGAAAGGACAAGGTTTTATTTGTCAAAATGATGGTGAACATTTCGCTTGCCGTGTACTCACCAAGGATGGTTGTTTAAATACAGAAGAGTCTCAAAAAGTTTCTGAGATTGCAGAAAAATATGGCAGAGGCTATATTAGTTTTACAGTTAGATTGTCAGTAGAAATTCCATGGATC
>DATESF010000096.1:0-3442 GCA_035271005.1 Candidatus Methanomethylophilaceae archaeon | reverse complement strand
TGGACTCTGTGGCGAGATCATCTCCCGCTTCGAAAAGAAAGGCTTGAAAATCGTGGCTATGAAGTTCATGAAAATCACACGTGATACGGCGGAACTCCACTATGGTGAACATGAGGGCAAGAAGTTTTACGACTCGCTCATCACGTACATCACTTCTGGCCCCGTCCTTGCGATGGTGCTCGAAGGAGACAACGCTGTATCAGTCTGCAGAACGATGATGGGAACAACAAATCCTCAGGAATCCGCTCTCGGAACTATCCGTGGAGACCTCTGCATGGTTACGGGCGTGAATATGATTCACGGATCGGACTCTGTAGAATCGGCTCAAAAAGAAATATCTATTTTCTTTAAACCCGAAGAGGTCATTGAATACGCCCGCGATTCCGATATGTGGATATACGAGTGAATAAACTTTTTTCTTTTAAACCATTTATTTAAATGACGAGTGGGGGCATGAGTTCGCATGGCAATAAGGCAGCCCGTTGTCAGCGTGCTAGGTCACGTTGATCACGGAAAGACAAGACTTCTAGATAGAGTACGTGGTACCACTGTCCAGGCTAGAGAAGCTGGAGCTATAACTCAGCATATTGGAGCTACTGAGGTACCGATTGATCACATTAACAAGATGTGTTCTACTATTGCAGGAAAACAGAAGTTCAACGTACCAGGATTACTTTTTATTGATACTCCTGGACATCAAGCCTTCATGACTCTTCGTGCCAGAGGCGGTTCCCTGGCTGATATTGCTGTATTAGTTATAGATATCAAAGAAGGTCTGATGCCTCAGACAATAGAATCAATTAGAATTCTTAGACAGTTCAAAACTCCCTTCGTTGTTGCCCTTAATAAAATAGATACCATTCAAGGGTGGCATAGCGTAGAAGAAAGGCCATTTATTCTTTCTGAGAAGGCACAGCAGGAACGTACGCTTGACTCATTTAACGAAAAGTTGTATCAAGTAATCGGTCAGTTGGCTCAGGAAGGAATATCTTCTGATAGATACGACAGAATAGATGACTTTACTAAGACTGTGGCACTTGTTCCACTAAGTGCCAAAGAAGGTGAAGGCATTCAGGATCTAATGTTGGTGCTTATTGGATTAGCTCAACGTTTCTTGGAATCAAGGTTAGAAAAGAGTGAAGGTCCTGGTAAAGGTACGATTCTTGAGATTAAAGAAGAACGTGGCCTAGGAAAAACATTGGATATTATTCTCTATACTGGAACACTTCGTCGTGGAGACACAGTAGCACTGGGAACACGTGGAGCACCAGTAGTAACAAAAATAAAAGCGATATTGAAGCCTAAACCATTGGATGAGATAAGAGATCCACGGGACAGGTTCGATTCCGTCAGAGAGTTAAACGCAGCTGCAGGAGTTAAGATATCCTGTCAGAACGTTGAGGGAGTAATCGCTGGCGGTCCTATAGTAGTAGTCAAAGGGCCTAATGATCCTTTGATTGATACAATAAAAGAAGAATCACAAATAAAAGTCGACGTGGAAGACGCAGGCGTGACAATTAAGGCGGACGCCGTAGGGTCATTAGAAGCTCTAGCATTCGAGGCAAAAGAGGCTGGAATATCAATCAGGAAATTCGGAATAGGCGAAATAACTCGCCGAGACATCGTAGAAGCCGCTTATGGTAGTCCTGAACACAGTGTTATTTTAGGATTCAATGTATTAATGTCGAAAGATGCAGAAGCAGAACGACATGATCTACCGATCAATGTTTTCACGAACCCGATCGTATACCAGTTGATTGACGAGTACGTTCTTTGGAGGGACGAGTCAAAAAAGAAATCGGAAAGCGATAAGCGTTCTGAGTTCGCATTCCCTGCAAAAGTATTGCTTCTTCCGAACTGCACTTTCAGGGTAAGTAAGCCAGCTATCATGGGAATACGTGTCCTAGCAGGTAGGATCAAGATAGGTCAGAAACTCATCAATGTATCTGGTGGCGAAGCAGGTAAGATAAGGAGTATACACACAGGCGAGGACACACTTAAGGAAGCAGCTCAGGGTGACGAGGTTGCTATAGGTATCGAAGGAGTCACAGCTGGAAGGCAGGTAAACGAGGGAGATGTGTTGTATGTGGACCTATTGGAATCTTCAGTAAAACAACTTCCTAATATGGACCTGAACAGTGACGAGAAAGCGACAATGGAAGAAGTTATCGTCATAAAAAGAAAAGAAGATATGTTCTGGGGGATGTAATGAAGTACACTCCGGAGTACGTACTCGATGCGGATCCAGACAATATGGCCGGAGGAATCTACAATTTCCTTGATGACCTGAGCGATGCAATGGAAACTCCGATCGACATTAAACCGAAATTTGATAAAATATTGATATGCGGGATGGGTGGATCGGCCATCAGCGGAGATATACTTGCGGATTGTATGTATTCATATTCTAATCTCCCTATATCCATACAACGTTTTCCGGAATTGCCTGAATGGGTCAACAAGAACACATTTGTAATTATAGCAAGTTACTCCGGTAACACAAGAGAGACACTGGCACTGTACGAAGACGCTATTGAAAGAGATTTAAAAACAACTATCATAACCGCAGGAGGACATCTCATGGAAAAGGCGGAGAACGATGGCCATTATATTCTAAAAATGGTGCCTGGACTCCAACCAAGATGTGCTACCGGATATTCACTGGGTCTTTTGTTCAATCTTATAGACCACATAGGTAAAACGAATTTCAAAGAGCAGGTAGGCAAGTTAATGCCTAAGTTGGAAAAATTTAGGGACGAGCTCGCAAGCAATAAGAGTTTAGCGTGGGAGATAGCCCGTAGGATAAACGGTCGTACGCCGGTGATCTATTCCACTCCAGAGATGGCTTCTTCGGCAATAAGATGGAAGACCCAGATCAATGAAAATTCTAAGATGATGGCCTTTTCTGGACTTATGCCGGAATTCAATCACAACGACGTCTCAGGCTGGTCCGAGGGCGCTGTCAGAGATTCTTGTGTTCCAATATTCTTATACGAAGAGAAGATGTCAAAGGTCAAAAAGAAGGCTATGGATGCGGCAATAGACGTTCTAAAATCTTATGACGTAGAGCCAATGATAGTGAAGATACGTGGTAGATCTACAACTGAAAAATTATTGCGTTCAGTTATGATCGGAGATTACGTTTCACTTTATCTAGCATATATAAATGGGGTCGACCCGAGCAAAGTGGCTGCTATATCGGAGCTCAAGGTACGCTTAGCAGATATCTTACCTTATACTAAGTCCAGAGCAGGGAAGAAAAATACGTCTAAAAAGTCCAGGTGACATCCTATCCCTTATAGAAAGGTATATAAGTTAAGCTCGGATAAGACGGACCCACAGGTGTTCAAATGGTAGATTTCAAGACCATCGTTAATGATGTTAAGACAGGCAAGTCTTACAATGTTGCCGTGTCGGGCCACCACGCGAACTCTCTGATTGG
>DATESF010000095.1:0-15128 GCA_035271005.1 Candidatus Methanomethylophilaceae archaeon | reverse complement strand
ATCATAACGACTAACTCGTCTTCAGTTAGTGTTAAAGTATTATCGCGCTCACCTTTCCGGAATACGGAACTAAGCTTCATAAAAAACCATGTAATCGGATAGAATACCAATACGACTACGGAAAGAGAATTTACTAGTTTCAAGGCATAACGTTCAGGATTCCTTTTAACTATGGTTTTTGGAATTATCTCGCCGAAAGTAAGGATTATCATTGTCATTACAAAGGTAGCCAATATGGCGCCCAAACCAGGGTTACCTGGAATCAACTGTTCAGTGAACAGCATTGTACATGCAGCTGAAGCTGCGATATTGACAACGGTATTACCAACTAATACAGTCGTAAGAAGTTTATCAAAATCCGCGGTTAGTTTAAGGGCCTTGTTTGCATTCTTAACATCATCGCTATGTAACTTCTTAAGACGTATCGTGTTTACACTGGAAAATGTCATCTCTGACATTGAAAAGTATATTGATAGCAGCAATAGTAAAAATAATATTACGATTAAAATCGTAACCAGACTGACATCCATCTAAGATCAACCCATCCGTTCTAAACGATTTAGGGACACTTTAATTATCCTATCATTTTACATCGACATTTCGATTAAGGGCCTGAAGGTTATAAGCATTACGAATAACGAATCGGATTTTACAAAATAATAAATATAAAAATTAAAGAAAGGTAAAAGGTTTGTTGTTGTTTTTTAGCTTTTGCGAACTTACATTCCCATTGCCTTTTTCACGTCGTTCGAGAGAACAGCGATCAAAAGGAAGGCGTATAAGATAAACTGACATAAGCTCAATACAGCCACGAATAAGGCGTCGATAAGAACGAAACCACCGATGAAGGGGGTTATTATTCCAACCAGCGAAACGATAGCAAGTACGAGGAACACGACTAAAAGGATTATCCAGATGATTCTGTCCATTAAGTCTACAGTTCCGTCAAGAATCTTAGTAGCTACCCATATGAGTATCATACCGAAGATCAATGCTATTACGATTTCTACGATTCCTGCGCTGAGGCTCTCGTCTAAAATCATTCCGGCACCAGCAAAGATACCTACGACGATAGTAGCGAGACCTATAACACGAACGAATTTTCCAAGGATACTAAGTGAATTAGTATCTTCGCCCCTATAAATGGGTAAACCTATTCCGAGGATCAATAGACCGTAGAAGATGGTACCAACTGCTGCAATAATTGCACCGAATGCAATTTCGTCAGCAAGTGCGCCATTTACGATTGCTATGATTCCTACTAAAAGACTAACGACACCGATTATGATAGCCGCCAATCCAAAATTTTTTGGGTTGTCAAGAAAAGACATATTAAATAACTACCTTTACCAGTATATATAACAATCGTAATCTTATATGATATCACTGAACAATAAATTATAATCTGGCAGTATTATTATCTTTTATTAGTTTATATATTAAAATTTAGATTCCGCCATTATATTTATATTATAATACTTATGTTCATTTTAGAGCTGAAAAATATGACCACTGAATTCAAATACGACATCGTTGAAGAAATAGCGGTGCTCTCCGAATCTTCGAAGGGCTGGACAAAACAACTCAATATCATAAGTTGGAATGGAAAGGATCCTAAATACGATGTTAGAGAGTGGGCTCCCGATAGAAGCAAGATGGGAAAAGGCGTAACATTATCCCTCGAAGAAGCCACCATATTGAAGATGGCACTAGACACTAGAGAAGACCTAGAGTGATTTTTCACTCAGTCATAAGATAAATATGTCCAACAACAGGGCGGGCTATATCGAGCGTTATATCGGCGGTATCGATAAGATTGAAACTGGTAGACTCGGTGGTATATCGGACGATAAATGGTTGGTCTTATACTATAATCCAAAATATGGCCCCATCCTTATTCGTTATCTTTCTTTCGATAATGAACAGGTACGGGCAGAAACAATAATGCTACTTACTGATGTAAAAGAACCTCTAGCCGCAGATACCATACGTAAAATGAGCACATCGGATACAGAGAAGGTCCGTGGCGCATGTATTGGCTATCTAGCCGCAGTTTCTGAAACAGAAGAACTAATTCCACAATTAATGAAAATTATAAAATATAAACGTGGCGAGGAATTCTCTAAAGCTGCTTTGACACTTGGTTCTATAGGACGGGACGAGGATATAGAAGATATCCGAAACGTATTAGGGCAAGTCAAAGGAGAAATGCGTGAAGAGATAAGAAATACACTTTCCCGTATTATTTATCGATATCCTGATCTTAAATCTAAACGTGACTTTATTCTTTCGATACCGGTACGTCCAGACGAGGATGCATATGACAGTTTCATCAATAGATCGATTGAGTACATCGATATACGATACAGAAATAATGTATTTCCTGATGCGAAGATTAGCGTAACGGCAAAAAATAATATCGTTTCCGCACTTAACAAAATCAGCGCTCGACTTTACAACGAATCAGACAACCTTCAACATTACGGAGAGGAAGAGACCGACAGAACCGTTGAACTTTACGATCTAATAACATGGGCCTCCGAAGATCTGGCCACCAAAACAGTATACGGTAATGAAAGACACGTGTGCTCGAAATGTGGCGGAGACATGGTTTACTACAGAGGACTTTGGTCCTGTACTAATTGTTAAGCTTTCTGAGTGCAAAGCTTTATAGCTAAGACACCAATACAAACACTGGCATACTAATATAGCTCCCTGTACGCCGTAGGGAAGAGTTAGGTAGTAATATTAGAGCCAAAACTAGGAGATAGATAATATGGCCTACGGAGAAAATAGAGGAAGCAGCAATTATAGAAGCAACAGCAACGAGCCAAGGGAAATGTTTGACACTACCTGCTCGGACTGCGGAGGAGCATGTCAAGTGCCCTTCAAACCCACAGAGGGAAGGCCAGTTTACTGCAGAGATTGTTTCCAGAAACATCGCCCTGCAGACAGAGATGGTGGAGCAAGACGCCCCAGATACTGAACTTAAAATAAGTTCA
Source organism: Candidatus Methanomethylophilaceae archaeon (assembly GCA_035271005.1). Taxonomy (GTDB): domain Archaea; phylum Thermoplasmatota; class Thermoplasmata; order Methanomassiliicoccales; family Methanomethylophilaceae; genus VadinCA11. The sequence continues at coordinate 12,126 of DATESF010000095.1, read as the reverse complement.
GGGATTTCTTAAAACCATTTACGTATTTACTTACGTTTTTTTCTTTTTCTTTCTATTGACATTTGTATCATTATAGAATTTTTTAGTATCGCTAATGCAAGCATTAAACCAGCAACCGCAGAAGCGAATATGATTACGCCTGCAAGCGTGTATCCCATTGAGTATATTCCAAGTCCGATAAACGCAACAGCTGCAAATAAGAAAAAGGCGACACGGGTCGAACTCATAGTCTGTTTAATTTTCACAAACAGTTACCTCGTAGTCAGTATTTAATTAAAATGTTGAAAAGTTAAAAGGTTTAACTTTGATTTGAAACGGATCAAAGAATTTTCTTTCCGCCGTCGGGTCCAGCACTTTCATTGTATATTGCAGAGACTTTGAATTTCCACAAAGCTTTCGCACTCATGTTAGCTACTTTAAGTCCCGTATTCAAATTATCAAGATCTGTTCCTTTTCCCTCACGACCGATAACCGTAGCCTGCAATTCATATGCCTTGCCACCATTTGCCAAAAGAATAGCTACTTTTTTATTTTCAGCCATATATTCGGAAGATCTCTTCATAAATATCTCGCCTACTGTGATGACATCGTCACCGATAATACCAAAACTACCGCACACTATAGCATGAGGTTGTCCCGCAGCGTTAGCTGTTACAAGTATCTTTACCGTCCCTTTATCTTTCATCAAGTCTAGAATTTCGTTTGGAATCGCTACCATGGTTTAACACCAATTAAAAATGGTATCATAAGTATATCAAAATAAGGTAACCTCTATGTGACCTAAAAGATAAGACTAAAAGTCTCTATAAGAATTTTTTTTAATTATTATTTCTTACATTTCTTTTCTTTTTTACCGGTCTTGTCGTAAATCATAGTGATTGCCATCAATACAACCGCAGAAATTATAACTGCTGCGTACTCGGACATTTCTATCATGGCCACTTAAACAACAGAACTGTATTTATTGCTTTGCCACTGGTCTGAGATGCTGGACTACCAGTTCGATCTTACCGCCCTTGTGATATGGTACCGACGTACAATTGTAAACTTCTTCCGTACCGGGTATAACGTGAGGTTCTTTACTCTGAACAGGCGCCTGTCCAACAATAGCATTACAGTCAGGGCAGCAAGTCGTACGCCCTAGAAGACGGTAACAATTGAATCCGATAACTTCGTCTGCAGTCTTATTGAACACTTTTAACGCAGCCCTGTTCATCCACACAACAGTGTGAGACGAATCGTGGATTATTATTAAATCGTCTATCTCATCCAAAACCATGTTCAGTAGAACGTCCGAGAATTCCAAGTCTTCCATTTTATCAACGCCCTATAATTGTTTTATTGATATTAAACATAACTGAATGACTAACTAATTACGCAATATATCAGAGGCTTTAACTTAATACAAGAACTTTTGACACATAATTAACGAATTTCGTATTTTATTTTCGACTATCGAAAAATATTATAACAGTTATTCAGTCATTTTTTTATATGGATAACTTATTGCCCGTTTGAATGACATACGATGTTATCATCATTGGAGCTGGTCCCGGAGGCCTTACCGCTGGAATATATGCCAGATCTAAAATGATGAATACCTTGATAATTGAGTCAGGGCGAGTTGGTGGACAGCTAGTAAGTCTCTATCCGGAGAAAGGAGTTCACAATTTTCCTGGGTTCGAAAGTGTCCAAGCAAGAAAGCTTTCCGATCGTTTATACGCTCAAGCAGAGAACTTAGAGTGTAAGATCAATGAACATGAGAAAGTCCTTGAAATCAAAGACGGAGATGAAGATATAGTCGTCGTAACGGACAAGGGCGAATATCATACACTTACAGTTATTATCTCCATAGGTATGGGCGAGTTCAATCCAAGAACAATGGGCGTACCAGGAGAAGAAGAGTTTTGTGGCAAAGGTGTAGAGTATCTACTGCCAGTAAAAGAAAAATTAGTCGGCCAAAAGGTTACCATGTTCGGCGGCGGAAACAGTGCTATTGAAATGGCTCTAATATCTGACGCAGTCACTGATACTACTATAGTACATAGAAAATCAGAATTCCGTGCTGACGAAATGAACGTTAGATCGTTGAACAAGAGCAATATTCTGAAAGTCATGGATGCTCAGACAATATCATTCAACGGAAAAGACGTATTAGAATCTGTAACTATTCAACAAGGGGAAAGAACTTTTGACATACCGACGGACCTTGCCGTCATCAATATTGGAATTAAAGTCGATCTGGGGATCTTAACTAAATGGGACTTAGATCTGACATCAGATGGTCTAGTAAAAGTAGGACTCGATATGTCCACTAACAGACCGGGAATATTTGCTTGTGGAGACGTTGTAGACTATCCTGGAAAATATAAGCAAATAATTACCGCCTGTGGAGAAGCTGCTAACGCTGTACAAATGGCTTATAAATTCTCTAAAAAACCTTATTGGGCTTAATTAAAAAAAGATAAAACCGGCATTGTTGCCGGAAAGGGTTTCACTCTTCTACGATAGCGTCGTTAGGACACTCGTCTATACAAGCGCCACATTCAACACAAGCGTCTTGATCTATGATTGCGACCTCGTCTATCGTAATAGCATCCTGTGGACACACGTCTACACATGCGCCACAAGCTGTACATTTGTCTTCTATGATTTTTATCATTTGAACACCAAATAGTGTAATTAAAAAGTTAATATTAGTACTTTACGTAACGAAACAACAAAATAGATTGTCGGAGCAATTATGCATATGCATTATTTCTCCGGGACCGTAATAACTGAGGATGGAGCAATCGAAGGTTACGTATGTCTTGAAGACGGAATAGTAGCCGAGGTTTCGGAAGGAAAATGCCCTAAAGAACCAACGGCCAGAGGTATAATAATTCCTCCGATGATTAACGGACATACACATTGTGCAGACGGCGGACTTAAGGTTCCAAAGGACGTAAGTTTAAACGATCTTGTTGGGCCTGATGGGCTAAAGCATCAATTTCTTAGAAAAACGCCAAATGATATCCTTGCTAAGGAAATTAAAGGGTACTCTGAGCTTTCTCAAAAGAACGGAATCGAGACGTTCATAGACTTTAGAGAAGGCGGCGTAGCAGGCAGCCGATTACTTAGAGAAATAGTGCCCAGCTCATTAATTTTAGGTCGTCCTGTTTCTAAAGAATATGATTCCAACGAAATCGACGATATACTGAGGTATGCCGACGGCATAGGAATATCGGGAATAGACGATATCGATACGGCATACGTTGAAGCTGTATCCGACCAAACACATCGTAACGGCAAGATTTTTGCAATACACGCTAGTGAAGGCGTAAGAGACGATATAGATTCCATAATGGCACTTTCACCTTCTTTTCTAGTACATATGGCATCTTCCCAGCCTTCAGACCTTTTGAGATGTGTTGACGAAGACGTTCCTATAGTGGTTTGTCCTCGTTCCAATAGATTTTTTGGTCTTTCGCCACCTTTAGCCCTAATGGAAGAATACGGCAACATAACGATATTAGGAACAGATAATGCGATGATCTGTTCTCCCGACCTTAGAGCCGAAGCTAAAGAGTACATTTCATTGCTTAAATCCCAAGGAGGCACTGGCGAAGGAATTTGGAATACTATGGTCTTTAATGGAAGAAAACTATTAAGTGATGATAAAGCGATATCAATATGTCCTGGCATAAAGGCAGATATTGTAGTACTTCCGTCGAAAGATGGGGATGCTAACAGCATGGTGGAGAGCCGGGAGCGTATATTGCGCTTCAATATGACCGAAAAGGAGATGTAAAAATGGTTTTCAATAAAATTCTTGTACCGACTGATGGAAGTGAATATGCAAAGGCAGCCACGAAGGATGCTATCGAATTAGCAAAACTGAGCGGAGGCGAAGTCACTGCAATTTTTGTTGTCGATAAGTCAATGTTCGCTAATCTTCCTAAAGATATTGCTATGACTGGCATACATCAAACCATGGAAAAAGAGGCTCAAGCTGCTTTGGCTACCGTAAGAGAACTGGGAGAACAACGCGATATAAAGGTTAAATTGGAGATCATAGACGGCACTCCTGCAAATGTCATAATCGATAGGTCAAAAGAATTTGACCTTATTGTGATGGGTTCCTTGGGAAAAACTGGAATGACTAGACTACTTGTAGGAAGCGTAGCCGAAAAGGTTGTAAGAGCTGCAGAATGCCGCGTTATGGTAGTAAAGTCATGGGTTGTAGATAAGAAATGAAAACAGTATTAAATTAACAATACTGGCACTTATTATTTTCGTTATATTAACGAAAATAATTTGATAATCTGACTGTATAGAGCATTCTAAGCTGAATAGTATATTTTTATACGTATCTCAATAAGAATTTTGAAGCTCTGGACCATCAGTGAACGAAAGCTATTAAATGAAGAGAACTGAATCGGGCTACATCTCAGTATGAAATCCTAAATATCGATATTTTGATCGAAAGACCAAATTGCATGTTTAGGAATAAGAAACAATACGGGATTCGATATGATTAAAGAGGAGATGCAAAATGTTTTTTGACAAGATTCTTGTACCGACAGACGGAAGCGAATATACGAAAGCGGCCGCAAAGAAGGCCATGGAACTTGCAAAACTGAGCGGTGGTGAAGTGACCGCCCTCTATGTCATGGATCAAACTATATTCACTAACGTCCCAATGGACACTGCAGTTATGAACGTATACCGTACGCTAGAAAGTGAAGGTAATTCCGCATTGGACTATGTAAAAAATCTCGGTAAAGAATATGACGTAAAAGTTAATACCGAACTTGTGGAAGGCGTTCCCGTGAAGGTCATATTAGAAATGTCTAAAGATTACGACATTATCGTAATAGGTACTCTAGGAAGAACTGGAATATCAAAACTACTTATGGGAAGTGTGGCCGAAAAGGTCGTAAGAGCTTCCAAATGCCCCGTCATGGTGGTTAGATCCCCTGAGGATGATAAGAAATGAAAACTGTATCTGAAATAATGACACTGGCACCTATTGTTGCTGAAGTGCCAGGAACTCGAAACAACGCGATCAACACTATGGTCAGAAACGACCTTACCGGACTTCCTGTCATACGCGGATCAGACGGAAAACTTGTAGGAGTTGTTTCTAGAAGGGATTTGTTTAGAAAGTTCGAAGAAGATCAACTTTCTTTGATCATGAAAAAGGATCCTATATCCGTAGACAGCAAAACTACTATCAGTGAAGCTGCAGAAATATTCTTTAGAGAAAGATTTCACAGACTACCAGTCACAGAAGATGGAAAACTTGTTGGAATCATCACGCCTACTGATCTTTTAGATGACGTCAGAGCGTTAAAAAGTAAAATTACAGCAGAAGAAGCGATTCAGACTACATGTGTTACCGCATGGGAACATGATCCTTTGTCATACACTGTACCAGCTATGAGAATCAGCGATGTTCCTGCAGTACCAGTACTTGACGAAAAGGGAATACTTGTCGGCATTCTTACTGACCGTGACTTATTTAGCGATCAATCCGAGAACCCAGAGGCTATGAAAGCTCTAGGTATCGAGGATACTTCACTTGCCGGATACAGAAACGTTCTGCCGCTTTTCTACACTGCTACAGACAGATATCTGAACGAGAACAAAGATGTCAGCGACTTTATGGTAAGAGATCCAATCACAGTCTACAAGAAAACATCCATATCGGAAGTAGCCAAAATCATGAAGCTTAACGACTTTGGTCAGATACCTGTAAGAGGTTCTAAAGACGAATTAGTCGGAATGATATACGACGTCGACATTTTAATGGCTTTATTTGGTAATTGAAATGAGTAAGGAAGACAGTAACGAACTGATGTCCATCTGCAAACGCAGAGGATTCATTTGGCCATCCTTCGAACTTTACGGCGGTGTAGCCGGGATGTACGATTACGGACCTCTAGGATGTACGATGAAGAATAACATCCTAGGAGTCTGGAGAGACATCTACAAAGGACGAGAGGGGTTTGTGGAGATAGACTCTGAAACCGTGAATCCCGAAGAGGTGTTCAAAGCCTCCGGGCATGTAGACGAATTTTCTGATTACATGACTAATTGTACACAGTGCCAGTCTCCCTTTAGAGCCGATCATCTTGTAAAAGATCTATGTGAAAATCCTGACGTTATGAGTCCAAAAGAGCTAGAGGATGCTTTTGTAGAATTTAATATTAAATGTCCTGAGTGCGAAGGAGAACTTGGAAAGGTCGAAGACTTTAATCTAATGTTCAAAACTACCATCGGACCTGGGTCATCCAGAGTGGGATATCTAAGACCAGAAACCGCCCAAGGTATTTTCGTTAATTTTGAAAATCTTTACAGATATAATCGCGAAAAGCTTCCCTTGGGAGTCATTCAAACCGGTAGAGGATATAGAAACGAAATATCTCCTCGTCAAGGAATGATAAGGATGCGCGAGTTCAATATGATGGAAGTTGAACTGTTCGTAGATCCAAATAATAAAGATTGGTCTAGATTCTCTGAAATAGAGAATGAGGAACTCATACTTTTACCGAATACGGGTTGCGATACAATCGTAAAAACAGTTAAGCAGGCTGTTGAAGAAGGCATCATTGCTAATCGTGTTCTAGCCTATTTTGTTTGTACAACAAAACAGCTTTTGATACGAATGGGGATAGAGCCATCTAAATTACGTTTCAGACAGCACTTGATGGATGAAATGGCGCATTACGCAGCAGACTGTTGGGATGCCGAAGTTCTACTTTCTTATGGTTGGACAGAAATAACTGGAATAGCTGATAGAGGATGTTGGGATCTTTCGAGACATTCACAATTTTCAGGTTCTGATCTATCACATTTTGAAATGTTCGATGAGCCACAAGAAGTTACCTCTATGAAGGTCTTAGCTAATCACAAGAAACTCGGACCTGTTTTCAAAGGTAAAGCTAAAGATATTGTGGCTGCATTAGATTCTAAAACCGAGAAAGATGTTAAAGATGGTAAGATAACACTTATCGTCGATAACGAAACAATCGAATTAACAAACGAATTCTTTGAAATTAAGCAAGTCACTGAAAAGGTCACAGGAAGACACGTGGTGCCTCACGTGATAGAACCATCTCACGGACTTGACAGAATATTTTATTCTTTATTAGAACATTCATATTTCTACGATAAAAAAAGAGAATATTCTGTACTTAGACTTAAACCTGAAGTCGCCCCGATAAAAGTAGGAATTTTTCCCCTTATGAACAAGGACAACTTAGACGTTCTTGCCAAAGAAATCTATGGGAAGGTACATTCGCCTAATGCCGAAGCTTATTACGATAGTTCAGGCACAATTGGGAAAAGATACGCCCGTATGGATGAGATTGGCACTCCATGGTGCATTACCGTGGATTACGAGTCTATCGAAGGTCCAGAGAAAGATACGGTCACTATACGTGAAAGAGATACAGGAGATCAGAAACGTATTCCTATCGATAAGGTTTCAGAAATAATTCAAAGGCTTATCAAAGGTAAAGAATTCTCAGAGCTCTAAAACATCTTCAACCATGCTGGCCTCTTATGACTAAGATATATAGCCCATGAAGTTGATGTATATCAGAGGATTAATTAATGGTACTAAAAGATCTAGAGGATCCAAGGAGACTTTCTATGCTCAGGTCTCAAATCGACGCAAATTCCGTCGAAGACATAATGGACAGCGATTTTCCAACTGTTGACCCAGAAGACCGTCTTTCCGACGTTCTATTGGTTATGAAGGACAGCAACTACCAAGAAGTTCCAGTTATGGATAACGGAACATACATGGGAGTCGTGAGTTATTCATCGGTTCTTAAGAAGAGAAACGTCAACATGGAAACTAAGGCTAAAAACTTGATCAAGGGAGTTCCAATACTTAGTTTGACAGATAAAATCACTGCTATAGCCGAGGCCATAACAGGAAATAATTGCAGGCAACTTCCTGTAATGTCTGGAAAGAAAGTAATAGGAGTCGTTTCCAGGAATGCTTTAGTCGATATAGCATCTAAGATAAAGGCCCTAGGAGAAATAAAAGTCTGGGAACTTATGACCAGCCCTTCTAGAAGAGTTGGAATAGACGAGATGCTAACTGATGCATACGACATCATGACGGAATTGGACACTCTTACCATACCTGTTGTCGATCATAACGATAACGTGGTCGGCGTAGTAGGTATGAAGGAAATCATAGATAACAACTGGAAGGACGACACAAAGACCATAGGTGATATGAAAAAGCGCCTTAAGGCAGATGTTACCCTGAGATCTTTGTACGTTAGTTCACCGATTGTCATCAACTGGGATGCTACGGTAAAGGATGCCGCAGAATTAATGGTTAAAAACGATATATCCACTCTGCCTGTTGTAGAAGGACATAAGCTCGTAGGCATAATGACCCAGTACGATATTATTGAGGTTATTTCCGCTTGTAGAGAAAGAGAACTAATGTTTACACAGATCAGCGGTCTCCATGACGACGATAAAAATCTTAGAGAAGCTCTATTTGATATTATCGAAGAACAGATCAGTAAGATTAGTAAAGTCTACACCCCAGAAAGTTTAATGATTCACGTGACGAGATATAACGACGATGGCGGCTTAGCAAAGTACAGCATGACCGCAAGATTGTATCTCAAGGGTAATGTGATGAGTTACAAGGAAGTTGGATGGGATCTCATGCAGACCACTTTGAATCTGATGAAGAAGGTAACTGAATCTGTAATGAACTTAAAAGACACTAAGGTCAAGTTCCGTCAGCGTCCAAAGTAAATAATTTCATAAACCCTTTACAAACCTTTTTATCGTCTTCTTTAATAGTGAACCTGGTTCAACATGTCCAAGTATGACTCATCTTCAATAGAAGAGCGGTGGCAGAAGATGTGGAAGGACGAAAAGGTCTACCATTTCGATCCACAATCCGACGATCCGATCTTCAGTATAGACACCCCTCCTAGGTACGCTTCTGGCTCAATGCATTTAGGTCATGCCACAGGATATTCCATATCTGATTTTGCAGCCCGATATAAAAGAATGAAGGGCTTTAACGTATTTTTTCCACTTTGTTTCGATGTTAACGGTACACCTATCGAAGTAAGAGTGGAAAAGAAACATAATATTACAAAACTCGATCTTCCAAGGAGTGAGTACAGAAAGCTCTGCAGCGACTATGCTAATGGGTTTATCACTGAAATGAAAAGAGATTTTGAAAGACTTGGGGAAAGTATGGATCCAAGTATTTATTATCAGACTGATGCCGAGTATTATAGAAAAATAACTCAACTTTCTTTTGTAGAACTGTTTGACCGTAAGCTGGTTTACAAAGCTAACTATCCAGTCAATTGGTGTCCTCGTTGTATGACCGCACTTGCTGACGCAGAGGTAGATTACAAAGATAACGTTACGGATTTGAATTTCATTAAATTTGGAATCGTCGGTACTGAAGATTCAGTTCTTATTGCGACTACGCGACCTGAATTATTATGCACGTGCCAGGTAGTAGCAGTTCATCCAGATGATAAGGCGAAACAACACCTTGTAGGAAAAGAACTTTCAACACCTTTATTCAATAAAAAAGTGAAAGTCATATCTGACGAAAAGGTAGTTCCTGAATTTGGAACCGGTTTCGTAATGATTTGTACCATAGGCGATAAAGATGACTTAGAATGGGTCATGAAATACCGTCTTCCGATGGAAAAAGGTATAGACGAAACAGGAAATATGACTGAACTTGCAGGTAAATATGCAGGTATGTCCGTTGTAGAGGCCCGTGCAGCCTCAATCAAAGATTTAGAAGCTCTGGGTCTTTTAGAAAAACAGATAGATAACTTCCAACAGCTATCTATATGCTGGAGATGCAAAACGCCGATAGAATATCTTCAAGTTCCACAGTGGTTCCTAAAAACTTTGGATTTCAGAGAAAAGATACTAAAGAGAGCAGATGAAATAAAGTGGTACCCTGAGTTTATGAAAGTACGTCTTAAGGACTGGGTTAACTCGTTACAGTGGGACTGGGTCATAAGCAGACAACGCATATTTGCTACTCCAATACCAATATGGGAGTGCGAAGAATGCGATCATGCTATATGCGCCACAAAAGAAATGCTGTATTGTGATCCTACAGAAGATAAACCTCCTATGAACGAGTGCCCTAAATGTGGCGGTAAACTTATTGGTTCTACTGACGTGTTCGACACTTGGATGGATTCTTCAGGATCTGCACTTTATAATACATTCTGGCATAGAGACGACGAGTTGCACAAAAAGATGTTCCCTATGTCTTTGAGATCTCAATCTCATGACATTATACGAACCTGGGCATTCTACACAATGCTACGTTCCGAACAAATAGTAGAAGGTATACCCTGGAATGACGTGATGATTAACGGTTTCATCATGGCACCAGACGGTACGCCGATGCACTCATCAGTAGGAAACGTAATCGACCCTGTACCTATCTTAGAAAACTATGGTGCAGATGCACTTCGATACTATGCAGCAACATGCTCACTAGGAATAGATCATGCATTCAGAGAGCCAGATGTTGTACGTGGAGGTAAATTCTGTAACAAGATATTCAATCTTGGTCAATTTGTTTCCCGCTTTATTACAAGTAAACCTACAGAAGAGTATGGTTCCCTTAGAGTTTCGGATAAATGGATTCTTTCTAGATATTCTAAAACAGTCAAAGACGTTACCGCTTTCTTCGAAGTATATCAATTTGATAAAGCTTTGAAATCTATTGAATCATTTATCTGGCACGAGTTCGCCGACCATTATGTGGAAATGACTAAAGGTCGCGAGGATGACGCAGTAAAGTACACTCTTTACACTGTGTTCTACGGATCGTTGAAAATGATATCGCCGATTTTACCGCACGTTACAGAAGAACTGTACCAGACTATTTTCAAACAGTTTGAAAACGTGAAAAGTATTCACGTGGCAACATGGCCTGAGACTGTACTTTTAGACGAGGAAGCTGAAAATGCAGGCGAAGTTCTAAAAGATGTTGTTGCAGCCATACGTTCATGGAAATCCTTGAAGAAGATACCTTTGAACGCTAAGATTTCGACTTTGGAACTCGTTGGTCCCAAAGCATCTATCTTAGAAAGTGCCAGGTGCGATATTTCCGAGACTACGAAAGCAGAAGAAATAATAATAGCCAAATCCGCTGAGCTTATCGAAGAGGTAGTAGGCGTCAAGCCGATACACTCGAAACTTGGACCTGCTTTCAAAGCTGGAGCGAAGACTATCGTAGCCGCTATATCTAAAATGGACCCTGCCGTTATAGCAGAACAATTGAAAAACGGTAAAGTGACCATAGAGGGCGATGAGACCTACGAACTTGGTTCAGAGTACTTTGAGTTTGAAACACGCCTAACACTAGGAGGAAAGGCCGTAGAGACCATACAGGTCGGCGGCATCCTCATAGTGCTTGGAGTTTAAAAAAATAAAAAAGGAAGAAGATCACTGTGCTACGTCTACGGTGATCTTTTTCCCATCGAACCTCATCTTAGTAAGGTCCATAGTCATCTTTCTTCCAAAGTCCTTGTGAACTTCTACTATAGACGAGTCAGCGCCTATCTTCATATTGCCTATGGAATATTCCATTATCCTGGCATTACGAACAAGGAATTCCGATAACCCTACCTTTCCGAATCCGTCCTTCTTTCCAAGGTTTATTTCAAACTTGACCATTCCGAAAACGTCAGCAGATTGATCAAAATCTACCACTTTGCGAATAGTATCTCTACTGTCGCCTTCGTTGTCTGGAACTTCCATTTCTTCGATGGTCATTTCCGTACGCAATTCGAACTCGTGAATAAGGTGTTCCTCTTCCGCAGTAACGAAAGATATAGCAATACCTTCTTTACCAGCGCGTCCGGTCCTACCTATCCTGTGAATATACGTTTCAATATCTTCAGGCGTATCGTAGTTGATAACAAAAGTAATGTCTTCTACGTCTAAGCCTCTGGCAGCAACGTCTGTTGCTACGAGAATCCTAACGGAATGCTTCTCATCATCCTCGCCTTCTCTGAAAGCTTTGAACTCTTTGAGAACTTTTTCCCTCTTAGACTGAGGCATGTCTCCGTGTATCGCTTCTGCTTTGTAATTGTAACGATC
>DATESF010000094.1:0-5408 GCA_035271005.1 Candidatus Methanomethylophilaceae archaeon | reverse complement strand
ACTTCTAACATCCATTCACTTATGTTGAACAATCCTTGGCCTCCAGTCTTTTTTTCTTAGCTGCTATGACTTCTTCGTAAAGGTCTATAGTTTTCTTTGCAGACAATTCTGCTGAATTGGAAATTGCTGTAATGTATGAAGCTTTTTTTACGGAATCGCTGGCTGCAAGACATTTCTCTATAGCTTTGATGCATTCTTCATGATCGTAAAAAAAGAATCCGTTTTCTTCGTCCTTTATTATGCTTGTGAATGCTCTGGCATTACGGCAGGCGCAAGGCAATCTGGAAGCCATTGCTTCTAGAATAGACAATCCCTGAGTTTCGAAGGCGGAGCACGAAATCGCCATATCTGCGCAAGCGTAAGCATAAGGAAGATCTTCGTCAGGAATAAAGCCCAAAAATTTTACTTTATCTGTTAGTTTAAGCTTCTTGGTCAACTGTTCCAGTTCTTTTTTGTGAGGTCCTGAGCCAGCCAATATTAATGTAGCGTCTACAGATTCCATAGCACGTATTGCCATGTCGATTTCCTTCTCAAATGACATGCGACCTACGTGAATAATCTTTTTTCCATATTCAAGTCCATATTTTTTACTAAACTCGTTACCATCAAGTCCAGGATGGAAAATATTAGTATCTATTCCGGTAGGTATAGTACGTAATAATCGCATGTTAACGGAATGACCCAGTATTTCTTTTCCGATAGCATCTGTAGGCACAATAACGGCATCCATTCTTTTCATTATATTTCTTAGATAGATCCAGATAAGACTTTTTAGAGTTTTTTCGGGAAGTTTGATAGGTGAATAATAAGATGCGACATCATCGATCATAGTATGGAACGTCATTACTACTGGCACATTAAGATAATGGGCCAGCACTAATCCTCTTACAGCCATTACGGCCATGCCGTGAACGTGTAAAACATCAAAATTAAAGGATTTCATACGCTCTAAATCAGCAGAAGGTTGTATAGGAACATAATATCCATCGTAAGTTTTTAAACGAACTGATTTCAACCAAAGAACATTAGAATCATCAATTCTTTTATCCTCTCCCGGGTCTGGAGCCACGATCCAAACTTCATGACCCAGCTCTTCAAGAGACTTGCGTATCGTCGTTATTGACGTAACTACACCATCTCTTGTAGGGTAGTAGCTATCACACATCATCGCTATACGCATACATTCCTCTCCACATCTTACGTATATTGTTCATTTCTTAAATGAAGTGGTACATTTAATCTATTGGTCGTTAAACAGAGAAATGATTTTCTACGATTACAAATCAATTGAATTATGCCGTTTTTATTTATTTATCGTTCAGATTAATCATAATGTTATTCTGGATAATATAGCCTTAACGCTGATATACGCGTAGATATTATCGACTAAGCATGGGGGAGTATGCTGAGCCGAAGTCTCTTACGCTGAGTCTCTATACATTCTTTAAAAAACCACTTGTAATTATATTATTAATAGGACTTCTAATTCGTATAGTGCTAATCCCATTAGCAACACATAATTATGATATTCCTTTTTGGGCGACTACGATTCAGCACGCACAGTCTGGCAGTGGTCTTTACGAACTTCGAGGTTATTATTACACTCCAGTATGGGGATATATACTCGGCTTCCTCGGCATGATAGCGAACTTTTTGTTCGATATGTTTTCGTATGGAACTATGGCTGATTCTCTTATCCCGTCTATTACGGCGGATTGGGAATATTATGGAACGATGGTTATATCGCCGGGATTTAGCATATTCATAAAAATAGTAATAACAATTTTTGATATTCTTTGCGGTTATCTAATCTACGTTATCGTAAGAAAATTTGGATACGATGAGAAGAAAGCTACATTGGCCTTTGGTTTATGGTTCCTGTGTCCCATCGTAATATACACCACAGCAGTTCACGGGATGTTTGATAACATCTCGATATTTTTCATGTTATTGACGTTACTGATGATGATGGACAGACGTTACTTCTTGGCAGGGGTAATGTTCAGCCTATCTGCGTTCACAAAATATTTCCCTGCATATCTAATTTTCATATTATTTATTTATATAATTAAAACAAACAAAGATCGTGATTCCAAAATAAAGGCAGTTATATGGGCTATTACTGGATTCGTTGTGGCAACTTTGTTAATCCTTCTTCCTCAATTCTTAGAGGGGACGATATCTGAGGCCTTCGGTTTCGTATCTAACCGTGTCACATCAATAGATAGTACAGCAGAATCTCTTTGGGGACTAATAGCATCCGACGGTTACTTCATAGTTTTAATATTACAACCATTAATCTTTGCAATTCTAATCCTTATTGCCTGGAAGACATACAAAATGGATGATAAGGCCTTCCGAGATAATTTTATGTTGATGTTGTTGTTGAGTTCCACAGTCATATTCTTGTGGACTCCAGCTCCAACATATTTGATGGTGATGTTGCCGTTCTTGATTTATATCGTGGTAACAGCTGAAACGCCAGCACGTAGACGTTACATGATTCCACTCGTTCTAATATCGATAATTGCGGCATTATATGCTATAGGAATGCATAATTATTCTATGTTATTCCAGGACTCGATATATCATGGGTTGGTATCTGCAGATACGATATTGAATGGTATAGCGTGGCTGGACGTTCACATAATTCCGGGAGTCACAAGACATAGTCTAATCAGTTTAGTACTGGGGGCAGCTGAAACAATAGCGATATATTCGGTGTTCATCGTTTATATTTACAACTATAGATTAGAAAAAGTAGCAAAGGAGGTTCATGGATGAAAAGAGATAATCTCATTCTCACGATGGCGTTAGTAATGATTGCTATAGTTGCTATCGGAGGGATCAGTATCTATTTCCTCAATCCATATAGTTACGATTCGGAAGTTATCATCAATGACGATAATGTGGAATATTCATTCGATGTTTCAAATCCAATCGAGTATAACATTTTAATTATGGATAATTTTGGCCTTACTCCGACTGAAAGTCTGATAATATGTTCTGACGGTAGCGATTATTCCGAGAGAGTAAAGGCACAATTAAAAGTCAGAGGATTTAACAATGTAAAGATAGTGGATTCAGAAAATCTGCTTGATGCAATGCTTGCAGAAGCTCCGGTCGGTCGCGCTATTCTCCTGCCACAAGGTTCTATTCCGGAAGAGATTTATTCTGGAGGTCCAAATGATCCGTTGTTAGAATGGCTAGATGCAGAAGGTTCAGTCTATTGGTTTGGATATCTGCCTAATGAAGGTTACGATCCTAATTATCTTTCACTTTTAGGGTTGCCTGAGGAAAGTTTTTGTACGGTTTCAGATGGTAATGTCACTCGTTCTCACGATTTATGCACTCAACTATGTTTTAGGAACAGTGACGTTATGCACGGTCTCCGCTCCGATATAGGTAAACCCATTTCTTATGTTTCGGATAGTGGTTTTAGTGCTATCACCGTAATGGAGGTCCGTAATGGAACTATGGTTGTTCTTGGCGGAGGGCAAAGCAGTGAGAACTCGATGGATCTTGCTCAGATAATATCGTCTGGAATAACATACAAAACTGAGCTAATAGGTCAGGACTCAGGCGTCGTTAAGAACACAATGAAAGATTCTATATCTTATTCATATCGTAACAAAGAAAATATCTCTGTTTATGTCCACTTCGGTGGATATTTCACAGTATACGGAGAAAGATTCTAAGCTTAAGAGTAAATTTCCAAACTATTATTATAGTAAGTTCTAATCACATCTTAATGTCTATTCTAGATAAGCTATCGGCCACACTTGCAATTATTGTTGCAGCGTTATCCATATTTAACCAAGACTGGATGTGGCTATGTGTATCTTTATTCGGTCTGGCACTTCTCACATATTCAAAAAAGAAGGGCGCCGGATTCCAATATAATAGATTTCTTATCTCGATAAGTATAGTTCCTTTAGCTGTGCAATGTGTTTTAGGGATTTTGATGTTCTACGAATGGACTAACGTTCTATGGATAGCATCTTTAATCTTACAGACTTGGATATGCGTAGTTTACGGTTATATGCTGGCACTTATAATTGACAGATTTACTGACATCACATTATCCAAACGTTGGATCTTACTTTTTTCGCTTTTATTTGCGGTTTTTGTTTCAGGGTTATATCTATTCCTTCAGTTCACGTCGCTGTACTATCAGGGATATCAAGTTTTCAATTACGATTTCATAGGATCGACCTCGTCGGAAAGAATATGGATGAACGCCCAACTTATGACGCCTCCTTCTGTGGCTATACCTATTTCCATCTTAGCCTCTCTGGCATTAAGGCAATGGACTAAGAAGACCGACAAATCAGAAATGATGGTGGAGGGTGTTGTAAATGAATAAACAACATAAAGGTATTCTGTCTGATATTGTATGCATAACGGCATTTCTTATACTTACGGCAATGACTGTTGGCTCTTACTTTAATGATGAACGCATGGGCTATCAGATTTTTACAGGAATATTTACGGCACTCTTCTGTCTCGTTCCCTTGTTGTTCCGTCGTAAAAATATCATGACTCTGCCATTGTTGCTTGTCATTATGATAGAGCTTGCAATTTTCTTACACGGATATGGAGTCTTATTGTTACAATATGATAATCTCGCGTGGTATGATTCTGTAACGCACACCACATCTTCTGTTGTTGCTGGTCTGTGCGTATTTTACGCTCTTCTGGTAGTAGATCGTTCTGACGACAAAATCTTTTTCGGCAGGAACGGAATTTCAATATTTATCGTATTGATAATGATGGCCCTCAGTGTATACTGGGAGGTTTTCGAACTGATCGTAGACGTTCTAACCGGAACAAGTATGCAATACAGTCCATTCGATACTATGAGGGATATGATGTCCAATCTACTAGGTGGAATTCTAGTTGCTCTTTATGTAAGATGGTTCTTAGGAAAGTATCCTACTTACGATGTTGAAAAGGAATTCAACATTCATCCTAAGCTTATTGGGATAGCTGCGCACTCCAATCATGAGCAATGAATACAATAATCAATTTATACAAGCAACCGATAGCAAGTATGCTCTCAAGAGCCGATGATTGATGAAGGTCATTGACCGGAAAGAGGTAATTAAAATGTCTGTATTTGTTAAATTTGAGACACCGAAAGAGCTTTCTGATAAAGCTTACCAGCTTGCAGAGATTGCAAGGGACGGCGGCAAGATCAAGAAAGGAACGAACGAAGTTACAAAAGCTGTTGAACGTGGAGATGCCGCGATGGTCATTATGGCCGTTGACGTAGACCCGCCGGAGATCCTAGCTCACATTCCTGCTCTCTGTGAAGAGAGAGGTGTCGCATATGTGTACGTGCCTAGTAAGGCCGAGCTTGGAAACGCGATTGGACTGGAGAAGCCCACTGCATCAATAGCGATTGT
>DATESF010000093.1:0-8199 GCA_035271005.1 Candidatus Methanomethylophilaceae archaeon | reverse complement strand
CGGCCTGAATTTGAAATGGTGCTCCCGCCGGGATTTGAACCCGAGTCGAAGCCTCGAGAGGGCTTCATGATTGGCCACTACACTACGGGAGCAGATAGTGCCTTGATTACTATCACGTTAATATAATTTGTGCGAATAACTATCGCTCAATAGTCATATATCGGGTCTGGACGGAGGGGAAGCCTACGTTTATGCTCCATTGACTCCACAAGCACACGTATTTTCTTTACCTCTTCTAAAGACAGCCCTATATCTTTTGCAATCTCCTCGTCATCGAAGTCCATCTCCATATTGTACAATATAGCGTCCAGATTATCGTAAGATATTCCCATCTCCGATTCGTCTGTCTGTCCTTCCCAGAATCCTGCAGAAGGCGGTTTATCAATAATGTCCTGAGGAATACCAATCATTGCAGCTATCTGTTTAACTTCAGTCTTATACGTATTCGCAAGAGGCGTGAGGTCACAAGCACCGTCACCGAACTTTGTGAAATATCCTGTCATGATCTCGCTTTGATTGGATGTACCTGCTACCACGTAGTTTCTTTTTTTAGCAAGATTGTAAAGAACGATCATTCTGCATCTTGCTGCTATGTTCCCACGTTCTAAAGGTGCTTCTACGTCAGATAAAAGAACAGATGTTAATGCGTCGACTGCAGGTTGAATATCTACGATTTTATATTCAGTACCCCATTTCTGGCTTAGTTCCAAAGTGGTCTTGTAATCTGCCGCAGGCGTCACCCGTGAAGGCATAAAAACGTTAAGAATCTTAGATGAGTCCATAGAATCCGCAGCAAGTTTAGTAACGACTGCAGAATCGATGCCTCCGCTTAATCCAATCACCATGCCAGAACTCTTAGTGCTCTCGATACTTTCCTTAATGAACGTCCTTATGTACCGTACGTCATCGATTGTTATTTTCGGGATTCGTCCCACCATGTATTGCTAATAGGCTATCAGGATTAAAGAATTGTTCTATTATCGGCCTTGAAACAACCTATCCGTACCATATTTTGGATCACAGGTCACGTTTATCCCAAGTTTTCTCAAAAGTCTTTCATCGTCGTCTGGTAAGATAACAGAAGAATGAGCCTCACATCCTCTCAAATCAGGAAGACGATCTAAAACTGCAGTAGCCATTGGATTCGTAGTACCGCAGACTGATAATGCTATCAGCATCTCTGATGCGTGGAGACTTGCGCCTTTGTCACCAAGATACTTTGTCTTCAATGCCTGAACAGGTTCTATGACCGAAGGCGATATGAGATGCATCGGATCCGCTATTCCAGCTAACTTCTTTAGTGCGTTGAGCATCATCGCAGATGTTGCCGCTAAAAGCGATGAAGTTTTTCCAGTTATAATCGACCCGTCAGGTAACGATATAGCGGCTACAGGCATTTCATCCACATGAGGATGTTCGTATACGGCAGCAGCCACTTTACGGTCTTCCATTCCTATGCCAGCCTGTTTCATAAGAAGTTCGATTTTCCTTACACAGCCGTCAGATGCTGCTCCACGCTTATGGTCACATAAGGTCCAATAATAACGACGAATAATCTCGTCTTTGGCAGCTTCTATAACAATATCTTTATTTGTTATACAGTAGCCAGCCATATTCACACCCATATCAGTAGGCGATTTGTATGGAGACCCTCCGCATATCCCTTCGAATATTGAATTGAGAACTGGAAATATCTCTATATCGCGGTTGTAGCTCACAGCAGTCTTTCCATAAACTTCCAGATGAAACGGATCGATCATATTCAAATCATTAAGATCCGCAGTTGCCGCCTCATATGCAAGATTAACAGGATGTTTAAGCGGCATATTCCATATCGGAAATGTTTCGAATTTAGCGTAACCTGATTGTACTCCTCTTTTGCTATCGTGATAAAGCTGAGAAAGGCATACTGCCATCTTACCGCTACCCGGCCCGGGTGCGGTGACGACTACTAATGATCTTGACGTTTCTACGTATTCATTCTTTCCATATCCCTCTTCACTAACTATAAAATCGACATCCGAAGGATAATTATCAATGAGATAGTGGCGATAAACACGTACGTCAAGTGCCTCTAGTCTTGAACAAAATGAATCTGCAGATTTTTGTCCACTATAATGAGTAACGATTACACTACCAACGAATAGACCAAAATCATGAAAAAGATCTATTAGACGAAGAACTTCCAAATCGTAAGTTATACCTATATCGTTCCTAAGCTTGTTTTTATCAATATCACAAGCACTTATAGCAATTATTATTTCGGCTTCGTCCTTCATGGATGCAAGCATGTTGATCTTACTATCAGGAAGAAAACCAGGAAGAACACGGGACGCATGAAAGTCATCAAATATCTTTCCGCCAAACTCCAAATACAATTTTCCGCCGAACTTAGAAATGCGTTCCCTTATGCTGCCTGACTGTAGCTCTAAATATTTCTGGTTGTCAAAGCCCGCCTTAATGGCCAGAGGCAACTGGGAATACTGCATATCAAACAAACACTTGCAAAGATATTAAACATGTTGGTTACAGAATTTTATTATGTCGTCGTTGATGCCAGTTCATAAATTAGAGTGTGTATTGATCTACTATTATTTTCTAATGTGATTAAACGTATGCATCTTATTTGATGAAACAGCATGTTTGCAATATGTACAAAATAAAATTATTGTAGTTATTGACATAATAACACGAAAAATGATGCCATATTTTTGACACTCGAGCATATATCGGCTGTAATAATGTCAGGATGTTAGAAAGATATTAATGCGAGGACAAAATGTTCAGTCAATAGCCGAGATAGCCCAGCCCGGTAAGGCGCGAGCCTGGAAAGTTCGTGGCGTTTCGCCTCGGGAGTTCAAATCTCCCTCTCGGCGCCATTTTACCACTTAATTGTTTTTTGAAGATTTCTAAATAATCAGTGAAAATATTTACAATTGGTACTAAACGTTGATGTTTAATCCATTTAATAAATTGACTGGATTAGCGTAGAATAGAAAATAATAACAATCTACTTGGTTCCTTTAATTTGATAAAATTGAATAGTATTGTTGATGGAATCTTATATTTAGTCGAGATTTTAGCTAAAATATACAATTTAGTAGAAACGATAATATAATTAATACAGCGCAGATATCCAGCAGGGTAAAAATGATAGTGAATGCAGAACTGTACGTAAAGGATCTACCAGGTCAGCTCGTAGGTTCCCTCGAACCTATATCAATGGTAGACGGGAATATAATGGGAGTTGTCCACGATAGAGAGCAGATCGTGAACCACAGGATCTCACTAAACGTCACTTTTGAAGTGGAAGATGCAGCGCAGCTCAAGAAGCTCGAAGGCATCTGGAAAGCCAGAGATGTTATAATATCGAGCATAGGCTCAGTTTACAAGACGTATCCTCTGGAATATCTACTGATAGGCGATCTAACAGCTTCGTATATCGAAAACTTAATGGACGAAGCCTCAAAGATGATGGATGTTGCTTCAATGGACATACAATATTCCTCCAAGAATCACGATAAAAAACGAACGGCGATGATCTCTGTTAAAATGCGCAACGAAGAAGACGTAGACAAGCTGGACAAATTCATAAGGTCCGCATGTAAAGAAAGTACCATAACATATGTTAGGGGGCTGTAAAATGCGTATATTTATAGCAGGGTTCGGAACCGTAGGTCAAGGAATAGCTGAAGTTATCGATTCAAGAGAAGATTTCTTTAAGAAACGATATGGCGAGAATGTAAAAATCGTTGGTGTTATGGACTCAAAAACATACGTTACCGATACTGAAGGACTTTCGCCTATAGACCTAGTATCCCGTAAAACGGAAACCAGGAAAGTAGGATTAGACACGTATACGGATGCTCTAAAGATTTTGGATTCCGTGGATTACGACATACTCATAGAAGTTAGTCCAACGGATTACGAAACAGGAGGACAAGGCCTAAAGAATATTGTTCACGCCCTGGAGAATGGAAAGGACGTTATCACGACAAACAAAGGACCTCTTGCAATCAAGTTCGGCGAACTAATAAATCTTGCAAAAGAGAACAAGTGTAAATTAAAATTCGAAGGTACCGTCGCTGGAGCTATGCCAATAGTCAACCTATGTCACGATAACCTGGTTGGCGAAAAGATACATTCCATCCGAGGAATACTCAACGGTACATGTAACTTCATCCTAAGCAAGATGGACAACGGTCAACCCTTTGGACAAGCTCTGAAGGAGGCTCAACAGCTAGGATATGCAGAAACGGACCCATCAGGAGATGTTGAGGGTTATGACAGTGCGTGTAAAGTCGTAATACTTGCAAATTCTGTATTCAATCGTAATGTTACATTGTCAGATGTTTCAATAACTGGAATCACCGGAATATCAGAAGAGGCTATAGCCTTAGCTAAATCTCGTGATATGGTTATACGTTTGATAGGTGAAGTAGGAGATACCAAACTAGAGGTCGCTCCTAGACTGATTCCGAAAGGACATCCCCTTGCAGTTACTGGAACCTTGAACGCAGCACAGATTCAAAGCGATCTAGCCGGACCTATAACCATAACAGGGCGCGGAGCTGGACGTTTAGAGACTGCTTCGGCAATACTCAGCGATTTAATATCAGTAATGGACGATAGAAAGGAGTGAACATGACTGTCATCATCTACGATTCTACACTACGGGACGGAGCGCAGAGCGAGGGAATATCGTTTTCGTTACAAGACCGTATAGACATATTATTGGCGTTGGACGAATTCGGCATAGACTTCGTAGAATGCGGATGGCCGGGTTCAAATCCTATGACGGACGAGTTCTTCGCCGCAGCTAAAAAATTAAATTTAAAAAACACTAAGATATCTGCCTTTGGAAGTACACGTAGACGTGATATTAAGGCTAAGGATGATGCGAATCTAGTGGCGCTAGTAAACTCTGGTGTAGAGTGGTGTTGCATATTCGGCAAGACTTGGGATTTTCAGGTAATGAATGTTTTAAACGTCACCAAAGAAGAAAATCTCGCTATGATAAGAGAAAGTGTCGAGTTCCTAAAAAATTCAGGGATGCGTGTAATGTTCGACGCAGAACACTTTTTTGACGGATATGCGTCTAATCCAGAATACGCATTGGATGCACTTGGTGCAGCCGTGGAAGGTGGAGTAGAATGGTTAGTACTATGCGAGACAAACGGCGGAGCTCTTCCCGATGATGTAAGGGATGCTGTTGAAACAGTACGTAAAAAGTTTGACGTACAGATAGGAGTACATTGTCACAATGATACCGATCTGGCTGTAGCTAATTCTCTGGCTGCCGTGAAAGCAGGAGCGAGAATGGTCCAAGGTTGCATAAACGGCATAGGCGAAAGAACAGGTAATGCCAATTTATGTTCTATTATTCCAAATCTTATACTCAAAATGAAAGAGAAGACTAACGTTAAGGATTTAACGAGACTTACTGCACTCTCAAAATTCGTAGGAGAAGTTGCCAACGTCGCACCTTCACCTTCGTTACCCTACGTAGGGGAAAAAGCGTTCGCACACAAAGGCGGAACTCACGTATCTGCTATGATGAAGGATACGAGAACGTACGAACACGTGGACCCCGCAACTGTTGGAAATAAACGTAGAGTGTTGATATCTGATCTTTCCGGAAGAGCTAGTATAATTGAGAAATTAAAAGAGCTTGGAATAGATACGGACGACATAGATAGTGGACATATCACTGAAGCCGTAAAGGATCTAGAATCACGAGGATATCAGTTCGAAGGAGCAAATGCAAGTTTTGAATTACTCGTAAAAAGATTAAGAGGCGAGTTTGAACCATACTTTACAATAGCTGGATTCAGGTTATTCCTAGACGAGATCGAAGACAACAAACTCGTATCGGAAGCTAGTATAAAAGTAAGGAACAGAGACGGACAAATAGAACATACTGCATCGGACGGTAATGGGCCTGTGAACGCTATGGATAACGCACTTAGAAAAGCGCTTTCCAAGTTCTTCCCAGTGCTTAATAACATCCGCTTATCAGATTATAAGGTCCGTGTACTGGATGAGAAGGCTGCAACAGCGGCCATGGTCCGTGTACTTATACGGTCTACAGACGGTATCGACAGTTGGACAACTGTCGGTGTATCTCAGAACGTCATCGAGGCATCACTGATAGCTTTGGTAGATTCGCTGGAATACGCAATAATGATGAATGAAAGGAAGGCTATAAAATGAGTAAAACCATAGTCACACTGGTCGGAAAAGACCACGTTGGTATAATCGCCGCAGTTTGTAATTACTTCGCGGACAATGAGATCAACATTCTAGATATTAAACAAACGACCGTTGGCGAGTACATCAATATGATGATGATCGTAGATACGGACAAGTACAGTAAAACTTTCAGTGAACTCTCCGAAGACCTAAAGAAGGTCGGAGAAGGCGTCGGCTGTATCGTTCAAGCACAGCACGAAGACATCTTCAATATGATGCACAGGATCTGATTTCATGGTCGATTTTGAAGAGGTCTTTGAGACTAACTCAATGGTCAAAGAAGAAAACCTTGATGTTAGGACTATAACGATGGGTATCAGTCTTATGAGCTGTTGCGATCCGAACCTGGAGATACTCTGCGATAAAATTTATAATAAAATAATTGAGAAGGCTAGAGACCTTGTTTCCATAGGGGACGACATCGGCCTTGAATACGGCATACCGATAACTAACAAGCGCGTTTCTGTCACACCGATATCTATCGTAGGTGCCTGCGCATGTAAAACCCCAGATGACTTCGTAAAGATTGCTCAAGCTCTAGACAGTGCAGCCGAAGACGTTGGAATAAACTTCATAGGCGGTTACTCCGCACTTGTTCAAAAAGGAATGACAGACGCGGACGTACTATTGATAAAATCAATACCAAAAGCACTGTCGATGACAGAAAGAGTATGCAGTTCAGTATCTGTAGCTTCAACTAAGGCTGGCATCAACATGGATGCCGTTCGTATGATGGGAGACATCATACTCGAAACAGCAGAGCTTACAAAAGACAAAGACTCGATAGGTTGCGCGAAGTTCGTGGTGTTCTGCAACCCTCCAGACGACAATCCGTTTATGGCAGGGGCGTTCCATGGAGTTACCGAACCAGAGACCGTAATAAACGTCGGCGTTTCAGGACCAGGCGTTATCAAGACTGCAGTATCCAAAGTAAGAGGAGAAAACTTCGAAGTTCTTTGCGAAACTATCAAACGCACAGCATTCAAAGTCACACGAGCAGGACAGTTGGTAGCCAAGGAAGCTTCCGCGAGACTGGGGATTCCATTCGGCATCGTAGATCTCTCTCTAGCACCTACTCCAGCAATTGGAGATTCTATAGCAGATATTCTTGAAGAAATGGGTATTGAAAGAACCGGAGCACCAGGAACAACAGCTGCACTTGCGATTCTTAACGACCAGGTGAAGAAAGGAGGCGTTATGGCCTCATCCTACGTCGGTGGGCTAAGCGGAGCGTTCATACCCGTGTCAGAGGACAGTTCCATGGTACGTGCAGTAGAATGCGGCTCTTTATGCATTGAAAAGCTAGAAGCTATGACCTGCGTATGTTCAGTAGGGTTAGATATGGTAGCGATACCAGGAAACACTTCCGCTGAAACCATCTCAGGTATAATAGCAGACGAGATGGCCATAGGAATGATCAACCAGAAAACTACTGCTTGTAGACTCATACCTGTCATAGGTAAAGATCTAGGAGACTATGCAGAATTCGGAGGTCTTCTAGGATCTGCGCCAATAATGCCAGTTAGTAAATTTAGTTGTGCAGGTTTCGTTAACCGAGGCGGAAGGATTCCGGCTCCGATACACAGTTTTAAAAACTGATATTAGAAATATTTTATTTAGATTTTAGATTGAACTAGCCTACGGTTTCTAAATAGACGGTTGAGCGAGAATAAAAATTAAATTAGTTATATAATTTTAGGAATTATTGTAAGAAAAAAGGGTGAGGAAGTTGTTAAGCCCCCGTTAGGGGCAGATTTGCATCTATAATACGCAAGGTGGGAGCAGAGGGATTTGAACCCCCATCAACGGGTTTCCACCACGAGGGGAGCGACCCCCCGTGAAATTATTGAGTCATCGCTCCAGTTATTCATCATAACTTCAGCAAACTCAATTAAATCACACTCGATAACTGGAGCCCGCCAGTCTGCCAGGTTAGCCTATGCTCCC
>DATESF010000092.1:0-5084 GCA_035271005.1 Candidatus Methanomethylophilaceae archaeon | reverse complement strand
TACGTTGCAACTGGCGACAATAAAGAAGTCCGTAAAGCATTTGAAAGCATAATAAAAGATATTTTTCCCTATGATGCGAGAGACATAACATACGTACTTGAGAATTCAGATAGTATCGGTCATCTTTTCAGAGTCGTATGTGGACTAAATTCACTTATGGTAGGAGAGAACGAGATACAACATCAGGTCAAAGTCTCATATTCTAAAGCACGAAGCGAAGGTCACGTAGGGAGAATGATGTCTCACTTGTTCAATCGTGCACTCACCGTAGGAAAACGTGTTCGATCTGAGACGGCATTGAATAAAGGTGCCGTATCTGTAGGTTCTGCTGCTGTGGAATTAGCAACACAGAAACTTGGCACATTGGATGGCAAAAATATCACAATACTTGGAGCTGGTGACACAGCTGCAGTAATAGCTAAAAATTTGGTAGGTAAGAATCCAAATACAGTCTTTGTTTCAAATAGAACTTTTCAGCGTGCAAAAGAACTAGCTGCCGCTTTAGGTGGAACGGCGATACCAATGAGTCGTAGGATTGACGCTATGGAGTATAGTGACCTTGTACTGGTTGCAACCTCTGCACCTCATCCTGTGATAAGATTGGAGCACGTAAAAGAAATAATGGAAAGACGTCCAGAAAAGAAGCTTTTGATCATTGATGTTTCCTTACCAAGGAACGTTTCTGAGGACGTTATAGAAGTTCCAAATGTTGAGCTTGATACAATGGATTCTCTTGAGCGTATAGCCATGGAGAACGCTAACAAACGTAGGAATGAGATTCACGAAGCAGAGAAGATCTTAAAAGAAGAGCTAGAAAAGATTGATGGTGAGCGAAAAGAACGTCACGCTGACGAAATAATACGTAAGATAAGTTTGAAATTATCTGACATACGTGATGTAGAGCTAGATACCGCTATATCCAAATCTCGATCTACAGATTCAAATAAAGTTATGGACGACATGTCCAGAGCAATAATAAATAAAATAACTGCCGAGGTTTATCGTAACCTTAGAGTGGCGTCAAGAAACGGTCGCAGTGATATCTGCGATAATGTAGCCGAGTTGTTCGGAGTTAATGAAAATGTATCCAAATGTACGCATGAGAAGGTTGAGGAAGAACAAGAGATTAAGGGATCTAACAACGGAAACGAGGTTGCATCCAGACGAGTTCGTTCTACCAATATTCTTTGATGAAAATATCAACAAAGAAAAAACCACTGACTCAATGCCAGGTGTCAGAACGTTCCCGTTAAGTGGTTACGATAGTATAGCCAATGGAATACAGGATTCAGGCGTTAACTCGGTTCTAGTGTTTGGCATACCTGAAAAGAAAGATCATACTGGCACTGAAGCTTACGCCAAACATGGCGTAGTTCAAAAAGCTATTTCTGGATTAAAAGAAAATTCAGATGTTCTCGTTATTTCTGATTTATGCTTATGTGAATATACTGATCATGGACACTGTGGTGTTCTTGACAGTAAAGGTTGGGTAAAGAATGATGAGACTCTGGAACTTTACGCTAAGACTGCAGTATCACAAGCTTCAGCTGGTGCAGACATAATCGCTCCTAGTGGAATGATGGATGGCCAGATATCAGCTATTCGAATAGCGTTAGATGATGCTAATTTTAAAGAAATTCCAATAATGGCATACAGTGCCAAGTTCTTCAGTGCGTACTACGGACCATTCAGAGACGTCGCATGTTCTTCTCCTAGTTCAGGAGACCGTGCAGGCTATCAGATGCCCTGTAACAACCGCAAAGAAGCCATCAGAGAGATTCAGATGGATGTTGAAGAAGGTGCAGATATGATAATGGTAAAACCTGCTGGTCCTTATCTTGATATAATCCGCGATGCTGCTAATATGTTTGATTTGCCGTTAGCAGCCTATCAAGTCTCGGGTGAATACGCTATGATTAAAGCTGCTTCCCGTAACGGATGGATTGATGAAGATCGAGTCATGATGGAATCTTTGTTAGGAATCAAACGCGCCGGCGCAGATATTATTATTACATATTACGCAGAAAAAGCTGCAAGGAAATTGATGTTATGACACGTTCTTCTAAATTATACGACCGAGCAATGAAAATATCTCCTGGAGGAGTATCTAGTCCCGTTAGAGCTTTCAAACCTAATCCATTATTTATTGAAAGTGCAAAAGGCAGTAAGATTAGAGATGTTGATGGAAACGAGTACGTCGATTATTGTATGTCTTACGGTCCAATGATTGCCGGACATGCTTGTGATTATGTTCTAAATGCAGTAAAAGAGCAGATGTACAAAGGTACGCTTTATGGAGCGCCATCAGAGATTGAGCTTGAACTGTTAGAGCTTATTTCTAAAAAAGTACCCTCTGCAGAAATGGTACGTTTAGCGTGTTCTGGTGCTGAAGCTACAATGCACGCAATACGTGCAGCTCGTGGATTTACAAAAAGAGACGGGATAGTAAAAATGAACGGAGGCTACCATGGAGCTCACGATTCCGTTTTGGCCGATCGAGACGAAGGATACAAAAGCCGTCCAGGTTCCGAAGGAATTCCAAAGGAAGTAGTAAAAAATACATTCGTTGCAGAATACAACGATATTGAATCACTAGTCGAAGTAATAGATGCTGAGAAGCCAGCATGTGTCATTATGGAACCTGTAATGGGTAACATCGGTGTAGTAACTCCGAACAAAGGTTATCTCGAAGAAGTACGCAAGATAACCAAAGAAACTGATACTGTTTTGATATTCGATGAAGTCATAACAGGATTCAGGTTATCTGAAGGCGGTGCGCAAAAACTTTACAACGTAATTCCTGATATGACGACATGCGCTAAGATTATGGGCGGAGGATTCTCAGGTTCAGCGTTCATGGGAAAGCGTGAGATAATGGATATGATCGCTCCATCAGGTAAAATTTATGCAGCTGGCACATATGCAGGTAACCCTGTTTCAGCAGCTGCAGGAAAAGCTCAAATCGAATACGTATCAGAACGTTATAATGATCTCAATAATCGTTCTGAAGAGCTTAAAAAATCTCTTTCTGATATTTTAGTTGATAACAAAATAAACGGATGCGTCAACGGTATCGGTTCTATGTTGATGATTTATTTCGGTAACAGTTCAGTAAATAACGGCACTGAAGCTTTGAATGCAGATCGTACTGTTTTTGGAAAGTTATTCGATTATATGCTTAACAAGGGCATATATCTGGCACCTTCGGCGATGGAGAGTTGGTTTGTATCCACTGCGCACACTTCCGAAGATATTGTCAAATTAACAAATGCTTTCGATTCATTCCTAAAAGAGGTAAAACTGTGATAGTTGGAACAAGGGAAAGTAAACTAGCGATCAGACAAACCGAGATATTTATCAAACTACTTCAGGAAAAATGTGTCGGGACAGAGTGCGAAATCATTACGATAAAATCACTTGGTGATAAAGATCTTAACTCCCCATTATGCGGAATGAGCACAGTAGGTGCCTTCGTAAGAGAACTTGATGACGCACTTTCAAAAAAAGAGATAGATGTTTCTGTAAATTCGTTGAAAGATATGCCAGTCACTCTAAGGGAGGGTTTGAAGATCGGAGCTGTTCTCAAAAGAGACAGTCCTGAAGATGTGATATTGCCATGTCCTATTGAGGATCTTCCTGAAGGCGCGGTAGTGGGAACTTCTTCTGTAAGAAGAACTTATCTTCTGAAACATATGCGTCCCGATTTAGAAATAAAACAACTCAGGGGAAATATACATACGAGACTTTCCAAACTAGATAGGAACGAGTATGATGCCATTGTGCTTGCTAAAGCAGGTCTTGAAAGAATGGAAATAGACCGTCCAGCCTTCATACTAGATCCTAAAGTATTCATTCCTTCTGCAGCACAGGGCACGATAGCTATTGAGTGCAGAGACGATGATGAAGAGACAATTTCTAAGTTACTAAAGATTAACGATGATGCATCTAGATTAGAAACTGGAGCGGAACGTGGAATAATGAAATTTATGGGAGCTGGATGTTCATCACCAGTGGGAATCAATGCAAAACTGAACGGTAACGAAATTCATGTCCGTGCTGTATCATTCACATATGCTCCTGAACCAATATGGGTAGACACTTGGATACCGATAGATTACATAATGGATGACATGTTGGACATTGCGGATTATTTAACAGGAAAAAGACCGAGGCTGAAACTATGAGTGGAAAAGTATATTTGGTCGGCGCAGGGCCTGGAGATTTAGGTCTCATCACAGTAAAAGGAAAAGAGATTCTTGAAAGTGCGGACGTAATTATGTACGATGCACTTGCAAACCCTGAGTTATTGAAACTTTGTAAAGAAGGTGCCGAGATTGTTAATGCTGGAAAACGCGGCGGAGATCATTACCTTAAACAGTGGGAAACCAACGAATTGTTAGTAAAATATGCTAACGAGGGCAAGACGGTCGTTAGACTAAAGGGTGGAGATCCATTCTTATTTGGTCGTGGAGCTGAGGAAGTGGAAGAATTACGTGACGCAGGTGTAGAGGTTCACGTTGTGCCAGGTGTATCATCTTCCATATCAGTACCGGAGCTTGCAGGTATTCCAGTTACTCATAGAGACCATGCATCAATGGTTACTTTTGTTACCGGTCATGAAAAAGAAGACCGTAAAAGTGACAGGATTGACTGGAAGGCTCTTGCTGAAAGTCACGGCACGATAGTAGTGCTAATGGGTCTAGGTAACGCTGGCTCTATTTCAAAAGGTCTTATCGATGGAGGAATGCCTTCGGACACTCCAGCTGCGATAATTACCGACGGATCTACGCCAGAACAGCGTGTTGAAGTAACGGTCGTTTCAAAGCTTGCAGATGTCATTTCAGAAAAAAACATGAAGCCCCCAGGAATAATGGTAATTGGCAGCGTCGCATCCCTACGTGAAAAGCTTGGAGATCTGCAATGACTACGATAGGTTTCACAAGACCGATAAAAAGATTAAAGGAATCTGTAAAAGAAGCAGAGGAGATGGGCTTTAACGTTATCGCTGCTCCATCAATGAAAATAATTCCTGGTGAAAAAAAAGAATTTGAAAGTGCCAGAGAATTACTTTCATCGGGTAAAGC
>DATESF010000091.1:0-8756 GCA_035271005.1 Candidatus Methanomethylophilaceae archaeon | reverse complement strand
GTACGTAACGAAATAATGCATACGATACCTCTTAAGTATAACGAAAGTACCGACATTGTGCCTGATGTACGTTTAACATTGTACAATGCCGGACATATTCTTGGCTCTTCGATTGCTCACTTCCATATTGGAGATGGACTTCACAACGTCGCTTTTAGCGGTGACTCGAAATATGAAAAGTCTTGGTTGTTCAACCCTGCCAACAACAAATTCCCTAGATTAGAAACTTTAGTTATAGAATCTACATACGGCGGAAGGAATGATAACCAGCCCTCAAGAGCGGATGCTACCGAAGAAATGGGTAGATTGCTTAAACAGGCTACAGAAGGCGGAGGTAAAGTGCTTATTCCAGTCTTCGCAGTAGGAAGATCTCAAGAAGTCATGCTGGTTATTGAGGAATTGATGCGCACTGGTAAAATACCGGCGCAAAAAGTGTATCTTGATGGGATGATATGGGAAGCAACGGCAATACATACAGCATATCCTGAATATCTGAATACACAACTAAGAACTAAAATATTGCAACAGGATGAGAATCCATTCCTATCGCCTATATTCAATAGAGTGGAAACACACAGTATGCGTGAAGAGATATGCCATTCACCGGACCCATGTATTGTACTGGCCACAAGTGGTATGATGTCTGGAGGCCCAGTTCTAGAATATTTCAGGGAATGGGCTGACAATGAAAAGAATTGGCTCTTATTCGTAGGATATCAGAGCGAAGGCAGTATCGGCCGTACCATTCAAAGAGGACGCAACGATATCACCATGACTCACCGCGGAAGGTCCATTAACTTGAAAGTCAAAATGAATCGTGAGACGATAGATGGTTTCTCGGGACATTCGGATCGGAAGCAACTCATGAAGTACATCGCAACGATGGAACCACGTCCTGATAGAATCGTAATCGGTCACGGCGAGGACCGCAAATGTGCTGACCTAGCATCATCAATATACAAGAAGTTCGGAATAGAGACGAAAGCGCCTCAGAACCTGGAAACTATCAGACTAAGATAAACCCCGAGGGGTAAAAGGTTTGAGAAAATATTTACCAGTTCGTAGATCTTAATTCGAAGTACGATTGGGAGTGCTTACATGCAGGACATATCTTAGGGGCATCTTTGCCTACGTGTATGTATCCGCAGTTACGGCATTTCCACATGACTGCTTCGTCTCTCTTGAACACGATACCTTCTTCGATGTTCTTGAGAAGTGCCAGATATCTAGCCTCGTGCTGTTCCTCTACGTTTCCGACTTTCTCGAAAAGAACTGCCAGTTGTTTGAAGCCTTCCTCGCGAGCGACTTTAGCGAACTCGGGGTACATCTCCTTCCACTCGTAATTCTCGCCTTCGGCTGCGTCCTTAAGGTTAGCTACAGTTTCAGGTACAGCATCATCATGAAGTGCTTTAAACCAAAGTTTAGCATGTTCCTTCTCGTTCTCAGCAGTTTCCATGAAGATATCGGCTATCTGTTCATAACCTTCTTTCTTAGCTTGAGACGCGTAGTAAGTGTATTTGTTTCTAGCCATACTCTCCCCCGCAAATGCGGTGTTGAGATTGGCCTCTGTCTTAGATCCTTTAAGTTCCATTGTTTACCTCAGCCCGGCAAGGCGTTGATTAAATATGAACTTATCTTTTTTACACGCCGTTAAACATTGTATTTAGCGCGATTTGATTCTTCTAGGCTTATGGGAGAAACCTTTTTTCAGATTTCCATCTTTATCGAAATGTTTATTCATAAGCGTTGTAAGGTTATCTCTAGCGTTGTAATTTTCTGGATCGAGTTTGATAATAATTTCAAGCTCTTTCTTTGCAGTAACAAAATCCTTCAAATCATTCAAAAGCACTAATGCGTAACGTATGTGGTGATTGTCGTTATTCGGCTCAAGTTCTATTGCTTTAACAAAATATTCTGCAGCGCTCTTAAAATCTAACATCTGCATTTTAAGAAACTGTCCATATGCACTAAAGACATCAGCAGAAGGATCCAAGACTACCAGACGTCTGAATATTTCATCAGATTGTTTGTTAAATTTTTTCAGAACACTTAGAGCTGTGACCTTAGCTTTCAAGCACTCTATATCATCTGGCTCTCTTTCAAGAATTACGTCCAAATGAAAGATTCCGAAATCAAATTTATCGAGGTTATAGATAAGTATGTTAGACAAAAGTATTCGCGGTTTAGGATTAAGAGGATCCGTAAGAAGATAATCTTCCAGTGTTTTTACTGCCCCCTGGGGATTTCCGCTAGTATTCTGTCTTTTAGCTTTTTCCATAGCCTCGTACGTGAGGTCCTTCATGAAACTGTGAGCGTGGGCTTCCGATATAATTCTTAGTAATGTTTTTCATATCCATTCACAATTTTGTTTAATATGTTTATTAGAATATCTTGCAGTTCCATTTTTCTGCAAATCAGAACTTTACTATAACAAAAAAACTTGCTAATGAACTTAATACACGTGGTTATGACGTGTTTTTACAACAAGAACTTGAAATCGGATATTGTTTAGCATGGAGTATTTTGGCATCGAAACCGATGCGTGTACTTCGAAATATGGCACTGACAACTTTATGATTACTGGAGCTCTGAAAGGTAGAGTATCCAGAGACGTTAACGGCCTATGTGAAATAATAAATGTATCACTATATTGAATGGTTAAATACCGTTAAGATTATTCATATATTTATGTCAACGGAAAAAACCAAAACTAAGACAAAAACTGCTGCATCTAATTCTAAGATATACAGAATAACTCCAGATAAAGAAAAAAATAAATGGAAGGTTAAGGCTGACGGTGCAGAGCGTGCAATAGGTTATTACAACACTAAAGAAGAGGCCGTTAAGAAAGTTGATCAATTGAAGTCCAAAAACAAAATGGCAAAGGCATCCATTCACAAGAAAGATGGAAAGATACAAAAACAATAAGTAAACTTTATAATGGTTTAGAAGGCGTATTTTCTTGCCTAGCCAACATTTTCTCTTTTTCTTTATTAAAGCTCTCTATCTGTCCCTTTTTAAAACGATAATAAAAACTGTTAACGTACACGAAAGAGTACATAGAAGATATAACACCCATAAACAAAAAGTAACTGGCATAAATAATAAAGACCTTAGCCAGATCCATTCTAAGATAAGTTAGCATTAAAAAAAGTAGTACGAAGAACGAAATTACTATTACACTAGAAGTAAGACGGCCTTTCATTCCTCTCCAGAAATAGAAATCTCTCGGAGCCTGAGATTTTGCCTTTGCACCAACAGATTTTATTATGTGCCAGGGTACAACAAGTGCAGATATGAAAAGAGATAACAACACCGCGGTCATAAGCATCTTTTCGATAGGCATCTCGTTGACAAAATAAGGACTTAAAAACAAAAATGAACATATGGCCAATCCCATGACAAACATATCAACAAATATTTGTTTAAACACAGAAGTGTTGAATCTTCCATTATCTTCCTCAGGTTCTAATACTACGTCTTCTACATCTATTATATCAGGTATAACAAAGAGCCAGTCAGCGATTTTCTTGATCTTACTATTTGGTTTCTTATCCATGGGTCCAAGTAACAATCTTGAAAAATAGGTTCTGAAGTAAGCTGAAATTACAGAAGATACGGCAGCTGCAACAGAAATAATCGTAAGTTCGATAATATACATTCCAATTATCACAGTCCAGAATGTAACTTCACCGTCTATCGCAAACAGATAGAATTGACTTATGAATATATTCGGAGTAAAATCCAACCCATAACAATAAACAAGGCAGGTGGAAAGAATTATTGGAGCTAATAATAGGAATGGCATGACATATCTGGATTTTATGACAGGTTTGCCTACGTAAGCTAGGCATACAATCCCGAATGTGACAAAACCCAGGGCGAATCCTAAACAAATATTGTACATTATATCATAAGGGGCGCTAGAAGAAGAATAATATAAAAATAGTA
Source organism: Candidatus Methanomethylophilaceae archaeon (assembly GCA_035271005.1). Taxonomy (GTDB): domain Archaea; phylum Thermoplasmatota; class Thermoplasmata; order Methanomassiliicoccales; family Methanomethylophilaceae; genus VadinCA11. Next base: position 4,805 of record DATESF010000091.1, on the reverse strand, counting down.
AAACAAGTGCCAGACAGTAGACTATGATCATAGGAAAAAATCTTACGATGAAAGCGTCCAATCTTCTGTAATCAAGAATCTTGCGGTCGTTTTCCATATTAAAATATAGCCTCGAGGAAAACGAATCAACTACTAGTATCAAATCATTTCGCAAATATGCTTATTTATACGTAAACGATAGACCTCTTCATGACAGACCCCATAGGATTGAAACTCAGGGGATATTCTCACAGTGATGTAGATAAACGTCGCGCAGCTGCAGAGAAGTTCAGCGGCGCCTCCCTGGAGTATATATCAAAATACTGCTTCGATTCGGAAACCGCATCGAAGAATGTTGAAAACATGATCGGCGCTATACAGATTCCTCTAGGATATGCAGGCCCTGTAACTATATCGGGAGATCATGCCTCAGGAAGATTCCTTATACCCCTAGCAACGACGGAAGGTGCTCTTATAGCATCAATATCCCGCGGAATGTCTGTAGCAGAAACTAGCGGAGGGATTAGAACAAAGGTCTTCCGCGATGCTATGACTCGAGCCCCCGTGTTTAGAGTTAAAGATCTGGCACATTCTTCAGAAGTATTGGAATGGATCGATAAAAATATGAATATTATCGAAGAAGCCGTAAGTAAAACTACAACCCACGGTAAACTTTTAGAGATAGATCCTTACCCTAATGGAAGGAGCCTGTATCTTCGATTTGCATATTCGACAGGGGATGCCATGGGCATGAATATGACCACTATAGCCACTGAAGCAGCCTGTAGAGTCATAGAAGAAGGAACTGGTGCACAACTAGTCTCCGTTTCAGGTAACATGTGCAGTGACAAAAAACCGGCTGCCATCAACGTCATTAAAGGACGAGGTAAAACAGTAGTTGCCGAAGCACTGATACCTAAAGCAATAGTCAATGATAAGTTGCACACAGAAGTTGATTCAATAATTGAAGTTAATTATCGTAAAAATCTGATGGGCAGTGCTATGGCTGGCACATTAGGGGCAAACGCCCATGCTGCAAATATGGTCGCAGCTCTTTATATAGCGACAGGTCAAGATCCAGCACACGTTGTAAGCGCAAGTATGTCTTTCGTATCTTGCGAAGATGTGGACGGAGATCTTTACATTGCAGTAAGAATGCCAGCTGTAGAAGTCGGCACAGTAGGAGGCGGAACTTCTTTACCATGTCAGACTGAAGCTCTGAAGATGATTGATTGTCATGGAACAGGAAAAGCGAATAAATTCGCTGAAATAGTTGCTGCTACTGTTCTAGCAGGAGAACTTTCAAACCTGGCGGCTCAGGCTGCAGGACATCTTGGGTCAGCACACTCATCTCTTGGTCGCTAAGTTCTGAAAGTCCTTTTATAGGGAATTATCAATGGAGTAGACATGCCAGTTATAAACTTCAGCTATAGCGACCTCTGTTCGTTGATAGGTGAGGAAATACCGCAGTCAGTACTAATGGAGAGAATACCTCTTATCGGAGCTGATATGCATGACGCAGAAGAAGGCGCGGACGATATGTCCGTTGAGTTCTTTCCTAATCGACCAGATTTATACTGTGTTGAAGGTCTTGCAAGATCTCTAAGATCATTTTTAAACATAGAGCCAGGGATGAAAAAATATACTGTTGAAAAAACAGATATTAACGTTACTATAGATAAAAGTGTAAAATCACTTCGCCCATATTTTCTATGTGGAGCAGTGTTTGACGTAAAAATAAATGACGACATTCTAAAATCTTTGATGGAATTGCAAGAAAAACTGCATCTTTCAATCGGACGTAAAAGATGCAAACTTGCCATCGGCGTTCATGACCTAGATAAAGTCACTCCACCTTTCACATATTCATTAGATGATCCAAAGAATACAAAATTTATTCCACTCGGAAAGACCGAGATGATGAATCTAAACGAAATACTTGAAAAACATGAAAAGGGTCGAGAATACGCAAGTCTGCTTAAAGGTGCAGATAAATATCCTATTATCAAAGATTCTAAAGGTAACATCCTTTCATTTCCTCCAATAATAAATGGTGCACTTACTACTGTGACTACGGAAACGCGTAACATTTTTGTTGACGTTACAGGAACCGATCGAAAAGCAGTAAAAGGCGCTCTTGATATTGTGTGTACTGCCCTTGCAGAAAGAGGCGGAAGAATCGGAACGGTTCACATGCATGATGGTAAAGAAGATTTTATATCTCCTAATCTGGCACCTTTTAAACGCATTATTTCTGCTAAAGAATGTGATAAGTTCTTAGGAGTAGATTTAGGCCCAAAAGGCGTATCAGAATCACTTCGTAGAATGGGCTTAGATGCGTCTCCTGAAAAAGGAAATAAAGATGCTGTATCTGTTTTGATACCGTCTACGAGAGTAGACATAATGCATGATGTAGATGTTTATGAAGACGTTGCCGCCGGATATGGATTTGAGAAATTTGGCGGATTATACGAATTAGACAATACCGTTGCCTCTCGTCTAAACGAAACCATTTTTTCAGACGGCATAAGGAATATTATGATCGGTCTAGGATATACGGAAGTTACCACCTTAACACTTAGTAATGAAAATGATGAGTTCGTTAAATCAGGTATTCCTGAAGAAGTCGCCATAAAAATTAAAAATCCTATTACTGAAGACCACACTTGTTTACGAGTCAATCTTTTCCCAAGTCTTATGCGAATCTTAAGACATAATAGGCACAGAGACCTTCCGCAGAAGATTTTTGAAGTGGGATATGTTGTTCACGATGGTAAAAACTCGTTGCACCTTTGTGCTGTATCTGCCGCGTCGAAAACCTCGTTCACAGAATCTAAATCTCTAGCTGAAAGTATCTTAAGAGAGATTGATTGCGACTACTCAATAGAAAACTGTGGGTATGATACGTTTGTGCCAGGAAGAGGAGCTTCCATAATTGCGGACGAAAAGATTTCCGGAATATTCGGCGAAGTCTCGCCAAAAGTTATTACTGATTTTGAAATTAACCATCCAATTATGATGATAGAATTAAAGTTGGATAACTTCGTATTAAAAAGTTCTAGTATGTTTTGATGTGATACCATGGATATAAATGAAAAATTCCCAGAATTCCATCTCGCCGATGAGAATGGAGAAATGTTCGACAGTAAAGAATTGAAAGGCGTACGTCATGTTATCTACTTTTATCCAAAGGATAATACTTCTGGCTGTACCCGTGAAGCTATAGAATTCTCGGAACTTATTGAAAACTTTATGTTTCACAACGTTCCAGTCATAGGAGTAAGTAGAGACTCTTCGGCTTCACATAGAAAATTTATCGATAAACAAGGACTGAGGATAAAATTACTCAGTGACCCTGATCATATTCTGACTGAAGCAGCAGGAGCATGGGGCATAAAGAAGATGTATGGTAAAGAGTTTGAAGGCGTCATACGTTCCACTTTCATAGTTGGGAAGGACGGGTCTGTTGAAGCCTCATGGAAAAAGGTAAAGGTCAACGGTCACGCACAAGAAGTGCTTGATCGTGCAATATCTCTTTCCGAGAACTAATCAAAGTATTTGTTTGAAATTATCTCCGCGGTACTGTCTGTAGAAGGCTGTACCGTTCCGACCTACTTGTTCCGTAGGAGTTTCGAACACTCCTTCTTTAGCGGTGGCTACTTGAGGGAATGAAACACATTCATAATTCACCTTTTTTCCATTGGAATCTTTGAACATGCTAAGTTTCCGACCTTCAAGTTCCATATCACTACAATCGGTAACTATACCAGTACCCATAGAAGCGGCTATTCTCGGCGCTATTTCAGTTCCCTTAATCGTTGAACCAATAAGCACTACTGCAGGTATTACGCGCTCACATACTGAAGTTATTGCTTCAGCAAATACTTCAGGGTGAAAATCATTGAGACGAGTGTCCCTGACATGATATAAGGTATCGACACCGTAAGAGAATGTCTGATTGTAGAGTTCTTTACGTTCAGGACCGCCGAATATGACACCGAAAACTCTACCTCCTCCCATCTTTACAGCTTTACCTATAAGCTGTATAGAAACAGGATCCATCTTCTGTACGCCATCGCATATCACAGTTTCGATGAAAACCAAAGTACCATCAGCGGTAGACTGATCCGTATCATAATGATCAAGCATTCCAGGTGGAAGCTTTTTCTCTCCGCTACATGATCCAGTATCATCTCCACTGCTGGAGCATGACCCACTAGCTGCACAACTATCACATCCGCTCATAGACATACCTCCTTTACACGAGCCCCTTTGAAACCAACAGATTTCTCTGCGAGTTCTAAATCCTCACGTCCAAGAACTTTAATTTTAGCATCAGAATTTATTTTTGAATATGGTATATTTACTTTATCGGCTAAAGAAATTATCGAACCAACTGGTACGCGACAACGTCTTACTTCGCCTTCGTAATCCTGTGTTACGAATATACCTTCTTCATCTTTTCCAATCTCAGTAACATAGCAGAACTGCTGTGCTTTAAGCAAATGTGCCAGCATGGGCATTGTAGAGTTATAGCAACTAAAGATCATTAGATGCATATCAGGACAATATTCCCCTACGAATGCTGCGTATATCCTGGACAGAGCCCAGACATCAGAACCCATAAAATCCTTATCCATAAGACGATAGGCATTCTTTGCGCCTCCTGAGATACATATTTCAAGCATCTCATTGAGTTTATCTGAACCTATAGAAATAGCAGTAAGAGTGTCTTCTTCTACCATCAAAGACTGTGCAGCGCCGATTGCCGAAGCAGGGTCACCAATCACAGAAATAACATACTCCATGAGACTACGTACGTCTAC
>DATESF010000090.1:0-6033 GCA_035271005.1 Candidatus Methanomethylophilaceae archaeon | reverse complement strand
AATTATCTCCTTGAGAATTTCCTGTATTGCAATGTTATCGTCAACCACTAAGACTTTCATGATATACTCCCCGCTAAGGTCGATAATCCTTACGGTCCATGACTATTTAAATTAAGGGAACTGCCAGAGTCAGGCCGTTATTTGGCACGGCCACTGACCGGCTCACTGCTTCCTGCTCTCTTTAGCCTTAGGTCTGAGACTGCCGTTACCGCACTTGCGGCATTTGGTCGCCTTTGGTGGGTTCGTAGCTGAACATTTCATGCATACGGACTTATCAAGGAGCCTACGCTCAGCCTCTATAAAACGTGCCATTTTCTTTCCTCTGGGATATGCAAGATAGAGCTATTATTTAAGCATTCTTCATTTCTTAAAAAAATGAGAGCGTTGAAGTCTAAAATCTCCAAGAAGGTCTCCTGAAACAGCGCCGTTCATTTCGTGGGTAACATAACTTGGTTCGATTATTTTAACAATTTCCGCACATCGTGGAGAACTGAATGGACGATGTTGATCAATCTTTGATATGTGTGAGTTGGCCTTTTCCATGAATACGTCCATAGTATCGTCACCTTTATCGCAATCAATGAAACGATTTCTATAATCAGATGATGCACTGAAGTGAAGATGTACAGTATCGATCTTATCCTTGACACTTGAACTATAATTATAAAAAATCTTTTCCAAAGCGCAGAGTGCTTCCTCTTCGTTACGGATACAAGGTAGACAATTTAACAAATGTCCAGTATCCAAACAAATCCCCCATTCTTCGAACTCTAGTTTTTGTTCAAAGAACTTAACTTCCCATCCATCCATCATTCTAAGACCGGGCCACCATAAATTTTCTAAAGCTAATTTGAAAGGTGGACGACCTTTAGGTAATAATGACACTGCAGAATTTATCATCTCACAGAAAGAGCTTAGGATATTTCTATCACTGATGCCGCTCTGATGTTTCAATACATCATCTAAGCTAACATTACCTGCATGAAGTACGCCATAGGGAGGATTTATCTCCGAAGCTATGGTAATAGCAGTAGCTAAATTATTGGATACTTCATCCTTGCAAGTACCGTACATTGTAAATTTTGCAGTGTCAGGATCACAGGCAGGAACATCATTTTCATTCCATGCACGGTACCAATCTGCGGCGTAAGGCAAATGGACTGCTACGGCGTGTCTTCTATGTGCACTAGGCACTTTATCATACCCAGTGAGAAGCTCAAGACCGTCACATCCGATCTCATTGAACTTTAAATCAAGATCAGGAGACAAAACATCCGTATCCTCGTATACGGAAAAGCTCACAAGGTGCTTCATAGTAAAGAAAGAAGATTAAAGTAAATAGTTTTATCAACAGAGCTCGAGAGCTGCCGTAACAGCCGCTTCTATCGCTAATATCTTAGTCTCTCCGCCACCAACGATTATGATGTCCCTTTCGGTCATGCCCAAATCCTCACGAATACGCTTCGCAAGTTTTGGATTTTCTATATCCACATTCCAATCTGGAGGTATCAAAAGCATTCCTTCGCGAAGTACTATGGTAGTACAACCAGTGGCACCAGCTTTAATGCCAGCGTCCCTCTGTTGCATTCCGTTGTACACTTTGTCAGAGACTCCGGTAACCAATAGACTCTGAGTGTATTCACCCTCAACCGAATTACCAATATTGATGTCTATAACACGTATCGGTATATTCTCGAGGAATGTTAACCCAGCATTGGTTATCGTTATCCCTGTCTGTTTAACGGAAATAAGCTCTTTCTCGCGAAGAGAATCGATGATACTACGCATACTGCCTTCGCCTACACCAACCTCTTCAGAAAGTCGTTTCCGACCTATTCTTATCCCGTTGGAAAGCAAATACAACATCCAGTAGACATTAGCGTCGCTAAACCTGAACATTGGACCGTAACGTGGCACATCGATTATCTTCATACTTAGATCACCGTAGAAAACATCAGAATGTTCTGACCTTTCCAGTGGCTATAAGCTCTGTGACCTTATCAATGTTGTCGAGCCAATCTTCCATAATACCTTCTGCGTCAGATTTCCACTTAGAAATGTTCTTGTTATCGTCAGCTCCAGGTGCAAGTACCTGAATAGATGCGTTAAGCGGATCGGATATTGGTTTTCCTATCTGAGAAAGTAGCCTTACACGTATCTCTGCCTCGGGTCCAACTTCTTTTGAGATTTCGTTGGCAACGATGTTCGAGAGTATGTTGTATATCTTTCCAATATGAGTGATAGGATTCTTTCCAGACGTAGCTTCCATTGACATTGGTCTGTAAGGTGTAATGAGTCCATTACATCTGTTACCTCTTCCTACGGAACCATCGTCTCCCATTTCTTGGGACATTCCAGTGACTGTAAGATAGAATACGTCGCGATCGTAATCGTCCCCGGTGTTAACGTCAACTACGACGTTTATGTCATCGCTTCCGATTATCTTTAGTGCGTTGTCTGTAACTTCACTTCTAAGTTGCTCTATTGCAGATATATATGCGTCAGAGTCTGTGAGGTGTCTGTCTACCATTGCACATGCAACAGTAAGAGTAACGTCCTTACCAATCCTAGAAGCCATTATCTTGACATCCTGTCCTGTTTCAGGCATCTTTTTCTTTAAAGAACCGTTAATGAATTCTTCAGTTTCAAGAGTCAACCTGTCAGTCACAGAATATGGTGCATATCCGACACCGAAAGAAGTGTCGTTAGCGTGGAATCCAGATGATTTGTATACTCCTGTAAGATCGTCGGATCCAAGACCTAACCTTGCGTCCATTATGATCTCACAATCAACGTCCACATTAGGGAAGTTATCTCTTAGATAATTCCTGGCTGCCTTTAGAGCGACTGGTTTACATGGAAGAGTCTTAATCTTTTTACCATCGTCTACTTCAGTTGTGGCGCGTCCTACAAGTAATATGTATGATGGATCAATAATCGTTCCACCGCCGAAGCAGGGGTCTGCTTTTCCTGCAGCGATCTGCGTTTCATCGGTATTGTGATGAAGAACGTGACCGAATTCTTTAATGTACATTTTACAGAGTTCTTTACTAACAGACTCTGCTATTCCGTCGGCCACGCTGTCCGGATGACCGATTCCTTTTCTCTCAACAATTTCGACATTCCTGTCCGGTACAGGCATCTCGTCGATACCTTCAAAGTAGATGTGCTTAGCCAAATTCATAGCCTCCCAGCTAACTGCTGTAAGATGTCTTATTAATTCATCGCTTATAAATTGAATTGTAAGTAATATTCATATATGAATAATTGAATTATAATAATGTGAAATATCCTCCTGAATCTGATATCAAAAAAAGAAGGGTGGTATTAGGTATTACACAATCCGAACTTGCAACGGTATCAGGTGTCAGTCAAAGCACTATAACTAAAATAGAAAGAGGTAAAACAAAAACTAGCTACGAAACAGTAGTTAAATTGTTAGAAACTTTGGAATCCCTAAACAGATCGAAAAAGATAGATCGAACTGCAGCAGATATCGCTTCTGATTCGCCGATAACCGTTGATGCAGATGATTACTTAAGAGTAGCATCAGAATTGATGCGACGTAGCGGATTCTCCCAACTTCCAGTTATGAGTGAGAATAACCACGTTGGAAGTATCTCAGAGCGTAGAATATTAAATCTCATAGAAGAGGGTGGGATGCATATGGAAGATTTACGAAATACTCCCATAAGGGATGTTATGAATGAAACATTCCCCGTAGTTTCAGAAAGTACTCCTCTATCAACGGTAGCGCTTCTAATGAACGACAGTGATGCAGTTCTTGTTTCTAGAAAAGGAAAGATAGTGAGCGTTATTACTAGCACAGATCTTCTTAAATTAATTTGATAGCTTTGTGGGTTACAGAAATGTGCATAAAATCCTCGGCTATCTTTGTGTTTGAAAACAATTCCATAGCCTCTTCTAACAAAGGATCACGATTTTTGTAACGATTACTTATGTGAGTCAGTATCAACATCCTAACGTCACATTTTTTGGCTATTTCAGCAGCCTGTATAGATGTTGTGTGACCATGGTCCATTGCCATTTTAGTCTCAGTAGAACCGAAGGTCGCCTCATGAACCAGTACATCAGCACCCATGGACGCGTTATAGATCTCGTCGCATGGTTTCGTATCTCCCGTGTAAACTACTTTGAGTCCCTTCACGGTACAAGCGATTATATCCTTGGCGACGACACCATCTACGGCAATACCTTTCTTGATACGACTGATATCTTCTGGAGCCACTCTTTTTTCTGCAGCTTTACGAGCATCAATACGTATCGTATCCTTCTCCGATAATGAAAATCCTACTGAAGGTACTGTATGATCTGTTTTAAAAACGGATATATCAAGATTGTTTACTTCGAAGCTCTCATCGCCAGAGACTTCCATTATAGTAACATCAAACGGTAAAACATCACCACATGTACTGATTATAGTAAAGAGAATTTCTTCAATGCCTTCTGGTCCAGCGATTGTAATGGATTCCTTTCTTCCGGATAAGCCCATAGTCAGTAATAATCCAGAAAGTCCAAGAAAATGATCGCCGTGCAAATGCGTTATACATATGGCTTTAATTTTCATAAATGAAAAAGGGGAAAGCATGAACTGTCTTTGAGTGCCCTCACCACAGTCCATAAGAACTATATCGCCGCCGCTACGGATAGCCATAGCAGGAAGGCCGCGATCCCTAGAAGGTATACTAGCCCCCGTTCCAAGGAATAGGATCTCAAGCATCAGTAAATGCGGTCCAAAACTCTTGTCTTCTTAGTCTGTTTTTTGAATTCACGATAATGTGCCTTGCAAAGATGAATCTGGCTGCATTCTCCAGGTTTCAACTTTAGGTCAGTCTCTGACACCTGTTTGTAGTTGAAAGACCTCTCAGCATCCGAGTTGCATCCTTCTACGTAGCATATCTCGACTTTCTCATTGTGTTTGGCTATAGCCATAATACCATGAAGGCTCCAATCTAATATATTTATTCACTTCATTTTAGGGTAAAGTATAATTGAGTTAATGCTTCATTCATAGACGATGACAAAAGTATCGGCCTCCATCCTATCAGCAGATTTTTCCAAACTAGGGGATGAAATGAAAAGACTTGAGGCTGCAGGTGCAGATTGGGCACATGTAGATGTTATGGACGGTATGTTCGTTCCTAACATTACTATTGGTCCTTCTGTAATACAAGCAGTACGTAAATGTACCAAAATACCCTTCGACGTGCACCTTATGATTGAACGCCCAGAACGTTATATTACGGATTTTGCACGTGCAGGAGCAGATTATCTTACCGTACATCCTGAATCAAAAGGAGACCAGCTGAAAGCAATCAACATGATACGTGATGCAGGATTAAAACCAGGGATCTCCATCAATCCTGATACTGATGTGAAAGTACTGGACAAGTACCTTGATAAAGTTGACCTTGTCCTAATAATGACCGTTCATCCTGGCTTCGGAGGACAGAAGTTCATACCCTCCGGGATCGATAAGATACGTTACGTAAAAGAATGGGCAGAGGAACATAATCCTAAATTAGAAATCTCGGTAGACGGAGGAATAAATCGCGAAACTGGATTAAAATGTGTTGAAGCAGGAGCAACAGTCCTTGCTGCTGGAAGTGCACTATTCGGTTTAGATGATATGTCATCAGAGATAAAAATTTGGCAGGACTTCGGTCCTAATCCATGAGGTAATAATATGGGAATTAATCTTTCTGGACTCACAGAACCTAAATGTATAGAACTTACTGACATGAGCGGAAAGACCGTTGCTATTGACGCGTATAACACGATATACCAGTTCCTTTCAAGTATCCGTCAACCAGACGGGAAACCTTTACACGATACCCATGGTCGAGTATCATCACATTTATCAGGAATATTATACAGAACTGCGAACCTTATCGAAGCTGGAATAGAACCTTCCTTCGTATTCGACGGCAAACCTCACGAACTTAAAACAGATACTCTTGACGGACGCCGTGAAAGAAGAGAAAAAGCAAAAGAGGAATGGAAAGAAGCTAT
>DATESF010000089.1:0-2579 GCA_035271005.1 Candidatus Methanomethylophilaceae archaeon | reverse complement strand
TATATGCAAGGTCTAAGATTAATGCGGGATGGCTAAAAAGAAACGAAGAATAAAGGAGGAGCCTAAGGAAACTTACGAGTTCACTCCTGCAGAGTTTGATGAGCGTGAGTTCATACTCAAAGAACTTTTCAACACTAAGTTATTCTTCGTGGCGATTACATTGGCTATTTTATCGGGAATGGTCTGGGCTTTCGTTTTCACCTTAGGCGAACACACTTGGATCATCGGCCTCTTATTCTGTATTCTTATAATGGCAGGAATGAAGAAGATTATAGGCCTATTAGGTATCAAAGTAGAGATGATTCAGGGAAAGGCAATGATCGCCAATTACATCATGTTTTTCTTACTGGCTACTGGTATAGCGATTTTACTGATCAACGCTCCGTTCTATCTGGGTTAATTTTCCCAACTGAGCTTAGGGTCTAAGAGTTCGGTAAGAATATCTGCTGGAGTATCTTTTAGAGTATCTTCATGATCTCTGATTACCATCGTATCAGGATCAAGTTCTCTTCCTATACCGGCTATTGCAGCTTCTTCAGAAATCATTTCCTTAGCCGTAGTGTATGATCTTTCAGCAATAACGTTCCAGTCGCCATCCTCTATGAAAGGCTCACCGTATTCGTTATCTTTCCATTTTTTAAGGAATGATTCAGCATTCGGCACCCATACAGGTGGTCCAACGTGCTTGAAAGTCTTTGATAATACGTCTCTCTCTACTTCGAAAACGATTCTCATTTCGTCTTTATCCATTTCGTGTACTGCTCTTAAAACTGTGAAATCAAACTCATCCATCTTCCTGGTAAGTGCATATTGAGTTTTCCACAACTGAGAGTATAGATTGTCTTCCACAACGTTAGGTCTCTTGAATATTATCGTTAGTAAACGTGAGCCATGATGTTCTGTTTTTGCCTTTAATTCAGAGGACGTCATATCTTCACGATCAACGGGGAAGAAGAATTTTTCTGAAGGTTCTTGAAGATACGCTCTTGCAGCGACTATGAATAAAGACATAGTATCAAGATGGACTGCAGATGCGACGTTTCTACGGGGGTCTACAGGATCGTATACTGTTAACGGTGCTACAGATATCGGTCCACGCCCTTCAATCTCTATCGAGGCGCCTTCTTTCCAACCTGCTCCAGCTTTAATAACTTCTAAAAAACTTCCGTATTTGATAATAAGTAATTCGCACAGATACCCTGAAAATCCTCGAGTGTTAGGTTCTGCACCGTATGCTGCGATGCCTTTCATGAATTTTTTAAGCATTCGAACGTCATCTTTTTGCTTTGGATCGAGATGAGATAAGACGTATGTCGTGTGGAACGGCGTGCGGTCAACCGAAGACTGAAGCTTCTTCGTGTTCTCTAAATGATAACATGGAACTAAGTCTATGTCAAGATCATCAAATTTACCTCTGATGTAAGGGTGTTCTGAATACATGCGTATCCCGTTAAGTATGTCTTCTCCTGCGCGTAAGCCCTCACTTTCAAGCTGCTTCCGAGAAACACTCGGAGGAAACATCAAAAATAAATCTAAGTCCGGATCAGAAAGAAAAGTATCTTTTGCGAAAGAACCTACGTATCTAACTTCTGTAGCTGCTAGATTGTTCTTTTCAATGTACTTTTCTACTACATCTTTTAATTTTTTAGCTGTTGCTGTTATACGCTCTATCTCGTCCGGCTTCGGTTTTATTCGGCTGAGCACTTCAGATTCCAAACTCATTGTTTTTGAAATCATCATTTAATGTTTAAGCATGTTCCTGTTCCGCAAGTATTTTTAATTAAAATGAGTGAATTTTAACTATTCATAATTAAATATGCGTGTATCGGTCACAAGAGTATGTATTGCCCTGAATGTGGTTCTAAGAACGAAGAAGATTCTGCGTTCTGTACGAATTGTGGTGCATACATCGATAATACGTCACACAATCAGCCATATTATCAGGATAAAAAATCTCCAAAATCTTACAAGAACACAGGTATTGCTCTTACTGTAACTATTCTTCTTTTAACGGCAGGATTGTTTGGATTCGCTTATGTATTCGTTATAGGTGGAGATTCTTTCGTTTCCGATGATCACGTTCTCTATGGTGACGGTGCGGTAGGTTCAGGAATAATAACCGTGGTAAACGACCCTTCGGATATCGATCCCCTTGATGATCTTTCTGTTGTCACGTTAAATTTTAAAAAGTTCATGTCAGTAAAGTCTTGGGGCATTAAATCATTGGATCAATCTTTGTACTATGTAGATGAGAATACTCCTCCTCCCTTTGCAGAGATTTACTACTATGATGAGAGAAAATACGAAATTCCTGATGGGGCCACGTTCAGTGGAGATGGAAAATCTATGACTTGTTCCCTTGCCCCAGGTCATTATTCCGTTAGCGTTTTTACTAATTTTAAAGATTATATAGGGTCCTTTGTCGTCGGAGGGGAGGTCACTCGGGATTACGAGTGGTCCTATAACATTCCTGGTGGCCCAAATGATTTATTCGAACTTAGTTTTAGCTTTCAATATAGCGATTGTGTATCTGGAATTGCATATGATGGACTAAGGGGATACATAGATTATGATAAGCT
>DATESF010000088.1:0-16427 GCA_035271005.1 Candidatus Methanomethylophilaceae archaeon | reverse complement strand
ACGGATTCCTTTGTTCTGAGGAAGATGTTCGCCATAGTCGCTATAGCCTTTGTCATTCCAACTCATGCCTACTATGGAGTGAAAAGCGTCAATGCTTTCCAAATAATCCACCATTTCTGATGCATTATCATAGAACGAATTAATCAGGTCGAATTGATGTTCGTTGAGACCATATTTATCGTCTGTGGAATCGTATAAATTAGGGTACGAATACCTTGCCATATAGCGGAAAGCGTCATCTTTATTGTCTTTATATCCAGCTGCTTTCTGTAGTTGGTTATTAGGAATCCAATAACCTCCGCCAGAACGTCGGGTGGTTCCTCCTATCTCAGCGGCCTTCTCAATCATTACAACTTCGGACCCTTTACTTCTAGCTGTAATTGCCGCAGCAAAAGCAGCTGCGCCTGAACCTACGACAACAACATCGGTTATAGTGTCACCACTGACGTAATGGACGCTGGCACTTACATTCTCAACGTCTTCTTCGTAAGGGACAAACACTTCTCGCGGAGATCTACATCGAGGACATTTCTCAGGTGGTTCTTCGCCTTCATGAATATAACCGCAAACAGTACATCTCCATTTTTTCATCTTATCAACCTTGAATATGTATTCAGGTTTGTCTGTTTTATAACTTTGTGGGTCACAATGAACGTCAATTCTTATTCATTCTATGTAAATGACAAATATATTAATGTCCCAGGCCCATATAGTCCTCGTGAATGATTTGAACTTAGTTATTGCGATAATAATTTTGATATTAATTGCAATAGTCTTAGTAGTTCTTAGGCGGGAGTTCAGATTCGGTAGTCAGTTGTTTAGAAAATTAAAATGGAGTGGTAGCATGACATCGGCAGGATGTTACTACTATCCAGATTTAGATGAAGTTGAACTAGCTCCAGAATTTGGCGTAAAAAAGCAAAAGATGACTGTTATGGACGCTGCCTCGGCGAAGCGCCGAAAGAATGGCGGGGTATTCCTTGTTTATTATTGTCAAAATCACGACGACAGAAAAGAGAATCTGCCAGGTGGCGTAATGATTTCAGTAGAGCCAATAACAATGGAATTAGCTAGAAAAATAATGAGCATAAGATGGGGTAAAAACACTATGGGTGCCCTTAACGTGTTTACCTACAATAAAGAAAATGCCTTTGATCTAGCTAAGGGAAATAAGGATTTACAGCCAATATTTCACAATGGCAATAAGTATGGTTTTGACCATTATCATAGATATTTTAAAGAAGGAGGAGAAGATTCTGAAAAATCTCCTCGTGTGTTCTTTGGAGATATCATAGACTCAAATGAATAAAATATCAACTCTTATTAACGCAGTAAGAGTTAGTATCATGACTTAATCATTGTTCATATCTCTTATTCTACGTTTTAGAGAATATTTGTAAACTTGAAGTTTAATTGAGTCTATACATTTCAATATAAGTAGATAATAAAATGATTTTTTGACTTTCTGACATTGATCATAACATTTCTCTATTGCAAGAGTTGTTAAAAAGGCCGTTAGAGCAATAATTTGTTCTATGGTGATGATGAGGCCATAAAAGATACTGAGTCCCAGGAACGAGCTTTAAAGGGCAATAATAAGACAAGTGGTCCCCACCCCCTGATTTGAACAGGGGACCTGCTGATATCGGCGGCTGCACCGGAAATACCGGAAACACTCTACAGTCAGCCGCTCTGGCCAGACTGAGCTAGGTGGGGACGGTTGAGGATTATATACACCATACTTAAAACGATTTTGGTCAAAAACGAATTTAGCCGAAATAATTCAGGTGTGCTTCGGAGTTTCTACCACTCTCGAGCTCACGTACCTTTTCGTTTAATTCGTCAATCATTGCCGTGTGAGTGTCTAATTCTTCGGTGTCAATCTTAACACCCAGTTTCTTCACAAGTATGTTCATCACAGCTCCGGCGCTCTTGTGATCTATAAAGTATCCTGGAGTTTCACCCATGAGGCAGATAGAATCTACATCGTAGATTTGACCTAGCGCCAAAAACATTGCGCTAGCGCCTGCTATTCCGCCCTGTGGCTCATTGGGTTCGAACACCACTCCGAGTTCTTCATAGGGTAGTTTAACTTCAACTTTGGATACAGCTCCAAGTACACGGGGTGTTTCAATCAATGTCCCAGTACCGTATCCTCCGAGAGTAATGATTTCTCTTGGATCATATTCTACAAGGAGATCCATTATTTCTCTACATATCATAAATTGACCTTCTGAAGAGGCACCCTGATAATCGCCCAGTATGAAAATTATATCGATATCTCCAACACGGGCAAACCAAAGTTCGTTCCTTGCAAAATCTGCAACGTTCTCTTCATCGATTATGACCTGCGGAGGAAGATCTGGTGAGTATATGCTTACAAATCTTTCAGCATTCAAAGCCGCTGCAAGATAATCTGCCGCAATTTTACCTACGTTACCGATACCCGGAAGACCTTCTATAACGATAGGCCTTACAAATACAGGTTTAGAATCATACTTTACGATACTTTCCATTTTCTCCATACTCCTCTTCGATGGCTTTACGACGGTATGCGCCGTAACGGTCTTCTGGAGAATATCTAGGAGGAACAGGGGTCGATGTAGTTTTTTCACAAGCGGGACACACTTCTTTTAATGTGTATGTCCCGCAAGTGCAATGTTTCATCCGGTTCATATCGTTCACTTGTTTTCACGCTTAAGGACCGCGGTACCACCAGCGGCCTCCATGTGTTCCATGGCTGCTGTAGAGACGTTTCTCAATATCTCTTCAGCCTCCTTGTACTCTCCTGCCTTCACAACAATTCTGTATTTCGGGCAGCCGATACAATGAATGCCTACGTCGAATTTCTCGCCTGCTACAACTCCAGCTTCGAGTGCCTCACGTATGAGGACAACTCCATTTGGAGCTGAAGATGTCATAACAAGAGTGCCGTCGATCTGAACCATAGATACTGCGACGTTCTCCTTTGCGACCTCTATGAACGTTTCAGTCCATTCTCCGGAGAAATCCTCTAGGAATCCATCGGTGTCCGCGACAACTGATTCGAATGCTCCGTAAAGTGTTTCATAAGTTTCGACAAGGTCGTCTCCGAACATGTCATAAGCCTCATCCTCTGAGATCGACATGCGTTCTGCAATAATCTCCATGAGTTTTTCGGCCTTTTTATCATTTTTCCAAAACTGGATCTTTTCTCTCTTTTGGTGCGCGTTCACCGATTTGAGGGAAAGGTCGATTTGATTCTTCTTAGAATCCACGCCCAGGACTTTACAAACGACCTTTTGGCCCTCTCTAATATAGTCTCTGACGTATTTTACCCAGCCAGTGGCAACATCCCGTATGTGAACGAATCCTTCTTTATCTCCGTATTCGTCCAAAGTTACGAATGCACCGAAGTTTTTAACATTCTGAACGGTGCAGACGACTAATTCGCCGTACTCGGGAAAGCCCTTGGCCCTTGACATCAGCCGACCACCTCGAGCACTTCGCCCTTAATCTCTCCGACCCCGCCTTTGGGGACGATGAGCGTAGATCCGCAAACAAGGCATTTTACCTCTGTTGCAGCCTTTCTGAAGGCGATTTGCTCGTTTGTGCAGTCCTGACATTTAATTTTTATAAAATCGTTGGTCATTTAATCACTCTGTGAGTTCGAACTTCTTAGCCCTGATGCAAGTAGTTAAGTGCGCTTTTTTGCACGTAATGCATCTGAACCTGATGTTCACTCTTTTGGTTGGTTTTTCTCTTCCTTCTGGTTTGGGTCTGGGGAATCCTCCGTAACCTGAAGTTACTTCCCTGAATCTCCTCTGACCCCATTTAAGCTCACTGGCCTTTTTCTTCTTGACTCTTTCCACGTCATGCATGGAGTGAGTCTTGCAGTAAGGGCAGTAAGTCTTGATAGCCCTGGGCATTTTCATTATCAAGTCACCTTCGTCCATTGGGACAAAACTTGCTAACATTGAGGACATATAAATAAACTTACTAAAACGCCCTCTCTAATGCGCGTATATAGATGGGGGATAAGGATCTCATTCAACGTTAAGTATATAATATATTTTGAATGAAACTATATTTCATTATACTCGTCATATTTCAATTAATCGGAGATCACGAATAATAATGCTGGATTAATTTTAATATTATTTCGTTGGATGTAACTACTGGCTGTTACAACCAGGAACCGTGATATTAGCACAAACATTAATATATCGACAAATGCAACTTTATATCATATGTCAAATAATAATCAGGATTTGGCGGAAGATCTCCTTGTAGCTTTGGACATGCGCCGTAATAGTGTAAAGGTCTTAATTTACATGGCAGAACATAGAGAAGTTACATCGGACGAGTTGGAATTCGCTTTAGGCATAGGTCAACCGAGTGTATCAGCAGCAATCAAGGATATAGGAATCAAAGGCTGGCTGTGTGTGGAGCAAATACGCACTGAAAATAAAGGCAGGCCTAGACACAAGTATCGTCTTTCAAAAGATTTTTCAATCATCGTCGTAGAGATAGAAGAATTGGCCCGTAAGCTCATTAGGAATATCAACAGCGGTCTATCTTATCTTATGGCCGTTTGATAGTTTTTATTTTACCTTCTTTATTGGCTATTATTGCTATTGAGGCCATGTTCAAGAATAGACCGTTCTCTATAACTCCAGGTATATTGTTTAGACGGGATTCTAAACAGTCTGGATCATCGATATTATCGAACTTACAATCATAAATGTAGTTTCCGCCATCGGTGATGAATATTTCACCGTCTTTGGTTCTAAGGGTGGCAAGGCACCCTAGTTCTTCAAGTGCGTATTTCGTTCGTTCATAACCAAAGCGTAGCGCTTCTACAGGCAATGGAGTGTTCTCTCCTAGAACATTAACGAGCTTTGACTCGTCAGCGATTATGATCTCCGTTTTTGTAGCAAACGCAATGATCTTTTCTCTGAGGAGGGCGCCTCCCAGTCCCTTGATAAGTTGAAGCGATTTATTTATCTCGTCAGCACCATCTATTGTAACGTCTATTTTATCAGTACCTTCAAAAGGTACGATATTGAGGCCACAAGATTTTCCTAACTGAGCACTCTTTTCCGAAGTGGAAACACATGTAAGTGTCAACCCTTCTTCAGCGACCCTTTCGCCGATTCTCTTTATTGCATAGAATGCTGTTGAACCCGTTCCAAGCCCGACTATCATTCCGTCTTTTATGTAATCGTCTGCGGCTACTTCAGCGGCCATCTTCTTGATTTTGTCGATATCAGATAAGGTCATTTCGGATCATCCCTTCTAGTTTGTCTGCAACATATAGATTCACTTTTTTCCCAATCTCTGATGATGCCTTGGTAGTATCTCCAGCCAATCCTAGGGGGAAGCAAGCTTCTGCGTTGCGGAGTACTATAAAACCATGGTCTGAGTATAACCCTATCGGACGTTCGTCACCTACAAGATCAGGGCGAATATCTAAGACTCTAGAGGTTTCAAGCATGCCTGCGTGACCGTCACCTTTGTTATCCTTAAGGTCGGGACAGTCTTCAGCTATGTCGTAATCTGTGAGGAACATGACTTTACAATCTGTTTCTTTAACAAAACGTTTACATGCTTCTGAACAAGCAGTCATGTGACCTGAGCCTGCATGACCAGTTATAACTACGAACTTTCTGATTCCTTTTTCATAAGAGGACGTAAGTATATCGTAGACTACGGATCTCATCGTATCAAATGTAAAAGATATGGTGCCAGGCATGTTTTTGGTTGAAGAATGAAGGCCATAGTTCATAGGCGGAAGCACTAGAATATTTTCTATTCTACGACTAAGTTCTTCAGCGATCCACATAGGTTGTAAAGTGTCACTATTTAGAGGAAGATGAGGTCCATGAGCTTCTGTAGCGCCTATCACAAATATTGCTATGGGATTTTTCTTAACAGCTTCTGCAAACTCGTCTCTGGTCATTTCGCCTACATTCATGTTCCTGCATGGGGATATATTAAATTAATCTGACCCTCTTAAAGGACATATGCGTCTAGCTTCTCTATTTTCCGGAGGGAAGGATTCTGTGTTCTCAATGTACGCCGCCGTACAGTCAGGGCATGAAGTACCATACATAGTCAGTATAAGTCCAATCAATGAGTCCTCGTGGATATTTCACGTACCTAATATCGATAAAGTTCCTGTTATGGCCGAGGCCATGAATCGAAAGCATATTTTAGGAACTACCGACGGAACCGAGGAAGGGGATATGGCAGGCTTAAAAAAAGCACTTTCTGGATTGGATATTGAGGGAGTCGTTCTAGGTTCCGTATGGTCCGATTATCAGATTGATCGGGTCAACCGTGTTTGTGGAGACTTAGGTCTAAAGGTACTTGCTCCAATGTGGAGAAAAAACCAGAATATGATGATTCGCGAGATAGTGGAATCAGGGATAAAAGCCAAAATTATAGGTTACTATGCTGAAGGGTTTGGACCGGAATGGCTTGGCAGAACTATCGATTATGAAACCATAGAGGACCTTGAAGAACTTAGCAAGAAGTATGGAATAAGCGTTATCGGAGAAGGTGGAGAATACGAGACGATCGTCATAGATTCCCCTATGCATAGATATCCGCTGGACATTCAAGGATTCAATGAAGTAATCGGTCGAAACAGCGGAACCCTCAATGTGACCAAACTTGTGCCAGGCTCTCGGGAACAAATTTTCTAAGTCTTAGAGCGTTTGCAACCACCAACAGAGAAGATGCAGACATAGCTGCTGCAGAGATCATAGGCATCATAGTAATATTTCCAATTCCGAAGGGATAGAGGATTCCTACGGCAATAGGAATTGCTATGATATTGTATATGAAAGCAATGAAAAGATTCTGCTTTATGTTCTTCAATGTTGCCTTTCCTAATTCTATAGAAGCTGGAATACAACGTATATCATCAGTCATCAACACAACGTCAGCCGAGTCCATGGCAATATCTGTTCCACTCCGGACTGCAAGACCTATATCAGATTGCATAAGGGCAGGGGCGTCATTGATACCGTCACCAGCCATCGCCACATATTTTCCTTTAATCTGTAGTTCCTTTACAACTTCTAGTTTATCTCCTGGTGTTGCGTTAGATATAACGTCTGTAATACCGACAGCGTTCGCCACAGAAAGTGCTGTAGCCTTGTTATCTCCAGTTACCATAATGGCATTAGCTCCGTTCTCTACTATTCGTGTAACGGTGAACTTAGATTCAGGTCTAATCGGATCAGACACAGCAATAATTCCTAAGGCCACATCATCTTCGGCAACATAAAAGTAAGTCATTGCTTTTTCAGCAAAATCTTCCGCATCAACATTATATTCGGACACATCGCATCCGATCTCGTCCATAAGCTTTCTATTGCCTACGGTAATGGTCTTTCCGTCAACTACACTCTTTACTCCGCCTCCTGTTTTAGATTCGAAGTCAGTATGTTCTGGTATGGGTATCCTGCTAGTTTTTGCAAATTCTATAACTGCTGAAGCTATGGGATGTTCTGAACCACTTTCAGCAGCAGCAGCCAAACCGATAAGTCTGGCACTATCGCCTCTTGTAGCAATACCCGTGACGCCAGGAGTTCCCTTTGTTATAGTCCCAGTCTTATCCAGTATCACTGTATCTATTTCTCCTGCTCTTTCTAATGCAGAAGCACTCTTGAAAAGAATTCCGCGGTCAGCGGCTATACCTGTTCCAACTGTAATTGCAAGAGGTGTCGCTAGACCCAGTGCACAAGGACAGGAAATCACAAGTACGGATATCAATACGGTCAATGAAAATTCAAGTCCTCTTCCTGAAATAAACCATACAATAAAGGCTGAAATGGATATAATAATTACTGCTGGCACAAATACTGCCGCTACACGATCTGCTAGTCTTGCTACGGGAGCTTTAGTGCCCTGGGCAGTTTCCATCATCCTTATTATTTCGTAAAGAACAGTATTTTCTCCAATCTTTACAGCTTCTATGACAAATCCACCTGCACCGTTCACTGTTCCAGCAAAAACATCATCTCCTTCTTTTTTGGGAGCAAGGAGGCTCTCTCCGGTAAGCATAGACTCGTTAACAGAGGATGTGCCAGATACTACGATTCCGTCAACAGGAATACGGTCTCCAGGTTTAATCGGAAGCTTATCTCCCACGATAACTTCGGAAATAGGTATCTCGATCTCTACATTATTTCTTAAAACTACGGCCGTTTTAGGTTGAAGTTCCATAAGTCCTCTGACGGCTGAGTCTGTTTTTACTCTGGAACGGGATTCAAAGTATTTTCCTACGGATATCAATGTTATTATTACTGCTGCTGACTCATATGTCAAGTGTACAGCTGGCTCTCCGATGAATATCATGCCAGTGTTCCATAAGGCGTACAAGAATGATGCTGTAGTCCCAAGCGCTACTAAGGAGTCCATCGATGGACTACCTGAGAACAATGCCGGATATCCACGAATGAAAAATCTTCTTCCTGCGTAGATTACGGGAATACAAAGTATTAGCTGGATCAAAGCGAAAACAGCATAATTGTCTGATAACCAAGGGACATTAGAAAACATGTCCCACATAACAATAATAAATAACGGAACGGTAAAAATGGAGGCGATGATAAGATCCCTTCTCATCACCCTCACTTCTTCAACTTCCGTTCTAGCAATAGTTTCAGGATCGTTCTCTATTATCTTGTATCCCGTCTTTTCAATTATTTTAATAAGATCTTGTTTAGTAATTTCATTTGAATCATAACTTACAGCTGCTACGCTATTCCCGAAATTAACGGCTGCTTCATACACTCCTTTAGTGGACTGTAATGTTTTTTCTATCTTTTGGGCGCACACGGAACACGACATTCCAGCGACGCGCAAAGTTACTCTTTCAAGATTCTTATCCAAAGAGACCACGCTTCACTTCTGCTCTATATCCTGCGTCTACAACAGCGCGGATAAGATCATCGTTAGTTAGCACAGTTCCATCGTAGGTGATTTTGGCCAATCCCTTTTTATGGTCTACAGATAAATCCGTAATTCCATCCAAGGATCTCAGGGAAGCTTCCACCTTATTTGCACAGTTAATGCAGGTGAGCCCTTGTATTTTGAGAACAATCTGAGTCATAGCCAATATATCGTATTCCTCTTATAATAAGTTCAGTTGCGACTTTCAATGGCTTTCACTATTTTGGATATCTCTCTTTCGGAGTCCTTCCACATCCCCGGAGTCCACACTCTATGCATGTTCCATCCGTTGATCTCAAGATATTTCTGCCTATGATAATCTCGTTCTCTTGTAGACTGGGACATTCCGTACAGATGACCGTCGGATTCTATTCCTAAAATATAGTTGCCGTTCTGTTTGACAGCCAAATCAATATGATATCCTCCGATACCAACGTTGCGGTCAACTGTGTAACCTTTGCGGATAAGTGAATTGTAGACTCTATCGGCTATACTGCTTTCCGTCTCTATTATCGGAATATCCTTCCACTTATCTTCGTTGAAGGATTGTAGTATACTGTCTGCTACGTACTGATTCTCATCACTTATGGCTCGAGCGTATTGTAGGTATTTCTTAAAAATACGAGGTCCTTCGTTAACAGTATCTTCCACTCTTAGGTCTTCTGGATCGATAGATGCAACAACGTGCACTTTTCGTTTAGCACGGCTTACAGCAACGTTCAATCTATTCTCTCCGCCCCGGTTGTTCAACCATCCGAAGCGTTGTGTCATCTTGCCGTCAGGATTCGGAGCGTATCCTATTGAGAACATGATAACATCACGTTCGTCACCTTGGACCGTCTCTATATTCTTAATAAAAAGTCCTACGTCCTCGCCGTTGTCAAATCTGACAAGTTCATCGTTAAAGATTCTTCCAAAGGTTGGATCCTTTATGCACTCATCGTCTAACATATCCGTTATCAAGTCTCGTTGGGAAGCATTAAACGTCAATATTCCAACAGTCTCGTTATTTTTACGAGTCATAAAGAATTCGCGTAAAAGATCTATAATCTTTGCAGCTTCTACCTTGTTACGAGTATTGTCCCAGATCCCATTAACCCGATGCATCTCAATAGGAGGTTTCTCAGGAGCTTTGATGTTAGGAGATACGTATAAACGACCTCCATAGAATGCGTAGTTGGAGAAAGCTATCAGTTCTTCATACTTGGATCGATAGTGGAAGTTCAACATTACTGAATCGTATCTTGCTCTTGCAAGGTCCAAAAGACTTTCTTCTTCCAGGGCAGCTTCATCCTCCATATCCCCTTCTTCATATTCTAGTCTACCAAACCCGAGACTACTTGGTCTTAATTGTTTGTGGTCTCCTGCTATGACTACCTTCTTTGCACGGTATATTGCTGGAATACCACGTTCTACATACATCTGCGAAGCTTCATCGAATATCACAAGGTCGAATAAACCCATGCGTAACGGAAGTATCTCAGACAATGCGTCCGGAGTAATAAGCCATACACGTATGCCTCCGAATAACTCGTAATCAAAACGTTCTACGAACTTATTGATTTTCCATTTATTTTTACTCTCGGCTATTCTAGTGATATCTCCTCGTCTTTTAGATTCAGCTATGTTACGTAGAGATTCTTGGAAGCATTGTTCAACAGAGTTTTTAGAGAGTTTCATTTTCTCTGTTATTTTATTGTCTACATCAGTTACGATACGATCGAAGTCTTGAATCCGTTGCATTAAATCTTTGTTCTCAGCATCAAATCTTTGTAAGTGTTCGTTCAGAATATACTTCAATATCTGGTCGTTGCACTGTTGAGCATTATAGTTCATAGACGCTGTCAGTGTTATGAGATTTTCACCGTAGATTTTCTCACTATCCGCCATTCGTTTGTAACTAGTGTTCCGCTCCGAGAATATGTTGTAATCTGCCAATGCATCGATGAACCTTTTGGGATCAGCAATCAACATATCCGCAATCGTATCGCCGTAAGTATCAAAACCTATATTCAGAATGTCTTCAGCCTGTTTTACAATCTTCTTTTTTCCCATAGATCGGGAAATAGCATTCTTTGACATCCATTCAGAGACTTTTTCTTCAAGTGCCAGTACTAGAATTTTTATCTCACTTATATTGTATTCAGAGAGATGAGGTTTCATATCCTTTATCCAAGGAGTCCGCTCAAGACATTCGCTGTATTCTCTGAACCCTAATAAGGTTACAGGATCTGAAAATGTCTTATGTAGATTTTTAACCTCTGGGTATGTTAAAGTAAGTATCAGTGGGTCTACGCCTTCTCTAAGTTTTTTATACTCTTCATATTGGTGCTTATCACTCAAGTCCAGCCATCTGTCCATTGAGTAAAGCTTGTACGGGGATATGCCGAATTTATCCGGCGTGTACATACGTTCGCCTATATGATCGAGAATATCGATGTTTCTATCGATAGATTCAGAGATTTGATCTAAGTTGGCTCCGTAACGTGGAGTAGTAGGTTCTAACATTCTTCTTATTTGAGAATAAAATTCCTCTTTGTCTCCAGCATCATCAACCAATAGACAGTATTTGGACAGCGTTCCAAGTCTAGAGTAAACAACATCTAGTGCAGTTTTCTTTTCCGAGATCATCAATACATTACGTCCATGCATTATCTCAGAAACTATCAGTGCTGTGATGACCTGGGACTTTCCAGTGCCAGGGGGACCTTGAACCACTAATGCGTCGTTCTTTTGAATACCAGTCAATACATTTTCCTGTGCGCTGTTAAGCGGGTTGATGTAAAGCAGATCCTTTTCGAGAACCTGAGTTTTTTTCTTTTCATTATCATTTTCAGAAGGTGAATCCTTACTATATTCAAGGAAATAACTTGGATCTAAATCTTTGATTAGATTATCGAGTACTCTATTGATATCATTACCTTCGATTATACGTTCAAAATCTAAATGTATTGAACTCGAATAAGATGAATAACGTCCTAGAACGAAGTTAGGGACGATTTTCAATTGACCTGGAAGATATTTGGGGAATTCTCCTGCTCGGTACTCTTTAAATTCCACTGGTTCCATATTGCATGTTTCCATGGATATGCCTTGTTTGGAGTAGAAATCGATTAATTTTTTAAAGAAATTATCTGCATTGTAATTTTCTATAGTCAAATCTGGCATAGGGCGATTTTCGCCAGCTAATTTTATATATGCCAGTGCAAGGGTGCCGTTGAATATTGGGTCTCGGGATCGATCAATTATTAAGTTTACGTATCTAGAGTCTTTTTCCATCTTAACTGGAAACAGTGCCAGTGGTGCGCGAATTTCAAAATCTCCACCTGGCATTTTACCCTGTACGAAAGGATACGCAATAAAAAGGTCATATTGTCCTGTTTCTCGGGAACTACGGTTGACTTCTCTAAGCATGTCGTTAAGTATTTTATAAATTTTAATTTGTTTTTCGCCTGTAGCTAAATCACAAAGTCTAACATTGTTTCTGTTGCCGAATAGAATGTCCGAGAAATCTTTGCCGATTATATCGCTAAGATCGAAAGTAAGGTTCTTCGATAGACGACCTTGATAGAGCATGCGATTTCTTTTGTTGATATTTACCAACTTTTTTTCAAGCTCACGAAGAATCTCAGCGGTTCTATCGTCCATGCGGGCGCCGTTCTCATTTTTAGAATGATATCCTTGGATAACTTCCAAGAATACGCTACCATATATGTCTATGAATTTTTCATCTATTTCTACGATCGACTCCAATTGTTCCGGCCTCAGTGGCATTTCTAATGACATTTCAGTCAGAGCCCGGTCAGAGCATATCACCGGCTTATTGCCGTCTTCATCTGCTTCTTCTCGCCTTAGTTTTTCTCTAAGGCTGTAGAGCATTGAGTATAATTCGTCTGATCCCATCATTACACGGATATACGAATGATAATAAAAACTTACACTATGTGGGACATTGGGATTACAAATGGTAAAAGGACCAAATGAATTGATAACTGGACTAGTAGGAGAAGTAACGGAATCTGTTACGGAAGAGATGTCCGCCATTTCAGTAGGAAGTGGAACGCAGCATGTATTCGCCACACCAGCTCTCTCTGCTTTAATGGAAAAAACAGCTTATACTTCTGTTATAGACTATCTGGATACGGAAACCTGTAGTGTGGGAAGCCGTACTGTATTGGAGCATCTTGCACCTACTCCTGTGGGTTCCACGGTTAAGTGTATCACGAAGCTCGTCAAGATCGAAGGACGTTCACTAACGTTCTCATTTTCTGTAACTGATGCAGCCGGAGAGATAGCTAAAGGAACTCATGAAAGAGTAATAGTCAACGTAGAGAAGTTTTTGGATCGAGCCGCAAAACGGATGATCAAATAAGTCCGCTCAATATTACGGGTAAAAGTAAACATCCTGTAAGTGGTATACGGCTAGTTCCAGCATATTGCGGAACAAGTCCTAGAAGCGTTGCTATAGTCAATACGCACAAACCCCCTATACCAGTCATCAATGCAACGATTAATATCAGCAATATCAACGCTCCAACACTCATTTTGTAAGGATCGATTCTATCAGCGATTGTGGACATTCCACGTCCAGCTGCAATAGTCATGATGTAACCGAATGCTGCTGCTATGCATATCGTCATCAGTAATAGTAAAAACGCTTCTGAACAAAAGCCCTCCAGCCCATCACCAATTATTTCTTTTATCACAACGGAAGTGCCTGATCTGCCACTTCCAGTAACCGACAAAGTGACCAGTGAAAAGACTGATGTTACTGTTCCTATGGAGGCTACAAGAGAAATAAAATTTTCAGGTCTCTCTTCCTTACTAACACTTGCAGAAAGTGCTGCGCCTGCAGTTGCCGTGATCCCGGGAAACCATCCTGCAACACATCCTGTCAGGACTCCTTTAAGCCCTGGTAAAGGGCCAACAGGATCTTCTTCATAGTCATACTGTTCTGGCATTCCCTCGTTCCCTACGGACCTCAGAAGAGGCGGTATTCCAAACAATCCAGATAGAAGTGGAAACAACAAAGTTCCATTTCCGAACAGACCTTGTGAAAGTACATTCATATCGCACACTAGACCTAGGGCGCCGGAAACAACGAATAGTATTGTAGCTAGAATCTTTCCCTCGGTTCCTTCCGCCGAGAATATGATAACTATGGAAACAAAAAGAACAACATATAACGTTATTTGATTCATTATTTCTGCTGCACCGTTTAACATAATGAATTGGATTGGTACTGCCAATGCTATCGCACTCAGGGCTCCAACAGCGCTTCCTATTGCTGCTGCTCTAACTGCAGCCATTCCCTCTCCATTCATCAACATTCTATGCCCAGGCAACATTGTAAGGGCCTCATCTGCATCTGGTGCACCAATGAAAACAGCTGGAATAAAATCCATAAAAGAATGCACTACTGAGGCGGACATGATGCACGCCGAAACCAATACGGGGACGACAGCAGGATCTGCAAAACCGGAGACGGCGACATATAGAGCAGGATACGACGTTAACATAACGGCAGCTAACGTATTCACGTGAATACCAGGCACAAGTCCTGTGAAAGCGCCTAATAAAGCTCCCGCTACGCTCATCAATAAAATCAGCAGAAGTATTTCTGCACCCATAATAGATTATTGTTCTAAGAACGAGATATAACCAGAAAGCTACAGTTAGTAATTCAAGAAGGGTTTGCCATCTTTGATTCCTATTTTAAGTAATGCTTTTATGTTTACGTTAGGAACCGCAGAAAAAATATTTTCAGTTTTATCGAAAACGACCAATATGTCGACGATTTCTATTTCATGTGACGTCAACAAGGAGACTAAAGCTCTCATGGTGCCTCCTGTGCTGAGGGTATCTTCGACTATTACGACACGATCACCCTTCTTCAATCCGTTGATGTATATGTTTCCAGAAGAGTAACCAGTGTCTCGGTGAACCTCGATTTCTCCGGGGATGCCGTATTTTCGTTTACGTATTATGCTATACGGTATACCAAGTCTAATCGATAATGCAACAGCCAAAGGGATGCCCATAGCTTCCGGTGCTAGTATGACATCACATTCAAATTTACAGATTCCAATCATCCCATCAACGACTTCTTTCAAAAGAGCAGGATGAACCATCGGTACCCCGTCGCTAATAGGATTAATAAAATAAGGATATCCGTTCCTCTCAACGATTGGGCTTTCTAAAAAGCTTTTTTTGAGGAGTTCGTACATCAAAGGTGCATGTCAACCTATGTTTATTAACCTGTTCTGGACAAGATATATTTAAAGGAAGGCTCAATAACAACATCGATACAAATGAATGCCGCAGAAAGGTACGAATTGACAATGCGTAACGTGGAAGAGGTCGTCACTGAGGACGAGCTCAAGGAATTGCTGAAGACTAAAGAGCATCCCACCGCGTATATTGGGTTCGAACCTTCTGGTCTTGTACACCTAGGGTGGGTACTTGTAGCTTCTAAAATCAGAGACCTAACCGATGCAGGTTTCAAAGTTTCTATTCTTTGGGCCGATTGGCATGCTGCAATCAACGACAAACTTGGCGGAGATCTGGAAAACATCAGAATCTGTGCCAAATATATGGAGGACTGTTTTACCGTTCTAGGCGTTCCAGCAGACAAAGTCACATACCTGTACGCCAGCGATTTGGTGAGTGATACTGAATACTGGGAGAAAGTAATCAAAGTCGCTAAAGTAACGTCTTTGAACAGAGTCAAGAGGGCAATGACTATTATGGGTCGTTCAGAGGACGAAGCTGATGTAGACACGTCCAAAATATTCTATCCTATACTTCAGGCAACGGACATATTCTGTATGGACGTAGATCTTGCATACGCTGGAATAGATCAAAGAAGAGCACATATGCTTGCTCGCGATGCCGCAGACAAACTCGGATGGAGAAAACCTATCGCACTACATACTCCTTTACTACCAGGTCTTGCAGGAGGCAACAGAATGGATCCTGTGGAATCCAAGATGTCCAAAAGTAAACCTGATAGAAACGTTTCCATACACGATACGAAGGAAGATATAACCAAAAAGATGAAGAAAGCTTTCTGTCCACCTGAGAAGGAAGCTGAAGATACAAATCCAGTCTTGATGCTTTGTCGATATGTTATCTTCCCCAGATTGGGAAAGCTAAATATTGATCGCCCAGAGAAGTTTGGAGGTCCAGTTTCATATAATGATTATGAAGAACTTACCGAAGCTTATTTCGGAGGCGGCCTATTTCCTCTTGATCTTAAGAATGGAGTTGCAGATTCTCTTGCAGAGATATTGAAGCCTATCGCGGATTACTTTGAAAAGAAGCCAGATAACTACGAAGTGCTCAAGGAAGTACTGGTAAAGCTTAGCAAAGTATGATCATTCTAGCATTTCTGCTTTGATCTTACGGAATACGTCCATAGTTCTGGATACGCACATACCTAGCACAGCCTCTACATCGCCGATCCCGGAGATTCCAGCGGC
>DATESF010000087.1:0-3102 GCA_035271005.1 Candidatus Methanomethylophilaceae archaeon | reverse complement strand
AAAAGTTGACGAGTACGACGAGAACGGCACCGTCGAACAAAGGTTAGAAGCCTATCTTAATCGGGGAAGTATACTTTCTATGATGGATTCCTATGTTTCGGCTTTAACAGATTTTGATGAAGCCGTAGAGATAATCCAACTCATGGAATCAGTTGGCGATAATTCAGACCCTGGTACTTACGTAAAAACATACGTTTCTCGCGGTGAATTACAAATGTCAGATGGTGCTGATGGCATGGTTGAAGACTATGCTATGGCAGCAAAACGTCTTGATGAACTTAAACCAACTTCTAGACATTATGATGAAAAAAGCATCATAGTAATGTGTATCTCGTGCTGTGAGAACTTGATTGATGAAGATTTTCCAGGCAACATAAAACCGTTCTTTGATAAAGCTGAGATAATGCTTTTCAGCAAAAATGGAGTTTGGCACAGGAATCGTTACGTGGAGGCACTTAACTTAATGGGTCAAGCTGACCAGAATATGAAACGTTACGCGGAGTCTCTTGAACATCTTAATCGTTCTATTTCCTTGGCTCAAGAACTCATGAAAGAAGAAGCATTGGATGACGAGACCGCATTAGTTTTTGCTTTGACCTTAAGAGGAGATATAAAAATAAAAGATGGATTACTTGAGGAGGCTCTAAGAGACCGAGAGGCTTCTATTGCTATACTCGAAGTATTGCTATCTTATAATCGACCTGAAACAAAGGAATTGCTTATGCAGTTACACAGGGAGACTTCAAGTTTACTTATTGAAATGAATGAAACCGAGGAAGCAGAAAAGCATCTACTTCGTGCATTAGAGCTGAATGTTAGTGAAGCAACATTAAGCCGTATAGACAACTAATGAGCATATTCGGTACATTCGGTCCACTCCGGGTAACGGTTATAACGAAGGTGTCAATTCAATAACTATGCGAAGCCTGTTCTGCAAACGTTGTGAGAGCCTAAATTTTCCAGGGGCTGATCGCTGTAGAATGTGCGGTTCTCGGTTAGATAACAATTCAATTAGTCCACAAAGTGCAATTACGGGATTCTCAGACACTAAGGATGAAGAAACGGAGGAAATGAATTACGTTTTCGCTGAATCCGAAAACGTTGAAGCACCATATCTTCCATATGTCCCTAGGCCTATGCAGCTGACGATTATCAGCGACATAAGGGGTTGTTTAGACTCTTCCAAGCACATGGTCATGGAATCTGGTACTGGTACTGGTAAAACAATAGTAGCTCTTGCTTCCGCCCTGGAACATGCTATACCTAAGAAAAAGAAAGTAGTGTATCTTACTAGAACGATATCTCAAAGTAATCAGGTAATGAGCGAACTTAGTGCCATATCAAGATTTAGGCCAGTCACAGGACTTCCTGTAACTGGACGTGGACGTTCATGCCTTCTTTTTAGAACAGGGCCAGATCATAAACCGTTATCGGCTAACGTACTTTCTTCGCTTTGCGAGAACCGTAAGCACGGTAAAGGAGGCAAATGTGAATTTTATGAACGTACCAATGCCATGGTGAATGAAGTATGGGATTACTGTAGGACTCAGTTCCCAACTTCCGAACAGTTGGATAACTTCTGTGAAGACAAAGGCATATGTCCATATGAGGCAAAAAAAGTTCTTATGAAATCTGCCGATGTCATAGTTGCGCCATATATTCACATTCTTTCTGAAAATATTCGAGATACCTTCATGGGTAACATGGACGTAGACAGCAAAAGCATAGTTGTCATCGTCGATGAAGCGCACAATATAATCGACGCAGCTAGAGAGCAGGAAAGTTTCCGTATTTCAGTGCGAATGGCAGACGCTGCGATTGACGAGTGTACCACATTCAAATCAACTTCCATCGGTCAAGGTATCAAGATGGAAGATCTCCTGAAAGAGATAAGATTCATTATCAAGAAAACCGCCAACGATAAGATTGAATTCGGAAAGAAAGAAGGTAAGATCGATCGCGATGTGTTAAAAGACGGCCTTATGAAAAAGTTTAACGTGACTGAAAGGAGTCTCGACGTGGCGATAACAAATTTGGCTGATATTGGTTCCGAAAGGTCAAGGCTTCTTTCAGAAAGCAGTCAACAAAAGGTTTCGGATATAGATACGATAGCAGATTCACTTCAAAGTTGGCTTGGTGCGACTGGCACTAATTACATCAAATCCGTCAAGGCATCGGACGATGGTGAATTTTTGTATGCAGCATGCATAGAACCCGTAGATGTTTCCGACTTTATGCGAGGACTTGATGGAGGAGTACACATGTCTGGCACATTGCGACCTCTTGATCAATATATCAAAACAATGGGTTTGCCTGCTGGAACAATCAGTAAAACATATCCTTCTCCATTTCCAAAAGAAAATCGTCTTGTGCTTTACATGAACGACGTTACAACAAGGTACAAAGATATGAACAGTGACCCGAGTATTTTCTCGAGAATTGAGCGTAGAACTGCTAAGCTTTGTAACGCAGTCAACAAAAATACGTTGGTATTTTTCACTTCATATCGTATGATGAATAAGATGAGAGAGTTCCTTGAACGAGACATCGTACGTCCTATGTATTGGGAGCATTCCGGTCAACCAAGACGTACTATGGAAGAACTAGAAAAATTCAAAAAAGGTCGTAACGGGGTATTCTTTAGCGTAATGGGTGGTTCCGTTGCAGAAGGTATGGACTTCCCAGGAGAGGAACTATCTTTGGCAATAATAATTGGAATTCCGTATCCGCCTCCATCTTTAGAGTCTAACGCATTATCTGACTTATTCGATCTAAGGTTCGGACGAGGAGCAGGATGGAAGTTTGTTAATGAGGCCCCTGCAACAAGAAAACTAAAACAAGCTATTGGACGACTTATACGAAACGAGACGGATCGAGGCATGTGCGTCATCATGGACAAACGCGTAGCAAAATACGCATCTGATATCGACGCATGTTCTACGACTGATCCTATCAAGGCCGCAGAGCAGTTCTTCGGCAAAGAATAAATCTTCAGTAGCAGTGACATTTATTGATGACTATAGTCGATATACTAGCAAACCTGAAAGTATGGATAGTCATCGGATTTGTTGCTGGAATGCTATTCGGTTCTATAGGAGAGTC
>DATESF010000086.1:0-5341 GCA_035271005.1 Candidatus Methanomethylophilaceae archaeon | reverse complement strand
AGATATATCTTCAGTATACGAAGACGTAGGAATGCCATCCCCTGAGCCGATGCTATAAGATTTATCATTATGTTCTATAGTCAATAAATATGCATTATTTCTCATAAAGTGTGAATCAAGTATATTGGATGCGGCAACATCTGCCCCACCGTCTACGTATAGTGAATAGACTAGTCCGTCGTACATCTTTACCTTCATTATTCCATCATCAGTATCAATCTCAACGTAGGACTCTAAAAGCATGGGCAAGATATCCGATGCGTCTTGCGAACCGTTATCATAAGGTTCTTCCACACTATAAATTACAGAAACTACCAAGGTCATCAAAACAATAAAAATCATTGCGTCAACGATTGCCGTAAAACCTTTTTTCCCCTTTATTTCCAAACCTTCACCTCCATATTGATCAATATGGGCCCATTTTCAGAATCGATAGAGAAAAGTTTTCTTTCAGTAGATAATTGTCCGTTCAATGTGCCAGTACTGAAAAATAATTCTCCATTTAAGGTAGGATTACCGTATTTATCTGGAACAGGAGTACATTTTATTGAAGCTCCATTTATCCGTGATTTAATGACTTGTCTTTCAAGTTCATCTTGTATGTCCCCCAGGATCATATCTTCAGAAATAATGATACAATTTGCAATTGCATTAATATCAAGAGCTCTAGAATCGATATCAGTCTCACAAGCTTTTAACGCGACTATACCTACGAAGGCAGCCAAGATTATGGTGACAGCCATAGCTCCAGCCATGGCCTCCATAAAACCTATGTCTCCTTTTCTATCCATCCTCATGAACAGAAGTTCGCTTTACACGATTATATAAGCTAAAGTTACAGTTAGTTTAGCTTACTCCTCGATTGAAGTGACCGTTTGTTGTAGAACCACACATCTCTGAAATTTTTGACTTCTTACTTATATCCATTTTTGCGAAGGACTCAGATACAAGCTTTGCAAGTGCAGCAGGTCGCTTTCTTAAATCGATACCGAACGAATCAATACCCATTTTCTGAAGATCTTGCAGCTGATCGAGCAACATAAGATCTGATGAGTTAAGTAAATGAGATAATCCGTGACTATCGCGATAGATTGGGAATTGGAATTCCTTTTCGTCCTCAAGTATACCATTTATCATTTTAGGATCTCTTGTAACTAAAAGTTCCAGTCGACCAAACACCATTACTTCTAAACGTCCAGAATAATTTTCTGTTATTTCGCGGATTTCACCCTTATTCAATTCTACAGATAATGTGGTCTGATGCATCATTTCTGGATAGAAGGAATTGAACATGTTCATGTTGTAACTACCGTATACCTTAGGGGACTTCCTGTTGGCATACATCTGTCCGACATTGTTTACCATTACTGGAGAATCTATTACTATGTCATAAGGATCGAATCTAGGAAGTATCTGTACAAATTCGATATTTGAATTTTTACATATCTCCATAGCTTCACTAACATTGTCATTCAGTTCGAAATATATCCTGTCTGCATTATTAGCTACTGCTTCAAGATTACGGATAGAGTTCACATAGAACGACATATCAGCTTTGGATTCGCTTCTCTTAACTTTATCTGGCACTATTCCTTTTGTAGAGTATTTGCGTCTGGTAGTACCTTCTACCATAGGCTCTGAACTAGCAATATTCTTTACTTCATCTATACGTGGGTCGTAAGTTCGATATATTTCGTATTCGTCATCTGGCATTTTGAAAGGTGCAGTTATTTTGGTGGTATCGCTTATCTTAAAACCACCTATCTTAACGTCTCCTTTGAAAATCGATATTCCATCCCTGGAGTTCAGTGGCATGGATAAATCTGATTTAACGAATGACCGATTTTTGATAGTTGCCGTGCCGAGATAATAACCTCTATTGTCAGGATATGTTGATTGAACTGGAGACGTAACACCGCCAAAATATCCGTTACAGATACCGCGATTGAATATAGTCTGTAATAATCTCGCATTAGGAGCGATTGCTTCATCATCCTCTCCTTTTTCTTTCATAGAATATACTTTAGATGCAAGATATGCGTAAGCCGGGCTTCTCATACGTCCTTCAAGCTTAGCAGAAGTAAGTCCAATTTCTTTGAGCGTTGGAATGTAATCTAAACCGTAGATGTCCGCACAGCTCATTATGTACGATTCTTTCGTTCCAAATTTATATTTCTTTCTACAAGGCTGAGCACACTGTCCACGATTACCGCTTCTGCCGCCGAGAATGCTTGAGAACAGACATCCTCCTGACATCCCATAGCACATTGCACCCTGTACGAACGCCTCGGTCTCTACAGGAGAGTCTTTGATAATCATCTTGATCTCTTCTATTGTAAGTTCTCGTGCCAATATCGCCCTATCGATACCGTTCTCTTTACACCATTCCAATCCTGCTCTAGAGTGTATGCCCATTTGAGTGGAGGCATGTTTGGCTATCTTGATATCTTCTATTTTTTTCAGTAAACCAACGTCCTGTAACAGGACAGCATCTACATTGATATCTGAAAGAAACTTAATGAATGAAACTGCGCCATTCATTTCAGAATCTTTGATAAGTGTATTGACAGTAACATAAACTTTAACGTCTCGTTCGTGTGCATAATTAACTGCACCTTCTAACTGTTGATCCGTAAAATTATTGGCAAATGCCCTAGCCCCGTAGGACTTACCTCCGAGGTACACTGCACTACATCCGCCCTTTATAGCGGCGACAAGACCCTCGGGTGAACCTGCGGGAGCTAATATTTCCATATGTAGTCCTAGTATGACCCCCATTTATAATTTATTCCTTCTACCAAGGTAAAAGGCTAACTGTAACTTCCTGTTTTTATACCTTTATTTATCGCTTTAAATAATATGGAGCATAAAAATAGAAAAAACAAGAAGAACCAGGTTAGATCAAAGATTGATGAAGATGTGCTTAGTATCGATTGTCGCGACTGTGGACGCATCCCGGATGCAGCATGTGCTGAATGTATTCGATGTATAGTAACAGAAATGAAAAAGCATGGTTGCGTCGAACGTGTTAGAATGAGAACCGGACGAGACATAGAAATTTCCGGTTCCGTAGTTGAAATTCTTTGTGAACTAACATTTATCGACAAATCTTCCTCTGTAATAAGAAATAAGAAAAAAGGAAGATGTAAATCTTGCAATTATTCTAGTGACAAAATAATTGAAATTGCATGGAAATCATTCCCTTCACCGGACTTCTCAGGGGCCAGAGGTAAGCTTATGTCATTTAAGACCGGCAGAAACGTATGTGATATTTGCGTCCAAAAAACATATAGGGCATTAGATCAAGCGGAACTATCGATTTCCGAGATTTCTGAAAAGGCTTCGTTGCTTTCAAAGGGAGGCAGGTAAATGCCACGAATACAGTACGAAGATTGCGAAAATCTTCCTCCGTTAATAGAAAGATCCGATTCTAAAATAATGTCTTCACCGCAACGTTATGAAGTTCCTGAAAAGATCACAATAAGAACAGACGGGATGATGGCGGATTTCAAACGTATTGTGTCGTCTAATATGAGAATCAAACCGATATATGCCGATTGTTGGCTTTTAGGTTCTACTGACGATCTTGATATCATATCAGAATACAGACTTCCAGGAGCTGACGTAGTAATTGGTACTGCTATAGACGGCGAGACAGAATATAATTTAACACCAGATGAATATTCTTCACCTGATTCAATCAATGCTATAATTGAAAGAACGATAGAAGAAGTTAGGACTTCGTACAGAGAAAGAGGAGGAAGAATGGACAGGCGAAGCGTCCTAAGTGAAGCACGAGGAATCCTTCTTGGACTTTCTGATACCATGGAAGCCGTTTATGGAAGCAATTGCTTAGATCTTGACAAAGTAATCGACGGATTATGTGAAACAGTATACAGATATACTGTAGGACTAGGAATATTTGACTTATTACTATCTGATCAAAGATTAGAGGACATCTATATCGACGCCCCTTGTGACAAAAACCGAATACATGTGACTATGAGTGGCGTATCAGGAATAAATTCCAATCAACGTTGTAGAACTAATCTGATGGTAGATCGTAAGGAAATACTGAATTTAATAAGCGTATTGAAAAGAGATAGTGGCCTTCCGTTCTGTGAATCAGATCCAGTTTTAGAAACAGATATGAAAGGACATGATGCCCGAGCAACAGTAGTCGGATATCCAATGAGCCCTAACGGAGATTCCGTTTCTGTTAGAAAACACTCGACGCGACCATGGACTCTCACCCGTCTGATAGCTAATGGAACAATAGAATCGGAAACTGCAGGACTTCTATCTTTCTTAGTAGACAATCGTTGTACCTTCCTTATCTGTGGTGCAAGAGGAGCCGGAAAGAGTTCCATGCTTTCTGCACTTATGTTTGAGTTCCCTATGTCTCAACGAATATTGACTATCGAAGACACAACAGAACTTCCTGGTGAGAAAATGAGAAAAATGGGGTACAAAGTACAGTCTCTTCTTATCAACGAAAAGATGGATGGAAACAATATTAGTCGTGCTGATGAAGCTTTAAGAGTATCCCTAAGAATGGGTGAATCTGCAATCATACTAGGAGAAGTTAGAGGCGGTGAAGCAAAAACACTCTATCAAAGTATGAGAACAGGTCGTGCTGGCAGCTCAATTATGGGAACTATACATGGAGATTCTGCTAATTCAGTATACAAACGTGTAGTTCATGATATGGGAATAGATCCAGAAGCTTTCATGGCAACTGACGTAATAGTCACTTTAGGTACTATTAGAGACAGAAGAGCAGGCAACCAGAAAAGAATATTGAAAGAGTTGGTCGCCACGACTGATAGTATAGGTAATTTTACTGACATTTCCATTGAAGATAGATTATTTTCTACGCCTATGATGAAAAGGATAGCTTCATCTTGTGGAATGGACCAAGAAGAGATTTCCAACGACATATTTGCCAGATCGGAAATAAGAAAAATGTTAGCTGAAAAGGGTAACGAAGATGAACAGTTTCTAGGTCCTGAATGGATAAGCATCGCTAACGATCATGTAACTAGGAACTCCAACAAAAGGGCTGAGGATCTTATAAGTTCTTTTGAAGTAAAAATGCGCAGAGCGGCAGGCGAGTAAAATGTCTAAAAAAGATTTTCGTCCGCTTATGAGAGAAGGACCTAGAACGATAGGCATGATGTCAGTGGTAATAGAATCAGGAGGTTCCCTTGATACCGCCGTTAGAGAAATCGTAGATAGCGGTCCAAATAATGCCAGTAAACTATTCTCTGAAATAGTACAGGACGCAGATACAAGGATCAGCCCAGATATTAGATCTGGCCTTAACTTGTTGATATCATCT
>DATESF010000085.1:0-2707 GCA_035271005.1 Candidatus Methanomethylophilaceae archaeon | reverse complement strand
TTCATGTTAACATCATAGTAAGCAGGGGTTATAATCCTTCTTTTGTCGAATGATGAGAAATAAATACCTGTAACACTAAGGTATAGGGATTAGGAGTTGCAATGATAGAACGATCTGACAGGGTGTATACGAAAGAAGAGGTCCTCGGAGTAATGGAACCTTTGATCTCCACATGGTTCACTGATAGGTTCGATGTATTGACAGAACCGCAGGCAAAAGCCATACCGCTAATACACCAAAAAAAGAACGTTCTCGTATCCTCGCCAACAGGGTCTGGAAAGACTCTTACTGCATTCACCAGTATCATAAATGAACTTACAAAGTACGCCAGGGAAGGCACACTTGAAGAAAGAATATATTGCGTTTATATTTCGCCATTAAAAGCATTGGCCAATGACGTAAATCGTAACCTTAACGAACCCTTAGCACAGATGGAACAGATTGCCATAGAGCATGGATTTGATTCTCCCGGTATCAGAGTCGCCGTCCGTTCTGGTGACACGCCGCAGAGCGAAAGACAGAAAATGGCTAGACGTCCACCTCACATCATAATCACTACGCCAGAATCATTAGCGCTCATAATGTCATCTCCTAAGTTCAAGGAGAAATTTCAACAAGTCGAGTGGGTTATACTCGATGAGATTCACGATATATGCGACTCTAAGAGAGGTGCATTCTTATCTTTAACTTTAGAACGCCTAAAAGAATGGTGCACTACTGACTTTTCACGAATCGGACTTTCTGCGACCTTAGCGCCAATGGAAGCTATCGCAGGATATCTAGTAGGTAACAATCCAGATGGTTCCACACGGGACGTAACGATAGTAGAATCTGATTCTAAAAAACAGTTAGACCTAAAGGTAATTTGTCCGGCTCTAGATATGACTGCGTTGTCATCAGAAATGGTCAACGCCATGATGTACGATCAGCTCAAAGAAATGGTCGACGAGCATGAAACGACTTTAGTTTTCACAAACACCCGTTCGGGTGCTGAAAGTGTCGTATACAAACTAAAAGAACGTGGACTGGAGAATATTGAAGTCCATCACAGTTCTCTTGGTAGAGAGATAAGACTCGACGTGGAAGAACGTCTAAAGAGAGGCGAAATCAAATGTGTCGTATCTTCAACATCTTTGGAACTTGGTATAGACATAGGTTCAATCGACTTAGTTTGTCAGATAGGTTCTCCAAAATCTGTTGCTAAGGGACTTCAGAGGATAGGTCGTAGCGGTCACAGCTTCGGACAAGTAGCAAAAGGACGTTTATTAGTTTTTGATCCGGACGATCTTGTGGAATGTGCGGTTATGTGTCGTGCGGCACATCGTGGAGACATTGATCGTGTCGGAATTCCTGAAAACAGTCTAGATGTTCTTTCCCAAACTGTAGTAGGAATGAGTTTGGATAACAGATGGGATGTTGACGAAGCTTACCGTTTAGTAAAAGGCTCATATTGTTACAGGAATTTAACTGAAAAACAGTTCCTTAGCGTTATTAGATATTTAGGAAGCCGCGACGAGTTTGAAGGCGTATATTCTAAGATTTGGTTTGATGAAGAAGAAAACCAGTTCGGAAGAAGAAAAGGCTCCAGGATGATTTACTATATGAACCTGGGAACTATTCCTGAAGAAGCTAATTACAGGGTCATAACAGGTCACGGCACAATGGCCGGAGAGCTTTCCGAAAAATTTGTTGAACGATTAACTGCGAGGGATGTTTTCGTTCTAGGCGGTCGTTCATATGAATTCGTAAGATCGAAAGGTATGACCGCTTACGTAAAAGAAGCCACGGGACGGAAGCCAACTGTTCCATCTTGGTCAGGAGAAATGTTGCCAAGGTCTTTCGACCTCTCAATGGACATAGCCGTTTTCAGAAAGGAAATGTCCGAGAATATAGAAAAAGAAACAGGCAAACTTCTCAAAGAAATGTCTGTGGACTTGGATATCGATGAAGGATCTGCAAGAAGTATAGTTTCATATTTCAGAGAACAGAAAGCTGTTGCTGGTTTCATACCAGATTCAGATAATCTATCTATTGAAGAATATCTCGATCCATCGGAAAATCAGAGATTGGTATTCCATTTCCCATTCGGCAGACGTGTTAACGATGCCCTAGCCCGTGGATACGCATATCGATTAACTAACATGTTGGGAACGAACGTTTCTGTAACAGTATCTGACGATAACTTCATGATCGGTACTTCGCGCAAGGTAGACATGTCCAAGATGTCTGGAATGTTAAAAGCGAAAGATCTAGAGCAGATACTAAGAAAAGCGATCAAAGATTCTGAAATATTCAAGCTAAGGTTCAGACACACAGCATCTCGCAGTTTCATGATTCTTAGGAACTACATGGGTCGCCCTATCTCAGTAAATAGACAGCAAATCCGTTCATCATACTTACTTGAAGAACTAGGTAACATGGAAAATATGCCTGTTATAGAGGAAACATACAGGGAAATCATGGAGGACGATATGGACATCCGCAATGCGGAACACGTTCTCGGTTTAATCGAGAACGGTACGATGAAAGTACATACGGTTCCGTACACTGGAACTCCATCACCCTTTGCTCATAGTGCTATCATATCGTCTTTCTCGGACATCGTATTGATGGAAGACCGTTCAGCTTTATTGAGGGAGTTACATCGTAAAGTCCTTTACCGTGCTCTTGGAGATTCAGTTAAGGATTTCGAGTTCGAAGAAGATCA
>DATESF010000084.1:0-3989 GCA_035271005.1 Candidatus Methanomethylophilaceae archaeon | reverse complement strand
GATTACGTTGACAATATTTCTTTAAGATCCCTTTTTAAAATATCTAATCAGTTTTCTTCAAATATCAACGTACGAACTAAAGAAATTAACAATGCCCTATGCAGCATCGAAGAAAATAGGTATATGGCTTCCATGTGTATGTTAGGAAACAGTATTTTTACAAACGCTCCATTAGAAACAGTAAGGAAAATTCTAGGCGACGTATCTGCTATAACTTGTACTGCTTCAACTGAAGAAGCTAAAATTATTCGTACAGCGTGAATAGCTTATCGTCGCCGTCTACATCAAACAATCCAATACGTGCGCCGCAATCCAGCCATCCGTGTGCGTAGTTAACAGCAGCAAAAGCGGTAACTAAGTCTCCTTCCGAACGGAAATGATGTGCATCCTTGTAATAAGATTCAGCCATGTTTAAAAAATCTTCAGCCATTTTACGTCCAAAGGATCTTTCTGGTGCAGCAATCTTCAGTTTTGCTATAGCTCTTGAAGTAATATCCAAGTATCGATCTATCTTTTCTGAAGTCACAACATCCTGTACAGGCATGTTCAGTTCATGCATCTAGTTCGATATAATTCTAATGTAATTTGAGATAAGATAATATTACTCGAGTGATATCGTGGGCTCATGATTATTGTAGGCGGATCGTCATCTAGAGATCTAGCCAAAGAACTGGCTACCACATTAGATTGTGCTTATGTACAGGCGGCTACTACACGTTTTCCTGACGGAGAATGTTATACTAGGATAGATTACAAAGAATTGAACGACGACGTAGTCATCGTTCAGAATACTTATCCAGATGGGAACATGATAGAAATGTTCCTTTTACAGGACGCCGTTAGGCGTCTAGGTGCTAAAACGATAACTTTAGTGATACCATATTTCGGATACGCAAGACAGGACCGTGTATTCAAAACCGGAGAACCTGAAAGTGCCAGAGTTATGACAGAACATCTTGGACTTGCTTGTGACCGTGTTATTACTGTGGATATACACAGAGAAGCAGTGTTAGATTATTTCGAATGTCCTCATGAGGATCTGAAGGCTGCAGGCGCAATATCCGAATATTTTGAAGATAAAGAGATAGATTTAGTGGTCTCTCCAGATATGGGTGCTATAGATCGTGCAAGAGCCGTTGCTGATAAATTAGGAACAAAATTTGATTATCTAAAGAAAACTCGCATTTCAGGATCTGAAGTTCGTATTGAGCCAGCAGATACAGATTGCAGAGGCAAAAGCGTCCTTATCGTAGATGATATGATATCCACTGGGGGAACAATAATTGCAGCAGCCCAAGCTCTAAGAGAAGCAGGAGCCATCAACATCTATGTTGCATGTACCCATGGAGTATTCGTGAATAACGCAATAGAACGTCTTACAGGCAGTTCTTTGGATACTTTACTTTGCTGTAACACTTTGGAGAACGAAGTTTCACACATATCGGTGGCGCCGATAATAGCTAGCGCGTTGAGTCGGTGAATTAATGAAAAAGAATGAGAACTTCGGTGAATGGTACAATGAAATCGTAGAGACAGCTGGTCTATGTGACAAGAGGTACCCTGTCAAAGGAATGAATGTTTGGACGCCATACGGTTGGAGAATCATGACGTTGATTGATTCGTATACCAGACGAGAATTGGATG
The DNA here is from genome assembly GCA_035271005.1 of Candidatus Methanomethylophilaceae archaeon. GTDB lineage: Archaea > Thermoplasmatota > Thermoplasmata > Methanomassiliicoccales > Methanomethylophilaceae > VadinCA11. Next base: position 2,345 of record DATESF010000084.1, on the reverse strand, counting down.
CCACAGGACATGGAGAAGTTAATTTTCCGTTATTGATCCCGGAGACGGAGTTCAAGAAAGAAAAAGATCACATCAAAGGATTCGATTCTGAAGTTTACTGGGTAACGAAAGCTGGAGATAATGAATTGGATGTTCCTTTGGTTCTCAGGCCTACGTCAGAAACTTCCATGTATCCTATCTTTTCGTTATGGATAAGATCTCATCAAGATCTTCCATTGAAAGTCTTCCAGATTGTCAATACCTTCCGTTATGAAACAAAGCAGACAAGAGCGTTCATGCGTGTTCGTGAAATACATTTCTTTGAATCCCATACTTGTCATACTACCGAAGAAGACGCACAATGCCAGATAGAAGAAGATATTGAAATGTTAGTGAAAATATCTCATCAACTATGTTTACCATATTTCCTTTTGATGCGTACCGATTGGGACAAGTTCCCCGGTGCTCACTATACTGTTGGTATTGATACTGTGATGCCTAACGGTAAGACGCTTCAGATAGGTTCCATACACCATTACCGTACTAATTTTGCTGTTCCTTATGATATTACTTATGAGGATATCGACGGAGAACATAAACACGCTCATCAGACTACTTTTGGAATGAGCGAACGTTTACTTGGAGCAATAATAGGAGTACATGGAGACGACAAAGGATTGATTCTTCCACCTCCTATAGCGCCGTTCCAAGTAGTCGTCATACCGATATTGTCTAAGAAATCCCCCGAACAGGTAATGGACGCATGTAAACTTGTTACAGACATACTTTCCCGTGACGGTATAAGGGCGAAGTTAGATGACAGCGATAGTAGACCTGGTGCCAAATATTACGAATGGGAAATGCGGGGCGTTCCACTACGTATCGAAATAGGTGCTCGTGATCTTGAGAATTCTGTAGTAACATTTGCAAGACGAGATACAGGCGAAAAAGGAACTATCGATCTTAATTCCGTATCTGCAGGATCTAAAATGTTGTTGGACGATATCTCGGCTACATTATATTCCAAAGCTCAGGAAGTTCAAGAATCAATGGTAATCGACATTAACGATATGGACGAAGCACCAAAAGATAACGACGAGACTACGGATGATGTTATTCTAAGGTTCCACTGGTGTGGAAGTGAGGATTGTGGCCACACTTTCGAAGACGTTACAGGATTCAAGATGTTAGGAACTTTGTACAACGGTCTAAGATCAGAAGGCAAATGTATCGCTTGTAATGGAAACGCGGAAAAGCAGGCCTATGCATCTCATCCGATGTAAGTAATAAAAATAAAAGGTGTTAATGTTAATGACGTTCCAAGAAGATGAGATGGTCTATTTAGAGGATGTATCAAAAAGAAGATACTGGTTCAAGATGTCCTTCAGCATGATTAAAATTCAGTCACTTGGTACAGTAGACGGTTCTAAGTTCATAGGCGCTGAAGATGGCTCTATAATAAACATAGCTGGAGCGGAATTTACCATATTCCGTCCGGGGGTTATAGAACTTATAGAATCTCTTGACAGAGGGGCTCAGATAATAACGCCAAAGGATGCAGCTCAGATTCTATTGAACTGTGATGTCAAAGGTGGCGTTACTGTTCTAGAAGTTGGAGCGGGTTCCGGCGGATTAACTACAGCGTTGTTAAACGCCGTAGCACCGTCGGGAAAAGTTATAACTGTAGAATTAAAAGACGAACATGCCAAAAGAGCCAGACGTAACATTTCACGTACTGGAATGGACAAGTATTGGGAGTGCGTCATCGGTGATGCTAAAGACGTAGAGTTCGAAGGTACAGCTGACGTTCTTACAATGGACATGCCTGATCCCTGGTTAGCGTTAGACAATATGCTTCCTCATCTACGTTCTGGAGGTCGTATATGCATATACGTACCAAATATCAATCAATTAGAATCTTCTGTACTGGCACTAAGGGAACGTAATTTTTCTGGCGTCAAAGCGTCTGAGACAATGTACAGAGAAATGGAAGTCCATCATGGTGGCGTAAGACCCTCTTTTGAAATGCTTGGACATACAGGTTATTTGATATTCGGACGTAAGCGTTCTTGACTCCGCGTAATATAACTTATTAATCATAGCAGACATTATCGAAATTAATGAAAGTTATCGAGATACGCATACAGCCCAAAAAAGGCGTTGCAGACCCTGAGGGCAAGAACATTAAGAAAACCTTAGAATCCATGGGATTTGAAATAGGGGAAGTCAAGACCTCAAAGGTATACGAAATAGAGATCGAAGGTACCGAAACGGAAGCTAGAATTGAAGGCGTAGAAATGAGCAAAAAGCTTCTTGCTAATCCCGTTATCGAGAATTTTCAAATTACTGTGAGATGATCTTGTGGC
>DATESF010000083.1:0-6118 GCA_035271005.1 Candidatus Methanomethylophilaceae archaeon | reverse complement strand
GAATCCCTTCTTCATCGCATATGCCACAGGAGCTCCGAAAATAAAACCTCTGGACTCAGATCCTGCTATTAGGTCAAAGTCCACGCCATCTAACATATCGATAATCTTGTCGATAGAAAGTGCAAATCCATCTTTGTCCTGTAAGACCGTCGTTATGTCTCTGAACATTATCCCTTTAGAGGGGAAATCTGGTATGGTCTCGATATAATCTTCAACGGTCTTCATATGATTCATCGCATAGACTGTGTAAACAGTATAAAAAGACAATTATGAGTTAGAAGTGGCCCCCCTTAAAGAAGGGGGTAAGAGCCCGGAATACCGGAGATTATTGCGGTCATCGTTCGTGTCTTGCAGATTGTCCCGGTGACGGTCAATCAGAGTAAAGTGCCATCAGGCCAATCTTTTGCTCTTTGTTACCGCAGTACCTTATTAATGAACATTCTTCGCCGCAGATCCTTATATCTTTTCGTTTCCCGATAGCTTTTTACCTCCAAATAATACACCGTGTTCATACTATTTATATCAATCGGATAACGAATTACGTCGTTTATCGAATAATTACTACGAATATCGTAGTTTATTCACTGTAAAGTGTAATATTATCATATTGAGAGTATGAAGCAACTATCTAAGAATAAAATAAAAAAACTAAATTGCCGGCCGAAGCCGGCTAATGGGTTTCAGTTCAATTGCTCAGTACAGTACGGACAGAACTTAGGAGTCTTCTTTAGACCTTTTAGATCCTCTCCACAGTACGGACAAGAATTGAATCTCTTTATTCCGTCAGCAGACGGTTTAGATCCTCCCTGCATCATAGGCGGCGGTAAAGGGTCACTCCTCTCTTCCATAGCTTGCTGCTGTGGTGACGGTTTACCGCAGTTGCTGCAGAATTTGTACGGATAGTCGTTAGGCGTTCCACAGTACGGACAAAGTACCTTAGGAGACTGTCCGGGCGGTTGTTGCTGTGCAGCAGCTTCTTTCTGCTGGAGCTGTTGATACATCTGTGGGAATAGTAGCATACCGGTTCCTATAGCGGCTCCTCCTTCGGAGTTGCCTATGGCGTCAGCCATACGGTCCATAACAGCGTACTTCTTGAAAGATTCACCTTTATCAGAACTGAACTGTAGATACTGGAATATCTTTTCTTGATCCTCGTCAGTCGTTCTAAGCTCGGAGATCTTTAGCGACAGAAGTTCGATACCTCTCTGATGGAAGAACGGATCTATTAGCGCTCTAGTCGCCGACGAAGCCTTCTCAAGGTTCGAATAGACTTCCATATAGTATTGCTTAGTAAGCTGCTGGGTGATCTGTTCGCTTATGAAGCTCTTCATGAAGGCATTGACGTCACTAGTGCTGAACACGCTCATGCCGCCCAATATCTGGGTATAGAATATTGCAGCGTCTTTAATGCGGAACTGATAGTCGCCGTTTGACATCAATGTTATAGGCACATCATAATTTGGAGCGGCCTTGATCATTCCTCTGATGCCCCACTTACCGTTGAACATTTTCAACGAGATGAATATAACTTGAACTTTGAACGGAGTCTCCTTGTAACCTAGAGCTATTTGATAGATTTTGGTTAACCACGGTATATTGGATGTGGTAAGGGTGTGTCTACCTGGTTCAAGCACTCCAGTTAACTGTCCGTCTCTTATGAACAGAGCAACAGCATGTTCTGGAACGGTAACTGACGTTACGGTTCTAAGGTCGTCGCGATCGTACACATATACGATATCATCAGGGCCTTGTGTGGACCAAGAGATTACGTTTGTTTTTGCAGCTGCCATTTAAATCACTTCTTCTCCAAGAATCCTTTCATTACGGCTTCTCGACCGTGATAATCTTCTATCAGCCTTTCAACGGTATTCTCTATGTTTCTCAGCGGAGCTTTGATTGCATATTCGCCAGCATCTATCTTACTGACAAGATTTGCGATTTCTTTTCTTAGAAGAACTGTTTCATTGATCAGTTTAGCATCCCATGATACGAGTTCGTCCAATTCAGTTTCCAGTATCTTTACCGATGCATGCCATCCGCTGTAACCGTTAACTGCCTTTTTTACTGAGATATAATATTGATCGATTTTAGCATCGATCCTTTCAACATCTCTCATAAGGTCAAGATCGCCTACAGATGCTCTGTTTATAGTGGCAATATCATTTTTCGCGCCTTCAAGGGTACGTGCAACCTCTTGCCTTACAGCTCTGTCCTCATCCCTGCGGAGGTTCTTTTCTTTATAACCTCTGTAAATAGGAATATACAGGCCTATGCGTTCGACAAGGGATACTTCTCCCCTTATTTGTTCGCCCACTGTCTCTTCTAATGACATTTTTAATCACTTCCTATAATGTTATTTTTCACTACTAAAATTATTGCTAGTACTGCAATTGCAACAAGAATAAGTGCCACTGGAGCTAACCAACCAAGGTCTGTAAATGTCCAGATATAACCTGCAATTCCCACGACTAACACCATAACTCCCATTACGAGGCTATAGTCTGTGTTGTTAGGTCCGAAGTCTGTGCTGAGGTTCTTTCTCAATGGTGCGAGAATGGCAATCGTCATGCCCATTATGATCAACACTACCCATAGAACTATGCTGATTCCCATATCCGTCATATAGTAGACTGCTAGACCTGCTACTAGCGAGATCAAGAATATTGCGCCTGTTATTGTGGAAAGGGCTCTGTTTGCTAATTTACTTTTATTATTCATTTACTTTACCTCCGTTGATTATATTACTATTAGTTGATTGATGTTCGTCCTCTTCATTCTCTCTGGCAGTAGTTTTCCGAACCCACTTACTACTACCGTGTACCCAGATATCTTACAAGGAACGTATATGAGATCCTTAACGTACGGTTTGCTGAGTTTTAATTTACTGTTGCTCTGCATACGTTGTACCAAATAATTTTCAGTTAGATGCTCAGCCTCTCTCTTGGTGCTGAGCGGTACAATAATTTTTCGTGCTCCGGGGCTTCCTGCCCTAGCAGTGTTTGCGATGGCTCCAATACCTTCTCCGCCGCTTATACTAGTTTCAGAACCACGTAATCCCGAAAGAATACTCTTTTCCGGAGATAACGCAAAGATATCGGTTACGCCAGAAGAGGGATTGGATAAACATTCAGGATCTATCGTAAAATCCGCAGGAATTAAAAGATCCTCTTGGACCTCGACGCTCTTTTTAGACCAAAGAGCTCCAGTTACAAAGCTATATCTCAAATCAACGTTCCAAAATGGGAATAGATAGTCTCCGTCTCCAGATGTTATCATCATTCCTCCTGAGTTGTTCCTTGACCCAAGGGCTTGTTTAAGGAGATTGGATAGTTCTCTATTACGTTCTTTGTTTCTCAATATTCCCCAATTACTAACGTTAGGATATTGGATACTAGACATTTTTGCCAATGCGGCTAATGTCTTAATGGCGTCAGCACCAGAAGATGCAGCGCTTTTTACCGTATCAGAAAGAATGCTTACCAGTGAAAGTTCTCTGTCAACGCCTTGATACATTATCGCTAGAGACGGAACTGAAAACAATTCGTCTTTAACTTCTTGAAGTCCTTTTACTCCTTTCTCAAGGTAATTAATGCTGCCTAAAACGTCTCCGTTCAGTAGTTTTTCACAACCTTTGCAAGCCTGTTCCAATGCTGAAAAACGTTTTGCGATAGGAATACAGTCTTTAGATTTATTCAGTAATTCCGCAGCCTGGGCAAAATTGTTGCCCATAAGGACGTACCTTCCTGGCTTGTCTTCCTGAAGGAGTTTTGTATTATTGATCATAAGCGCATAGGAATTGATTACATTCTCTGCGTTAGAAAGATCCTTTCTATCTTCACTATCTACGGCCAAAGGCGAGAGTCCCTTGATTTTCGCATCGAACTCGAACGCTGAAGCCGAAGAATGTACAGGCCTAGTTGTATCGTCTGTTGTGAAAGGCATAACGAATAGTGAGTTGGTCATCAATGTGTTCGCAGCAAACTTGTATTCGATTATCTCTGCGGAGATTCTGGGTTTTACGTTATTGACATAGATGCTGTGCCTCGCTACGGAATCGACGTTCTCGGCTTGAGACATAGAAAAACCGCCTGGCATGGCGCTACTAACCCAGGACTTGACTTGACCCATTACCTGGTCGAGATATGCTTTAGCATCTATGCGCTGTTGCGTGGTACCGCAACTGCGACAGGTTATGTATGGCGTTTCCGCTTCTATGTCCTTAGCATCTAAAGGTGCCCCACAATATTTACATCTCAGCAGAACAATATCATCCATTAATTCATCTCCTTGCGTATATTATCTGAGTCTGCAAAGACGCTATCTGTGCCTGAAGTCTGATTTCCATGGCATTCATATCATTCATTGCCTGCAAATAGTACTGGCGTGCAATTTCATCTGCTCTTTTATTGATACTTGAATAACATGCTCTGCATGCATAAATTGAATTGAAATCTTCTGTTTCGGATGCTAAAGGTTCACTTCCTTTAGGAGCTCTTAGCATTGGCGATATTTCACTAGACAGTGGGAAGAAATGTATCCCTAGTCCTGATGCAATCCTTCCGCAAAACCAACATTTAGATGTTTTAGCGTAATCGTTAATTAGTTTTAGATTTGCTTCGCCAGAATCGCCCATCTGCTTTCTGTATCCGTAAGCGATTTGTTGATATTCGGCAGCCTTTTTAGGATCGTCCCATACAGTACCGGAAGACAACGCTTCGTATCCGATGGCCAAAAGTAAAATTCCTTCTCTTATACCGGTACGTGTGGTATCGTTAAGGTATATTTCATTAAGTTTTAGATTTTCTTCTCCGATCTCGGTCTGATATCTTTGTGCTAATTTTATCAGTTTTTGACCTTTATCGAGTAGCAAGTCATTGGAATCCTTCATGTTCATTATTCGTATGCTCTCTATGGCAAGTTCGCACTGTTTCTTCATCATAGCAGTGTTTATCGTCGTTAATCCGAACTTGAATTCTTCAGCAGTGGTTCCGTGCAGGGCATTATGAAGCCCTGCGTATGCTGAGATATCTCCAAGGCGACCGCGCATGTCAATCATGGAAACAATGACTGTTGACATGTGGTCGGGACCTCCGTCTTTTTCTATCGACTTTGTAAGTATTCTTCGGGCTTTATCGAACTCGCCCTGTTTTATCAAATCGATTCCCTGGTCGTACAGGGTATCAGCACTCTTGAAGATAGAGAACACCATGTGTATTCTAGAGATAATACAAGTATAAACTAAAATACTATTGTAAAGGAATAATATAGTAAATTCTGTAGCCTGGCGTATTGTTCATTTTGAAGGCTGGTATGATTTACTTTACTACTTTTATCGAAGCAAAATAGGCGATTTTTAAAAATTAACGAACAAAGGTTCGATCTTATCTTATTCACGTAAAATTTTGTCGCAATATACAGAATAAATTTAAATCAAATTCATTGACGTTTGAATTATAAACAATGGATTTTCATCTTATGGAAGGTAATCCAATCATAATTGTTTAAATAAATATCTTAGTTCCTTTCGAAACTTGTTTGTTGTGACTAATTATGAAATAATTGTTTAATTAAATCAAGTTATCAAGAGTTATATCGGCGCATATATCCGAGTCTAGCAGATCGGCTGGCGATACAAACACGCTACGTGAAGTGTTATATCCCAGTTTTATAAGTTTTAATTCCAGTCATAAAGTTACGTGAATCGACGTTTAACACGATGAAAAAATCCAAATTATACGTTGATATGTTGTACGCGTTCCTAAGAAGCCAGACACAGAGAATGTGTGAACTTAGTATGACGCTGTTTTCACTCCAAGAGTTCTCCTTCATTAGTGCGGGCGTATTAGAGTGCTAATTTGATAGGTTTATATAGAAGAACAAACTTTATCAATTAGAATCCACTAAAATGGAATTGTATTGGAGGAAAAAATATGGGCATGGGTAACACACCTATTCTGATTCTTAGGGAAGGTACTAAGAGAAACAAAGGGAAAGACGCTCAGTTAAACAACATATCCGCCGCTAGGGCTATCGCTGACTCCGTAAGGAGCAGTCTAGGACCTAGGGGAATGGACAAGATGCTCGTCGATTCGATGGGAGACGTTGTCATAACTAATGA
>DATESF010000082.1:0-3067 GCA_035271005.1 Candidatus Methanomethylophilaceae archaeon | reverse complement strand
GTATGAATGGGGGTCCTTGCCCTGTTGAGGTATGAAACGAACTCGGAAACACCACCATCGTAGTGAAACACTTCGGAACGTCCACTTCTGTGATCGGTCAACTTGATAGTAGCTTCCTTGTTCAAGAACGCCTGATTCCTGAACCTGTTCTGTAACGTTTCGTAATCAAATTCTACGGTCTCTTCGAATATTTTCTCATCTGGCCAAAATTGGATCGTCGTGCCTGTTTTTTCAGAATTGCCGATAACTTCCACATCGCCGTCAGGAATACCGATCTTGTAACTCTGTCTTGAGATCTTACCGTCTCTCTGGACAGTAGCGATAAGTCTAGAAGAAAGACCGTTAACCACGGATACTCCTACTCCGTGCAGACCTCCTGATACTTTGTAGCTGTTATGATCGAACTTGCCTCCTGCATGCAGTTCGGTCATACAGACCTCTAAAGCGGATTTTCCTTCTTCCGCTATGTAACCCGTAGGAATTCCACGACCGTTATCGTTAACAGTTAACGAGCCATCCGTATTGATCTCTATATCGACACGAGTGGCGTATCCTGCCATGACCTCATCGATACCATTGTCGACTACTTCAAACACTAAGTGATGAAGTCCGCGGACATTGGTACTGCCGATATACATTCCCGGCCTTTTTCTTACGGCCTCGAGACCGTGCAGAACGGTAATTCCGTCCTGATCATAAACTTCCTTTACCCCATCCATTTAGAACAGCTCCGCATTGTATTCACAGTGCTAACGAAAACACTAGACTCTGGCGCTATATATACGCGCGTATGTAGCGCACGCGCGAATATATGAGAGGGTTGAAACTACGGGAACGCTGAAATAAACGTAGGCGGATTGGAGACACGATATTCAATGAGCACCATTATGGAACAGGCACGAAGAGGTAGGAACGCTCCTTTGGTGCGTACTATCGCTGAAAAGGAAGGAGTCAGAGAAGAATTCATCAGAAACGGTATCGCTTCAGGACGTATCGTCGTACCCTGTAACCCGATACATAACCCTGAACCAGCAGCTATCGGAGAAGGCCTCAGTATAAAGGTAAATGTTAACCTTGGTACGTCAAGGGACATTGTAGATCTTGAAAGCGAAATAGAAAAACTCAAAATTTCGCTAAAGTACGGCGCTGATTCTATAATGGACCTTAGCACTGGAGGAGATATAGATGTCATAAGAGCCAGACTCTTGAAAGAATGTCCTGTTATGATGGGTTCAGTTCCGATATATCAGACTGGTCTGACTGCTGCAAGAAATAACGCAGTAGTGGATATGAACGAAGACGATATATTCAACGGAATAGAGAAGCACGCTAAGGACGGAATGGATTTTATGACCGTTCACTGCGGCATAACTAAAGAAACCGTCAGTTGGCTTAAGAAATCTGATAGACTCATGGATGTTGTATCAAGAGGGGGCTCGTTCCTTACTGCCTGGATACTTCATAACGAAGAAGAAAATCCACTTTTCAAGAATTATGATTATTTATTAGAAATGGCAAGAAAGTATGAGTTTACATTATCACTAGGTGACGGTTTTAGACCCGGTTGCATAGCCGATGCATCTGATCAGGCTCAAATATCTGAACTTATGACACTGGGTCATTTAGTTAAGAGGGCTCGTGAAGCTGGCGTTCAATCTATGGTTGAAGGTCCGGGCCATGTTCCATTAGATCAGGTTTCGATGAACGTGGCACTGGAAAAAAGCATGTGTGACGGCGCTCCTTTCTACGTACTGGGTCCTCTAGTAACAGACATAGCACCAGGATACGATCATATTGTCGGTGCCATAGGCGGTGCCGTGGCGGCACAAGCCGGTGCAGATTTCTTATGTTATCTTACACCAGCCGAACATCTTTCACTTCCAGATGTTGAAGACGTTAGGGAAGGCGTAATCGCATCAAAGATAGCTGCACATGTAGGAGACCTTACAAGAGGCAGAGGACGCGAGATGGACGATGCTATGGCTAAAGCCCGTAAGAAATTAGACTGGGACACCATGTTTGAACTTTGCTTAGATCCAGACAAGGCTCGCGAATACCGTCAGCGGGGATGTACAGAACATAAGGACGGTTGTTCTATGTGTGGCGACGTTTGTGCAGTGAAGATCGTTAATCAGTATCTAACAAAGGATGGAAAGGACGGTAATTGATGGCAGTTCATCCTCTTGACGGCAATATGCCAGAGAGTGAAAAAATAAAATTTTGGGATGCGTTCTCTGAAACGTATACATCGGAACAACAGGGCAGAATGCCACAACGTATAGTTGAATGGCTTGCTGAAATAGACGTTATCGGTAATGATAAAGATTTATTGGAGATCGGTAGCGGACCTGGCACATATTCTTTGATTATGTCTAAATTTTCAAAAACTGTTTCCTGTCTTGATTCATCTGGAAAGATGTTAGACCGTCTTTTTGCTACTGCAAAGAAAGAAGGCATCAATAATTTAGAAAGAATGGAGACAGACTGGAATACCTACAATACCGAAAGACGATGGGATACTGTGGTTTCCGCTCTTTGCTCTGGTTTAGGAACACCTGAGTCCATAGATCGTATGGATTCTCTTTCCAAAGGCAATTGTGTTATTATCTCGTGGGTGGAGAACCATGGTGACGATATACAATCAGAAATTTGGTCAAAACTTGGTAAAGATTACAGCTATAGAAAACGAAGTACCAACGATATCGTAAATATGCTAGAATCTTCTGGCCGGAAGGTTGTAACTCGAGAGTTTTCAGATGAGATAAAAATCGAAATACCTGTAGAAGAGGCCATAAGAAAACAAACTGGTACATTTTCAGTATTTGGACTTGAGAAAGAAGCTCGAGTCGCCGCAGAAGAGGTACTGGCACATTACTCAGTTGACGGTCTCTATAAATATGAGGCGGTCAACACGCTCCGTGCCACGGTATGGGAACCGCTTAGAATGTAAATGGAGCCACTGGAGGGAATTGAACCCCCGATCTACGGTTTACGAAACCGCCGCTCTACCGCTGAGCCACAGTGGCGTATGATGCGCAAATGAACTACAGCTTTTAAATGTTTACAC
>DATESF010000081.1:0-7700 GCA_035271005.1 Candidatus Methanomethylophilaceae archaeon | reverse complement strand
TATGCAGGACTTCTTGGGATTCCAGGAGCATTCATGTTTAGGTGTACAAATCTAATGGATGCAATGTGGGGTTACAAAAACGAAAAATATAGTGATCTGGGTCATTTTCCTGCGAGATGGGACGACGTACTTGGATTCATTACATCAAGAGTTTCGGTGTTGTTCATTGCTCTTGGTGCTATGCTGCTAGGATTGAACTGGCGAAACGCTTTAAGTATGGCAGCAAAAGAGAATGATATGACTCCTAGTCCTAACAGCGGATGGCCTATGACGGCAACCGCTGGTGCACTGGATATCAGCATGGAAAAGAAAGGTGACTATGTTATGAACGCAGCAAGCCCTCTTCCAAATCAGGATGATGTAAGAAGATGTCTCAGTCTTATTGAATTGTCTTCAATATTATTTATTCTTCTTGTCACTGCTCCACTCTTTATGTTCATAGGTGTACACGTGCAGATATTCGCTGAAGATTTGTTAATTAGAGGTATAGAATGGATTTCGGGGTTGATTCTATGAATGTACCAGTATGTGAAATATTAAGTTACGAAGGTTACGATGTAGCCGTATTACGTTTCAAAGAAAATATGGAAGTGCTTAGTTCTGCAGTACACAATGGAGGGAACACAGTCACAAACTGCCTCTTTATCATGGAAGTTCCTAAAAACTATTCACATAATGATCCAAGACAACATGCAGCATCGGTTTGTGAAGGTCTAGAACTTCCTTCTCATTCCGTGGGTTTCATGACAGCGGCCGAAGTTAGTCATGTTTTCAATACTCAAGTAAATGAATTTTCTGGAATGAAAGCCTTTGCGGCGGTCACGGCTGGATTAAGTAATCAAGTAATTGCTGGTGAAGTACTCAAAGACTGGGACAGAAGATCTAAACTATCTCATAAAAGAAATCGTCTTCTACACGCAGGAACAATAAACATAATTGGAGTATCATATTCACCAATGACCCAGGCTGCAAAAGTAAACATCTTGATAGCTATTACAGAGGCAAAGACTGCAGCATTGAATTCGTTAGGTTACATGGAGACTGGCACAACCTCTGACGCTATCGCCATAGTTTCTCCCATTGGCGATAATAAGGAGGAGTATGCTGGCACAGGTATGCCTTTAGGGATAGCTATGGCACGTTCCGTCAAAGATGGTGTTAAGACCGCGCTTATCAACCGTGGCGATGATTCACATGGTAGTTATATCGATATTCTTGAAGAAGCAGGCGTATCCATCGAGGTTCTCAAGGAGTTAATTTCTAAAACTTTGAATCTAGACATAGATAAAATGGAATGGTTGTCTGATAAGATGGACGAATTAAGATCCAATATGGTATTGGCGTCCATAATGCAATATGCCGTATTATCTGACGAAATAGTGAAAACCCGTTCTATAAAAAAAGAGCAGGCGTATAGCTCCACGATGGATGATATGCTAAACAATATAGCTACATATGTGGCTCAAAAAGTCTTTGAACAGGTTTCAGGACAAATAGTTATAAATGTGAATTTTCAGATATATACATACAACCTAACGACCATAGAGTTTACTGGAGCTATTCTTGAAGGGGCCGTAAAAGGTCTCATTGCAGGAATTTCCGTTTCAAAAGGACTTATATCGTCTAATAAGGAGGCGTCAAAATGACCGATGAAGAAAATGAACAAATACCAAAACTTAAGGTTATGACATCATCTGATGCTGCTAAGGCCTTGGCTGATGCTGATGTTTCGGATGCAGACAAGGAAGAAAAACATTTAGATGTAGCTGAGAGCCAGATAAATGAGTTACCAAAGTCTGAATCTGTAAAAGAGGAGTCTCCTGTAAACGATTATAAATCTGCACCTGAAGCAAGGACCTCTGGAGGAATAGGGCCATCTAATTATTCCCCTGATCCAGTTGTTATGACCTCCGAAGGAATAGGACCATCAGATAATTCTTCTGAATCAAAGGTTAGTACGTCAGGAGACACAGGGTCATCTAGCAATTACGAGACAGAACCAATCGATATCAAATCTTCTGATGATTCGGAGAGTTTCGAGCTACCGTCAGAATACACTGACGGGACGGACGCAAAGAAAAAGTCAAAGAAACCGAAAATTGATATGAATCTGTCAAGCAGCAGTCTTAGGCCTGCTATAAAGGGCATGATTTCCTTTTTCACAATAAAAAAGATGGATGTAGGGCAGATGGAAATGGATGAAATGGAAAATAATTTCCATTTTGCGCCTATCATCGGTGCGATGATGGGAGTCGTATTGATGATGGAGATGTTCATTCTTTATCTTCTAAATTATTACGTTAATTTTCCCCTCGGGCCTATAATTGCAATCACTGTTTTGGGAACAGTATTGATAGGCAGTAAATTCCTTCATTTTGACGGTCTCGTTGATTTCGGTGACGGAATGGTCGCATCAGGCGATCAGAAGAAACACATCACGGCTATGAAGGATACTAATGTAGGCGCTGGAGGAATAGGTCTGGCACTTGTAGTAACCATTGCGACATTGGCTCTCTATTCAATTGCAGTCGGATGGAACGATCCGATGTTCTTCGCATTGTTTTTCATAATACCTGCAACGGAAATATTAATCAAACACTCTATGGTCTGTGCTGCGGCAACAGGAACTCCTGGTGACGGCATGGCTTCCAATCAAGTAAAGAAAGCGGATACGGACACAATGTTCAAATCAACAGGCATATCTGCAATCTTTTTGATTATAAGCCTAGTGAGAACAACAGTAGTTATCTGGATTATGAACTGGATTCATTTACGTTATTGGGCAGGCCCTTTAATCGGAAACTTCTCGTTCTTCTTCATTGCCTCGTTTGTTGCCATTGTTATCGGTCTTATAGTGTCGATGGGCGTAGGAACTATGATGTCCAAGCTATCTGATAGGACCTTTGGATCAACAAATGGTGATGTACTTGGAGCAACAAACGAAGTTGCTCGCCCGATTGTCGCTGCAGCTATGTTGTTGATATTCTTAATAATCATAAAGTTGCTGAATATGATATGAAATTTGAAGCACTCATCAATGCTGGTGGAAAAGGCACCAGAATGCTAGATAGCGGAATAGAGAAGCCCATGCTGGCGGTAGGCGGTAAGCCTACCGTCATGCATGTTATATCTGCACTAGAAGGCTCTAAACACATTTCTTCAATTCTTATTTCAGTCAGTTCTAATACGCCTCAAACTGAGACATATCTTAATAATCTTGGATACGAAACTGTCAGGACTAGTGGAGACAGTTACGTTGATGATATACACGTGGCACTTGAGCTTATGGGTTCAGATTTTGTTCTTACGTCTCCTTCCGATCTTCCTTTATTATCTACAAGGGTAATCGATCGTATAGCAGAAGCTTTCGAACCTGATATGGAATCCATGATAACGGTCGTCGACGAAAATTTTGTCATAGAATCGGGTATATGTCCGTCGTACACCATAAATCTGGAAGGTAAGTCCTGGGTCATGGCAGGTATCAATATCATGGATAGACAACGTACATTGAACGGCGAATATCTTCGCGAGGACTTCTTCAAATGTTCATGCATAGACCTTGCAGTTAATGTGAACACTTCTGAAGAGCTCAAAATGGCTAGATGGCTTACTGAATACCCATGATTTCACGATAAATGCTGTGTACTCGGTCTAAGATATTATCGCAGGTAATCTCTCCTTTACTGCCTAATATGGCAGCAACAGAAGCTCCTCCGCATCCAACACCTTCCTTGATGTATCCCCATTCATAGGCCTGAAGTCCTTCGTAAGGACTTTTGTTATAATCCATATTAACGGAAACTATCGGTATTTTGTCTGAGATTGAACTCACTAATTTGACCATGCTTGAGTTGGGGTCATTCATCAACCATCTCGTAGTCCCTTGAAACATTCTTCCTTGTACTGAAGGGTCTAACGTTACCGCTGCAGCCATTACAGCTGCCATCTGTGTTCCGCCACCGATTATGATTGGTATGCCGGCCTTAGCAGCCCCTATGATCATTCCAACGTTAGCAGGCATCATCGGGTCGCCGACACATTCTATTGCGCGTAAAGGATCGTCCTTTAGATCTCCTGGTTTGATGCCAGCAGCGTTCAAGCCTTCCATAACTGTCTTTGTTTTCAGTTCCTTAGGATTATTGGGAGAACTACTGCTTACTAAGTTCTCTTTCACTGTGCCCATTGCCATAAGGACGGCTAATGCCGTGGTTGTGCCTCCGGCGCAACTTTCGCTTATCACGATATAGTCATATCCTCGAGCTAGCGATTCTGCTAATATTTTGCCCTTTTCGAAACCTTCCTTAACGTTTGATACTGAGTCTCCACTCGTTATATCACGGCCACATTCTCCGCCCATGTCGAAATATGGTACGTAGGGTTTGATCGTACTGCCACCGTTTACAATGTAATACGGCATTCCAGAAAGTTCTAACGCGGCCTTTGTAAGTGTTGCAGGTGTAGGGATTCCTCCGGGGTTAATCGGGATACCTTTCATACAAGTTATCTTACCGCTAACTAAAAGTTCGGCGTCGGCAGCTGGAGTGAATAGTGTAAGGTCAGGAGTATCACCAGCATCGGATATTCCTGGACGTATCGACGTCATTGTGTTTGCTACTGTGCATGTAAAAACTCCTCGTTTTCCCCACATTTCTCCGATAAGATCGTCCGCGATCTTTCTGTTTCCCCAAACGTTCAACGACTTTGGAAGTTCTCCATTATATGTCATAATTATCTCCTCAACCTAGTAATCTAGGAATAACTTTTTTCAAAGGGGTTATTTCTCCCTCTTTCAATTTACAATCGAACGTTGTCCAAACAGGCACATCGGTTATTATGTGTTCGCCGGTAACGCATGAAGTTCCATGATCTGTAAAATATACTATCCGTTTTGCATCCGAGAAATATTGTTTCATAAGTTCATCGGTACGTTCTAGAACCTCTATTTTCTTGAATGGATCTCTCTGGTGACTGTATTCGTCTACCTCATCAATATGTAAAAATACATTCTCCTTTTTCAGGATCTCGGCTGCAACAGGGAACCTATCTTCTAAGTTTTTGATAAGGCATATGTCATGTCCTAATGATGCGCAGACGCCTAGTGACGTAGGTCCATTAGAGATAGCAGTCATCTTTCCTAGGCAACTGAATGCAGGATCTATTCTGCCCATTTGTCCACATCCCCATGGATAATTGGTTATTCCATCCATAAGATCTGCTACCTTTCTAACAAGTTTCCCTAGATCTCCTGGTACTTCGACCATAGAAACGTCTGCAGGCGGTGCTGGAAGATCAGGTATCTCGTCATAATCCATAGTTATTATAGCACGTCCTTTAAAGAAAAAATTGACTTCGGGTGAATATTTATCCAGTATTCCAAGGTTATCCATCACGTGACGTTCTAGTTCATCTTTGAACTCATCTGTGTTATATGACCAGGTTATCATCCCATCTTTTATTTTAGCTGGGCTAAGCCTAAAGGCGCTTCTGTTACCGCTCATGTTAAGTCCAAGGCCAAGAGCTTCAATTGCGGCCCTCGGACTATCGGGAGTACAACCAGTAAAAAATTCATGTAAGAATAGATGTGTATAAGCGCGGCCGGTAGTTCTAAAACGATTTGTAGCTCGTGATCTAAGAAATGGCATTTCAGCTACGTGTATAGGTTTCTTTCCGCCTAAAAGCGGATGGGGATCATCCTCTGCCCCGTCAAGAAGTACAAATAGCGTATTCATTTAATCATCATTAATGCAAGTGCAGCTTGTCCGGCGGATATTCCGCCATCTCCGTTCGAAACTGTGTTATGGAATATTAACTCATGGTCCGAAGGTTTTCCAAGTTCTTCGAACATTTTGGATATGCTCAAATTATACGACACTCCACCTGATATTCCAATATGTTCATATCCGTTCCTGTCGGCGTTATCAATGGCGGACGACATAAGTTCACTCATGACGTTGTATATCATAGAGTAAGCTACATCAGCCGGTTTGTCATTCTTTCCAATCCTGTCAAAAAGATGTACCGTTTTTATGACTCCTTGAGTTGTATCCGTCTCATATCCTGGAATAAGTTTTCCCTTTGCCAACAAAGGTTCTAATTTCATTGCTGGCTCTCCGTCATAAGTTCTATTAGAACACAAGCCTAAGGTGTACGATAATGTGTCCATCAATCTTCCCATAGATGAACTTTTTACGCTAGTATTCATAAGTTTCTTGAGGACAGATGATTCTTGATCTGAGAACGAATTATTTTCCTTTCCGTTCATAACGTCTACAGCAAATTTAAGGCGTTTAGGGTCATAAACTGCTTTTTCAGATCCTAATAGCGGTATGTATTCCAGTTGTGCGTCACGATTGAATTTTTGCATGTCTGTGGAAATTACTTCGCCGCCCCAAGCGTTACCATCACTACCATATCCCGTACCGTCTAAGGTTAGGATAGTCCCCATCATATGACCGTTATCAACAAGTAATGATGCCGCGTGGGCCCAATGATGCTGTATATCAACAAAGGTAGCGTCAAACTCTTCGGAAAACTTTTTTCCTATACGGCGAGTAGGATAACCTGGATGAAGGTCTCCTGCGATTATTTTTGGTAACGATCCTGTCATATCAATAAGTCCACGTATAGAACTTTCAAGATATTCCGGAACGCCGATACTGGCACCATGACCAATGTATTGTGTTTGATAAATTCTGTTCTCTTTGGATACTGCACCAGTGAGATTTCCTTGTGCCCCAAGACCGATAACGCAACCGCAAAGTTCTTGACGAGTCTCTATAAATGAAGGAATGCTCCCCCGAGACTTGCGTATAAAGTACGTGTGATTACCATACATTCGTAGAACGCTGTCATCGGCACGGTTGATTATCCTCTGGTTATGCAGAAGATACATATCGGCACCCATTTCCATTATATCCTGATCGTTAGTGATCATTGGCTCTCCTGGATGGTTAGCTGAGGTCATTATCAAAGCATCTTCTTTGAGAGAATCGAATAAAAGATGTTGCATCCCAGTATACGGAAGGAAGATTCCCACGTTATCTAAACCTGGGGCCACACATTCATCAATATTATTTTTTTCCACCAGTACTATAGGTTTGTGTGATGACGTCATCTTCTCAAGTTCTAATTTGTTAGGATTTCCATATTTATTTACTGTGTCTACATCACGCACCATTATCGCAAAAGGTTTTTGAGGCCTTTTATTCCATTTTCTTAGATGTTCTACTTTATCTAAAGTACAACAAATGTGCATGCCACCCCAGCTTTTAGTTATCCCAATCTTTCCTTGGGATAACATATACGCAAAAGTAGGGATCGGGTCCCCTGAAATATTTTTTCCTTCCCTATCAATAAGTCTGTACGAAGGGCCGCATACAGGACAGCAAATGGTCTGATGATGTAATCTTCTGTCTTTTGGATCTTCAAATTCATTTTTACATTCCGAACAGATAGGAAAGCTATCCATTGAGGTATTCGATCTGTCATAAGGAATTGACGAAAGTAATGTGAAACGTGCTCCACAGTCGGTACAAGAAGTGAACGCATATCCTGATCTTCGTCCTGTGGAATGTATCTCATCAAGACAGTTGTTGCATATGGCAGTGTCCGTGGGAATAGAGACTCCCTCTTCTCCAGAGGACGATTCGATAATTGAGAAATCTTTCACTGATATTACGTCAATGTTCTCAGTAATG
>DATESF010000080.1:0-10747 GCA_035271005.1 Candidatus Methanomethylophilaceae archaeon | reverse complement strand
CGCTCTAGCAATTTCTGAATCGAGGGCTTCAAACCATATTCCTCCAAATCCTATTGGGAGTCCAGAAACGATACATTCAGTTATTCCGCCTACGCTGTCTCCCATTTCCCCTGCTTTTTTTATTTCATCAATCATATTTTTGTCTAGAGCGGCAGTACACGCTCGTGTAATGTAAGACTCTGAATCCAGAGATTGATTGAAGGAACGTTCTTCTGTATCTATGACATTACTTATGGATTTTGTATGGGCTGATATGGCTATTCCATGTTGTAAAACAAATTGTCTGGCTATACTGCCTCCTGCAACTATTGCTGCAGTCATTCTTCCCGAGAACGCGCCACCTCCAAGACAGTCAAAGCCTTTAGCAATAGCAGGAAGATCTGCGTGACCCGGCCTCGGTTTATATTTATATTCTGAATAATCAGAATTAATCACGTTTTTGTTAGCTATTCTTATGATTATGGGAGTTCCATCTGCCTTCCAATCTCTTACGCCAGAGACAAATTCCGGGACATCTGGCTCTTTGCGCTGTGTGCCGATACCTGATCTTGGCTTTCTTAGTGCCATATATTTTGATATCATAGTAGGATCTATCGACATGCCTGATGGTATGCCTTCTAAGATACACCCGACATAAGGGCCATGACTACTGCCAAACAGTGTGAACTTTACTTTCTTTCCCAGCTGAAACATATTATGCAATCTCCCTAATATCATCTGATTATTTTGTAAGTTTACGGGTTTCTGTGACTATTACGTTCTCGAGTCCCGTGTTTTTCAAGAATTTCTTTGCTTCGCCATATTCCAATACTATGGCGGTAGAAGGACCCGAACCAGATATTCCTGCGGCAAGGGCTCCGGCTTTCATTGCCATTTCGGCAATATCGTTGTCAAGTCCCGAGGCATCAGCAATAATACGGCCGTTCAATGTCATCGCGCTAAGAAAATCTGTTTTCGATAACTCTATTGCTTTACGTTGCTCCTTAGCAGCTCTTTTCAAAGGAGCCATATCTAAGCTTTCTTTGCGAATCTTACGTTCAGGGATATGGATAACAACATCATATTTTGGTACATCTTTCATGAACATGACACTATCTGTGTTATTATCCGTCATAACAAATCCTCCGTAGTGACATCCGCAAGCATCGTCAAAAGACCCAGTCCTTGTGACTTTAGCTTGTCTAGCGCATTTCACTCCGAGTTTTATAATCGTTAGTGAATCTGTAATAAATCCTATCTCGTTAAAAACTGCTGATATAATTGCGTTACAGGCGGAACTTGAACTCTTCAATCCTTTAGAAGGAGGCATTTCTGATGATGTGATAAGGCGCCAACCTTCAGGTTCATTCATTCCTGCCATTTCGTATGAAGCAGATACACAAAGCTCTGCCAACAGAGTAGGTTCCGACCTATCATTGATTATATCGACGGTGCGAGAACAACCTTCTAAGACAAATTTTGAGTAGGTTTTTAGCTCGGTTCCTATCACGGCGCCGATTCCTCCGGGCATTGCGTTAATTACTGATATTGCGCCCCAAGATACACCTTCACCCAACACATTCAACTCCTTTTGACAGAAATATGCCAAACTTCTGCTTAGATGTGACTATGTAAGACGAAAGATATATAAGATTTAGCCAGATTGACTTCTACAGTGGGCTGGTAGATCAGCTGGAAGATCGCTTGCTTTGCAAGCAAGAAGTCGCGAGTTCAAATCTCGCCCAGTCCACCATTCTTTTAATTCAACTTGAATAACTGAACATTTTAGATAGATTATGAAAATAATAAGGCCGACGTGTCGTTATGACACATCGGCTATTTTTTAAAGTTTATTCGGACTTAGTTGCTTCTTTGAGGCCTGCGTGATCTAATTTAGAAAGCTCTTTGACCTTGTTGAAATCCAGCATTAAAGCTTCAGACACGCGCTTTCCATAATCTGAGTCTGCAAGATAACAGTGAGCAGCATGTCGATATCGTACGTTATCCGTTACGCCGGTCATATCTTCTGCAGTGTTCTTTATCAAAACAGCTTTCTCGTTCTCAGGTATGAGTCTCCATAAATCTCCCCCTTGTTTGAAACAATCTTCAGGAAAATCTTTAGGATCATAGAAATCTATGTCTCCGTCCACCTTCAAGGCAGGTTCACGATATTCACGCTGATCTTCCCATTCACCAAAGGAATTTGGTTGATAGCCTTTGATGGAGCCGTAGTTCCCATCAACTCTCATCTGTCCGTCTCTGTGATATGAGTGAACTGGGACCTTAGCACTGTTCACAGGTATCTGGTCGTGATTTATTCCTAAACGATAGCGTTGTGCATCACCATATCCAAAAAGTCTTCCCTGAAGTAACTTGTCTGGTGAAAGGCCAATTCCAGGAACTACATGCGCTGGATTAAACGCAGCCTGTTCTACATCTGCGAAGTAGTTCTCAGGATTACGGTTAAGTTCTATCGTTCCAACTTCGATAAGGGGATAATCCTTATGTGGCCAAACAGTTGTTACGTCGAAAGGATTTTCCTTTCTTTTACGGGCCTGTTCTTCAGTCATTATTTGGAAGTACATCTTCCATCGAGGGAAGTTTTTATTCTCTATAGCTTCGTAAAGGTCTCTTTGATGACTTTCACGGTCTTTAGATACGATCTCTCGAGCTTCCTCATTTGTAAGGTTTTTGATTCCTTGTTGTGTTTTTAAGTGGAACTTAACCCAAAAACGTTCATTCTTATCGTTGAAAAGACTGAAAGTGTGGCTACCAAACCCATGCATGTTTCTGTATGATGCAGGGATTCCACGATCAGACATAACGATGGTAATCTGGTGAAATGCTTCTGGTAGTGAAGTCCAAAAGTCCCAATTGCTCTGAGCGGAGCGCATATTGGTTCTGGGATCTCTTTTGATAGCGTGATTTAGGTCTGGAAAGTCCTTTGGATCTCTAAGAAAGAATACAGGAGTATTATTGCCCACGAGATCCCAGTTTCCCTCTTCGGTATAGAATTTCATAGCAAATCCGCGTATGTCACGTTCTGCGTCTGCTGCTCCTCGCTCTCCTGCAACGGTAGAGAATCTCATGAACACTTCTGTTTTTGCACCATTCTTGAAAACCTTCGCCTTCGTATATTTGGAAACATCGTGATTCACGACAAATGTACCGAATGCACCGCTTCCCTTGGCATGCATTCTGCGTTCAGGTATGACCTCACGGTTAAAGTGAGCCATTTTTTCCATATGCCACAGGTCTTGTAACATCATTGGGCCTCTGGGGCCCGCAGTAAGTGAATGTTCGTTATCGGATACTGGCGCTCCGACTGCGTTAGTCAACTTTTTCGTATTTTTATTTTTCAGCGTACCACATCCAATAAGATTTATTCTGGATATCTCATCATTAAGAGATAACTATATCGATTTAACAATGAAATTTTCTATTATCAATAAAGAGTTTAGGGCGTACTTCTGATTATCTTAAATAGGAAATATACATTAACACTTCCAAGGACTATAAAGTGAGGATTTTGCCTTTGGCAAATTTTTCTTTTAATTCTTATCATTGGAATGGTGAGCCTTAATTATGAAAGAACCAAAGCTCAAATACGCTTGGATAATGTTCGCGATTTTCTTAACGGCTTACTTTTTTGTATATTTCCATAGAATGTCTCTCAACGTAGTTGGCCCCTACATAACGGAAGTAGTAGGTGGCAATTACATCTATCTAAGTTCGATTTATTTCTGGACTTATGCTGCTATGCAGATCCCTTGTGGTATGTTGGCAGATCGCTTTGGACCTAGAAAAGTAGCTTTTGTTTTCCTTTCAATGGCTGCTTTAGGATCCGCTGTTACTGCATTCAGCGAAACTTTTATGGCAGCAGCAATCGGTAAAATGATGATCGCTGCGGGAATGGCCGCCGTTTATATTCCAATGATGAAAGTCATTGCCACATGGTTCCCTCCGAATTATTTCCCTCAGTTAGTTGGTATTGTAATAGCGGTCGGTAACATAGGTGCGATATCTGCAACAGTTCCGCTTCAGATATCTGTAGACTTTCTTGGATGGAGGGGCACCTTCGTATTACTAGCCGTGATCACTTTGGTTATTGCAGTTCTTTGTTTTATTCTAATTAGAGATCTTCCTCCAGGAGCATCCGTTAAAGAGAATACGGGCATGGTGGAAGGACTGAAGACCGTGTTCTCATCAGGCAGAAAGTTTTGGCCTATGGCTTTAGCATATTTCTTGATTTATGGAACCATAATGGTATTCCAAGGAACGGTATCTAAGTCTTATTTCAACGATACGTACACTTTCGTATCTTTGACAATATGGATAGTCGCTATGATAGGCATAGGAAAGATATTGAGCACTGTTCTCGTGGGAGTACTATCAGGTAGAGGATTCATCAAATCAAAGCGCACAGCCATGATCTTTGGAAACATAGGATTTGCTTTGGTATGGTTGGTGTTATGGGTATTCGCTGGTTCTATGGACAGCGCTATTTTCTGGGGAGTCGTATGTACTCTGTTCGGATTCTTTGGCGGTTTCATGTCGCTATCATTTACTCAGGTAAAGGAATGGCACCCGACATCTATTTCTGGGACAGCAGTCGCTGCTTTGAACGTATTTTTGTTCCTTGGGAGTGCAATATCCCTTGAGATCTCAGGATTTATGTTGGGCGAAACACCCTCTTTAGAGAACTACTCTGCAGTATGGGGTCTGATGTTCGCATTCTCAATGATAGCGATATTGGCTGTATTTATATCGAAGGAAAATATCAAAACTTCCCAACGACAGCTTTGATACGCCTTACGCCAGCAGCTGAACTCTCTTCCTTCTGGATTTTGAATCCTTGAAGTTCGCCTGTACTGCTAACGTGAGGTCCTCCGCATATCTCGCATGAGATATCGCCGATAGTGTAGATGGTTACCATTTCCCCGTATTTATCGTGGAAAACACCTATTGCGTTTCGTTCCTGAGATTCCTCATAGGACATCTCTTCACAATCTATTGGGATATCTTGATTGATAAGATCATTAATGTAATCCTCAATCTGCTTAATTTCCTCTGGAGTCACCTTACGATCAAGATTAAAATCGAATCTGAGTCTTTTGGCGGTTATGTTGCTGCCTCTCTGTATTATACTTTGATCAACAAACTTTCTAAGTGCTGAGTTTAGTAAATGTGTGGCAGTGTGAAGTTTTGTAGTCTCCTCACCATCGTCGGCCATACCGCCTTTGAATTTTTGATCTGATCCGCCGCGAGAAACTTCTTGGTGTTCCTTGAAGCGACGATTGAAATCATCAATGTCTACAACAAAGCCCTTCTCTTCGGCTAGTTCTTTTGTAAGTTCGATAGGAAATCCAAATGTATCATACAGTCTGAAGACATGCCCGCCGTCCAGAGTAGTTCCTGATTCATATCCTTCGATCATCTCGTCGAACCTGCGTAATCCTTTTTTAAGTGTAGAGTGAAACTTCTCTTCTTCTGTTTTCATACTGGAAAGTATCTGCTCTCTGTTTCTTTCCAATTCAGGATATGAATCCATATAATCGTCGATAACGATTTCACATATCCCGTCCATTACAACGTCGTCTACACCTAAGGCAGAAAGATATCTGCTTGCACGTCTAATGAGCCTTCTTAGGATGTATCCCTGCCCTACCCTTGCGGGTAATATTCCATCTCCCATGATGAATGTCGCTGCACGTACGTGATCAGCTATTATCCTAAATGATCTTGTTTCTTCAGCATATTCTTTACCGGTGATTTCTTCTATCTTAGCAATAATATTTACAAAGAGTTCAGTGTCGAACACGGTCTTCTTTCCATTTATTATTCTTAGAACCCGTTCAAGTCCCATTCCAGTATCAACGTTCTTATGCTCCAAAGGTGAGAAATTTCCATCTGCGTCCTTGAAGTATTCCATAAAAACATTATTCCATATTTCTGTGAATTTACCACAGCGACATGAAGGTCCGCAATCAGAACAACACTTAGGTCGTCCGTCATCAAAGAATATCTCGGTATCTGGGCCACATGGCCCAGTTTGGCCAGCAGGACCCCACCAGTTCTCAGAACGTCCGTAGAAATATATCTGATCTCTGGGTATTCCAACGCTATGCCAGATATCGGCTGTCTCGTCATCACGAGGTATGGCCCCTTCACCTTCGAACGCAGTGATGGCTAATTGTTCGATTTTAAGTTTTAGAACATTTATGAGAAAATCGTAGCTGAACGTAATTGATTCCTTTTTGAAATAATCGCCTAGCGACCAGTTACCAAGCATCTCGAAGAATGTAAGGTGACTGGAATCTCCCACATCTTCAATGTCACCGGTACGAATACATTTCTGATAGTTTACTATACGTTTACCTTGTGGGTGTTTCTGCCCAAGTAAATATGGTACTAGGGGATGCATTCCCGCCGTTGTGAAAAGTACTGTAGGGTCATTCTCTGGTACAAGCGAGGCGGATCTGACGTATGCATGCCCCCTCTCTTTGAAGAATTCAACGTACGCCTCTCGAAGTTCCTGAGCTTTCATGATATAACTACGCGTGATGTCCCCGTTATTTAAAAATGCTATCTCATATCTATGACTATGAGCCAGATTATGAGTATCTTGGCATCATTCTTCCAAGTATCTTCTTCCTTTAAGCATCATTTCACTGAAATTCTCCGATGTATCTGAAAGTGCGGCTTCACTTACAGCGTTTATAGCATCACTAAGTTCGGAAAGCATTCTGTCACGGCTGATATTCAAATGTTGAATTTCGTAGTAAAGACGAGGATCTTCCAGAGCAACTGACATGTTAGTATCAATCATCTTATCGAATGTGGTGGATGATACCGAGAGGAGTTCCTTAAATGGAATATTACTTCTCTCAAGCACAGTAAAGAATGCTATATTTACTATGTGACTAAGGCCTAGCACGTAGGACATGTATCTGTCGTGATCCTCCAAAGGTATAACCTTGATATCTGCACCTTGTTCATTAAAAAGTTCTAATGTCATTCTAACTGCTTCTTTGGATCCACAATCACAAATTATCAAGTTCCTTCCATGCATAGAGCGCACAGTAGGCCCGAACATAGGATGTATCGAGCATATGTTTCTCGAAGAAGCAAGATCTTTAAGAACATGGATAAAAGGCGATTTTAGAGACGAGACATCGAATATCAGTGCATCCTTCTTACATATTCGATCAAGGGCCTCGAATATCTCAGAGACTGAAGATATCGGGACGGATACTATAACGACATCAACATCAGACGCATTTTCTATAGCCATTCCGTTATTTATGGCAGGATCTATTACTATTATGTCGTGTTCAGGCCGACGTAGCAGACGTTGAATCATCCTTCCCATCTGCCCATGTCCCCCTATGACAGCTATTTTCTTTTTCGTGGATGTTCCTCTGGGAGTGGAAGCCTGCACAGCCATAGATTGTTCTATTAAGATTTTACAAAGCTCTTCGGCCGCATCTTGATTCATTCCAATCATATCGCCCATGGCCTTGAACCTTTCAAGTGTGGCTCTTTCAGCATCAATATCATGAATACTTTCGTTGTTGGATGTCTTTATTATGCCTATTCTCTTAGACATTTTTAGCCTCTCTCCGATGAGTTCTATTATATCATCGTCAACTCTGCGTATGTCAGATCTGATATCTTCTAATTTATCCATCCTTTTCATCTCCTGGTTATGACTTTCAAAGCCTCTTCTACACTAGCATCCCTGAGTACGATATCTGTTATAGCGCGAGTAATGCCTTCAACATCCCGATGTTGGAATATGTTTCTTCCAATGGAGATTCCCCGTCCGCCAGCATCCATAGAGTCTCTAACCATTGTGAGCATCTCTAGATCTGATGACATTTTCGGTCCTCCTGCAATAATTACTGGAACAAGAGCTCCTTTCACAACATCTCTGAACGAATCAATATCTCCTGTGTAGTTGCATTTAACAATGTCTGCACCTAATTCCGCAGCGGCTCTCGCACTGTGTGCCACCAAATCGGGATCGTACGAGTTCTTAATTTTAGGGCCTCGGGCGTAAGCCATTACCAATAAAGGCAATCCCCATTCTTCACATTCACTAGACAGTCTTCCGAGATCCTTGAGCATCTCTGGTTCCGTTTCTGCACCAAAATTAATGTGCATAGATACTGCGTCAGCTCCTAATTTAAGGGCCTCGGGTACTCCAGCTACCAATACTTTGCTATTGTCTGTATCTCCCATGCTGGTAGATGCTGAAAGATGCAAGATAAGGCCAATATCGTGGCCGCTTGCACGGTATCCGTGACGAACAAGGCCTTTGTGCATGAGTACTGCGGTTGCACCGCCATTGGCTATGGCGTTGACTGTATGTTTCATATCAATCAATCCTTCCGTGGGGCCGATAGATACTCCGTGATCCATTGGAACGATAACGCAGTTGCCTGTTTTCCTATCTATAATTCGCTCGATTCTAACATTCTTTCCAAACATATCAATACCGTGTTACATGCTAACATGTAGCACGGTTATTAATTACTTCGCATAAAACGTTAAAAAAATAACGTGGAATCACTGCAGAGCAGCCGCGGCAGCCTCGATTGCAGCTACATCCGAATCAGATTCGGTTATAACGATCGCAATACCTTTTGATAGCAGTAAGTTTTCTGGCATTTCACCTATCTCAGATACTGCAACAGCCTTACAGCCCTCCAGTAAATGGACTATGTCTAAGATGCGTTCTTTGTGATCCCGTCCTGCAACAGGTTTATCCTTAGGCGCATCGACGTCCCTGATGAATCTAACGGTTTTACCGTCGGATGCATAGATCCGGAACATAGTAGCGTTACCGAAACCACTGTCGACCTTTTCGCCGTCGGTGGTGGCAACTGCAACAAGAACTTCCTCTTTATCAGGCATTTCTATTAGGATATCGGATGATCTTTCTTTAGCTTGTCCACATCCCACTGCGCAGCCACTTTCATCTTCGAATTCTGCTGATCTATCATTATCTAACATTCCGATAGCATCTGCACGACACTGTTTACAATGCCTCATCATACGTGCATCATTAGAACATAGGTCCATCATAGCCTTTCTTTCGCTAGGAGTCGGTGCACTACGGTTCTCGAACTTCGTTCCAGCTACTGGTATCAATGGAAGAATGTTGACGATGTAAGCTCCAAGTTTCTTAACTTCCTTGACAATATCAGGTATATGCTTGTCGTTTATGCCTGGAATCATAACGATATTGATTTTCACGGCCATTCCGAGTTCCACACAAATGCGAATGCCTTCTTTCTGATTCTTTATCAGACGTTCAGCAGCATCTTTACCAGTGAGCCTCTTACCGTCCCAAAGGACTGTGCTGTAGATATGCTGGCCTACCTCAGATGAGATAGCGTTCACAGTAACGGTCATAAATCTTACGTTAAGATCGTAGAGTTCTTGGGCCCTTTTAGCTAACATAAGTCCATTAGTTGACATACATGCAGTCAAATCAGGAAATCTTTCCTTTATGAGTTTAAGCGTCTCAAAGGTCTCTTCGTTTGCTAGCGGATCACCAGGACCTGCTATTCCAAGGACCTTTAAGTTAGGAATTTTTTCTAAAACGAAGCCGACCTTGTCTGCAGCCTGCATCGGACTAAGGACTTTACTAGTCACTCCTGGTCGAGATTCATTGGAGCAATCATATCTCCTATTACAGTAATTACATTGAATGTTGCATTTGGGTGCAACCGGGAGATGCATCCGTGCATAGTGATGATGAGCTTCTTCGTTATAGCAAGGATGTGCTAATAGAGCTTCATTGACTTTCTCTTCTCTCTCCATACACTTGTATCGTTCTCTCTTTTATTATAATACAATGGTCATCGCCCATTATGGATGATACGAGGTATATACAATCTATATTGGGGGACATTAATTCGAATATTCCAATATCTCGTCGCACTCTATCCGATTATATTCAAAATGGGGATTTAACGTACAAGACTCGTAGCGGCGAGGAATTTATGATGGAATCTTCTGAAATAGATGTATTAGCGGATTTATGCTCTAATGTGGAGAAAATTCGTCTACGCTTGCCGATTATTGTAACTACAGACATATCTGGCGATCATGGCGCATGGAAGGTCGACGGCACTGTCGAAACATCCGTTATGTCTAAAATACTCGGAAAATCTCCATTTAAAGATGATATTCTGCGTTTTTACAACCCTCATCTTGCCGATTTACGTCGAAAATTTCCTACAATTGTGGTTCTGGCGTTCATTCCATGACCAAGAATTCCCAACCCTTAAATATAGCCTAAATATAGAGGAGATTGCTCGATTCGAATGGGTCGAGTGTCTCAGGTCATGAAGTCGAGAATGGGAAACCGTTCTGATTTCTTGATCGGGATGGAACTGTTCGTGGCGGGAGGTATTATATACTTCCTAAGTCTACGAACATTTCGCCGTGTTTCTTAAACGAAATACGTTGAATCTAAATGACGTGCACCCGGAGAGAGATCCTCTTTCGGGGAAGAGATGTGAGGGCCCCGTAATTGGAGGATGAGATCGGACAAGCCCTATGAACATCGATCATACGCAACCTGGACGTGTGCTAGATTATACGCCAGCGGCGTGCTACGCCGCATGGAGGATGGTTCGGCTAGAGCGCTGAAGAAGGTCGTGTCAAGCAGCGATATGCGTCGGGTAGGTGCATGAAGCCTATGATCCGACGATGACCTAATGGGACTTCCTATTCTTCGGAATGATCAGTAATG
>DATESF010000079.1:0-2320 GCA_035271005.1 Candidatus Methanomethylophilaceae archaeon | reverse complement strand
TAAAAAAGATGGATGTAGGGCAGATGGAAATGGATGAAATGGAAAATAATTTCCATTTTGCGCCTATCATCGGTGCGATGATGGGAGTCGTATTGATGATGGAGATGTTCATTCTTTATCTTCTAAATTATTACTTTATCTTTCCCCTCGGGCCTATAATTGCAATCACTGTTTTGGGAACAGTATTGATAGGCAGTAAATTCCTTCATTTCGACGGTCTTGTTGATTTTGGTGATGGAATGGTCGCATCAGGCGATCAGAAGAAACACATCACGGCTATGAAAGATACTAATGTAGGCGCTGGAGGAATAGGTCTGGCACTTGTAACAATCATTGCGACATTGGCTCTTTATTCAATTGCAGTCGGCCCGTACGATCCGATGTTCTTCGCATTGTTTTTCATAATACCTGCAACGGAAATATTGATCAAGCATTCCATGGTCTGTGCTGCGGCAACAGGAACTCCTGGTGACGGCATGGCTTCCAATCAAGTCAAGAAAGCTGATAAGGATACAATGTTCAAATCAACAGGTATATCTGCAATCTTTTTGATTATAAGCCTAGTGAGAACAACAGTAGTTATCTGGTTCATGAACTGGATTTGTTTTAATTATGGGAAAGGCCCTTTAATCGGAAACTTCTCGTTAATAGAAAACTTATCGTCCTTCTTCATTGCATCGTTCGTTGCCGTTGTCATCGGTCTTATAGTGTCGATGGGCGTAGGAACTATGATGTCCAAGCTATCTGATAGGACCTTCGGATCAACAAATGGTGATGTGCTCGGAGCAACAAATGAAGTTGCTCGCCCAATTGTCGCTGCAGCTATGT
Organism: Candidatus Methanomethylophilaceae archaeon; assembly: GCA_035271005.1. Lineage (GTDB taxonomy): Archaea > Thermoplasmatota > Thermoplasmata > Methanomassiliicoccales > Methanomethylophilaceae > VadinCA11. The sequence goes on along the minus strand of DATESF010000079.1, from coordinate 1,492 downwards.
TGTTGATATTCTTAATAATCATAAAGTTGCTGAATATGATATGAAATTTGAAGCACTCATCAATGCCGGCGGAAAGGGCACCAGAATGCTAGATAGCGGAATAGAGAAGCCCATGCTGGCGGTCGGCGGTAAGCCTACTGTCATGCATGTTATATCTGCACTAGAAGGCTCTAAACACATTTCTTCAATTCTTATTTCAGTCAGTTCTAATACACCTCAAACTGAGACATATCTTAATGATCTTGGATACGAAACTGTCAGGACTAGTGGAGACAGTTACGTTGATGATATACACGTAGCTCTTGAACTTATGAGTTCAGATTTTGTTCTTACGTCTCCTTCCGATCTTCCTTTATTATCTACAAGGGTAATCGATCGTATAGCAGAAGCTTTCGAACCTGATATGGAATCCATGATAACGGTTGTTGACGAAAATTTCGTCATAGAATCGGGCATATGTCCATCGTATACCATAAATCTGGAAGGTAAGTCCTGGGTCATGGCAGGTATCAATATCATGGATAGACGACGTACATTGAACGGCGAATATCTTCGCGAGGACTTCTTCAAGTGTTCATGCATAGACCTTGCAGTTAACGTGAACACTTCCGAAGAGCTCAGAATGGCCAGATGGCTTACTGAATACCCATGATTTCACGATAAATGCTGTGTACCCGGTCTAAGATATTATCGCAGGTGATTTCCCCTTTACTGCCTAATATGGCAGCAACAGAAGCTCCTCCGCATCCAACACCTTCCTTGATATATCCCCACTCATAGGCCTGAAGTCCTTCGTAAGGACTTTTGTTATAGTCCATATTAACGGAAACTATCGGTATTTCGTCTGAGATGGAACTCATTAATTTGACCATACTTGAGTTGGGGTCGTTCATCAGCCATCTCGTAGTACCTTGGAACATTCTTCCTTGTACGGAAGGGTCTATGGCGACCGCTGCAGCCATTACTGCTGCCATCTGTGTTCCGCCACCGATTATGATTGGTATGCCGGCCTTAGCAGCGCCTATGATCATTCCAACGTTAGCGGGCATCATTGGGTCACCGACACATTCTATTGCGCGTAAAGGATCGTCCTTTAGATCTCCTGGCTTAATGCCAGCAGCGTTCAAGCCCTCCATAACGGTCTTTGTTTTCAGTTCCTTAGGATTATTGGGGGAACTGCTGCTTACTAAGTTCTCTTTCACTGTGCCCATTGCCATAAGGACGGCTAATGCCGTAGTAGTACCTCCGGCGCAACTTTCGCTTATCACGATATAGTCATATCCTCGAGCTAGCGACTCTGCCAATATTTTGCCCTTTTCGAAACCTTCTTTAACGTTTGATACCGAGTCTCCACTTGTTATATCGCGGCCACATTCTCCACCCATATCGAAATACGGTACGTACGGTTTGATCGTACTGCCACCGTTTACAATGTAATACGGCATTCCAGAAAGTTCTAACGCGGCCTTTGTAAGTGTTGCAGGTGTAGGGA
>DATESF010000078.1:0-13329 GCA_035271005.1 Candidatus Methanomethylophilaceae archaeon | reverse complement strand
CAATCTCTTTTCCCGCAGATAACTGATCGTGAGACCGAAGAGAGATCTTTGGGTCTAACGATGGATTTCCTTCAGAGATTTGACTTTAAAGAAACAGCTAAATTTGAAGATATAGAAGATACTGGCACATTAGAATATGATGCCGATATGCTTCGTGCTTTAGCAGTTTCTAGATATCAATTTGGTATACCTGCCACTAAGGCATTGTTCCGTGGAAATATTGAATTCGTTAAAAGCAGAAAGACGGAAAGGATACGCAATGTGATATCAGATGGAATACATATTCTCTCAATGAGAGCTGGCGATGGATTATACACGCTAAAGACAGAAGGTGCAATTAGAATTGCAAAGGAAGTGTCCGCTCCGTTTATGCGCGTAACCGTCAATGATGATTCTATACCATACGTCACACAAGGTCGTAACGCATTCTGTCAGTTTGTGATAAGCTGCGATTCAGGCCTTAGGCCTATGGATGAGGTTATCGTAACAGACAGAAACGATAATGTGCTTGCAACGGGAAGAGCGATGATGACTCAAAAAGAAATGAAGTCATTCAGTAGAGGAGTTGCCGTCAGGATTCGAAGCGGAACTTCTGATGAGGCCTGAAGTCTCTTCAGCAATTTTTAAACAAGCTAAGAGGTCGTCGGCCGCGTTCCTAAGGGAACCGGCCGATTTGGCCTCCATTTTAAAATAAATGGTTTTTTCACGGACCTCCATCTTAACGTACTCTCCATTGTCCGGATATAAAGCTGCAGCAATAGCTTCAGCGATTTCCTGGGAATCGTATTCAGAAGTGAGGTCCAGTGTGTTCATCAGTCCTTCCAACTTAGGATCTTTTCCGCAACAGCGCTTCCGACTTCCTTAGTGTTAAGTTTACCACCTAAATCAGGCGTCGTTTTATTCTCCTTAAGACACTCTGTAACAGCCTGATGAATGAGTTTACCTTCTCCAGGATATCCTTGGTCCTCGAGAAGCATCTGTGCAGCTAATATCGCTGCTATCGGATTAGCAATACCTCGTCCTGCGATATCTGGTGCTGAACCATGGATAGGTTCAAACATACTTACGCCGTCAGGGTTGATGTTTCCACTACAACCCATACCGAGTCCTCCCTGTAGTTGTGCTCCAAGGTCAGTAAGTATGTCACCGAAGAGATTGGGGACAGCTACTGTGCCGAATGTTTCAGGACGGACAACCATGGCCATCGCCATAGCATCAACGAACATGAAATCCAGCTGGAGACCGTATTCTTCGGTCTTCTTTTCGAATATCTCTCTTTGCATTCCGTACATGCTCGTAATGACGTTCGCTTTGTCAACAAGTGTGATCTTGTCATCCCCACGGGCCAAAGCAAACCTGCAAACATAATCTGCAAAACGAGTAACTCCTTTTCTTGAAAGGAATCCTATCTCAAATGCAAAGTCATCGTCGTTGGATGGGTCAGCATTCATATTGATATCTAAATCATAAAGCTCCCTTTTTACTGAAAGCGATACTTGATTACCGTTGTAGGATGGGCCAAATTTTCCGCCTGCACCCATGTAGAAATCCTCAGTGTTCTCTCTGAGGAACATCATATTGAATGGAACTTCTCTTTTAAGCGGAACGAATGGGAACCATGATGTGACGGGTCTCATGTTTATGTACTGGTCGAACACGGCCCTCATCTTCAGCAGGACACCCTGTTCAAGAATTCCGGGTTTTACTTTTGGATCCCCGATGGCACCAAAGTAAATTGCATCTTTCTTTCTAAGATCGTCGATATCCTCATCAGTAAGAAGTTCCCCTGTTCTGAGATATCTATCTGCGCCTATGTCAAAAACTTCACCATCGTAATCAAAGGTTGAAATTTCGGCAATTGCGTCAAACACTTCTAATCCAGCATCTATAACTTCTTTGCCGATACCGTCACCAGGAATTATTGCCAGATGTTTCATAATCTTCCCTCCTTGACTAGATTCATGAGTCCTCCAGACTTGACCATTTCACAAATGAATGGAGGATATTGCTGGAAAGTATAGATCTTTCCTTCTGCGGTCACCTCTCCTTTTTCAGTATCTACGGCAATTGTGCTTCCTTCTTCTGCGTCTACTTTACATTCTACAAGAAGAAGCCCGATGTTCATCGAGTTTCTATAGAATATACGAGCGAAGGATTCCGCTACTATGCAAGAGAATCCAGCCTGTATCAATGAAAGAGGTGCGTGTTCCCTAGATGATCCGGAACCAAAGTTCTTTCCTGCGACAATTATATCGCCTTTCTTTACTTTTTGCGCGAATCCAGGCCTGACTTTCTCAAAAATGAAATCGTTCAGATTTTCCAAATTAGCGGAAACAAGACGTTCTGCAGGGATTATCTGATCAGTATCGATATTGTCACCGAACTTCCAAACTTTACCTTTAATTTTATCCATTAAATCTCCTCCAATTGTTCAGGAGTGATAATTTTACCTGCTATTGCAGATGCCGCCACTACAGCAGGCCCAGCAAGATAAACTTCTGAGTTCTTGTCGCCCATACGTCCAATAAAGTTTCTATTGGTAGACGAGACTGCTTTCTCTCCAGAAGCAAGTATTCCCATATATCCTCCAAGACATGCACCGCATGTAGGTCCAGAAACGAATGCGTTGGCTTCAAGGAATATTTTCATTATACCTTCATCAATCATTTGCATGACCACTTTCTGAGATGCTGGTACAACAAGGAACCTTACACCGTCAGCCACCTTACGGCCTTTGACTATCTCAGCGGCTATCCTCATGTCTTCAATACGTCCGTTGGTACATGATCCAAGGTACGCCTGATCAATCGTTACATCAGCATCCTTTACTGGACGTCCATTCTCTGGAAGATGTGGAAAAGCGACCATTGGTACAATCTTGGAAAGATCGTATTTCAACACAGAATAATATTTAGCATCAGGATCGGCCTCAACAGCCTTCCATTCGCCTTTAGCCGTGTTTTTAATATACTCTTCAGTAAATTTATCACAGGGGAATATACCAGCTTTTCCTCCGGCTTCGATGGCCATATTAGAAACTGTCAAACGATCGGAAACAGTTATGTTTGCGATTCCTGGACCGTGGAACTCCAACACTCTATAGTTAGCTCCGTCCACTCCAATGTCAGCTATTATTTTTAATATAAGATCCTTGCCGCAGGCACCGTTAATAAATTTACCAGTGAGCTCGATCTTTATCGTTTCTGGGACTTTAAACCAGAGACGTCCAGTAGAGAAGGCTGCACAAGCTTCAGTAGATCCGATACCTGTAGAAAATGCGTTAATCCCGCCGTATGTACAGGTATGCGAATCAGCACCAACGATAAGTCTACCTGGTGCTGCATATCCTTCTTCGACCATTACTTGGTGGCATACGCCGCCTCGTCCGACTTCGAAGTAGTTATCGATATCGTGCTTAGATGCAAACTCTCTCATCTCTTTCGCTTGTTCAGCGGAAAGGATGTCCTTGTTAGGAACATAGTGGTCAGGTATTAGGACCAATTTATCCTTGAAGAGTTTGTCTGTTTTCAACTTCTCGTATTCTCTAAAAGCGATCGGTCCTGTAACGTCATTTACCATTACGTAATCTATTTCTGCGACTACGATTTGCCCGGCGTAAGCGTCGGTGCCCGATTTTTCTGAGAGTATTTTCTCAGCTATTGTCTTTCCCATTATCATTCCTCTGTCTGGCATAATCTCTGTTGATGGCGGCCATCGTCGCATCAACTGATGTTTCTACGATGTCGACTCCGACGGCTTTCCCGACGGACATCGAACCATCGCCCTGAACGTTCTTTACCATCACGGTCACTTCACATATGGAGTCGCTCTTTCCTGTGATGGCGCTCAGTTTGTACTCTTCCATCGACATTTTGTCGTTGACCGCTTTTCTAATTGCATTTATCGCAGCATCGACAGGCCCTACCCCTATCTCAGATACGGTGCGTCTCTCCCCTGCGATGTCCACCGTCACAGTGGCAGTAGATGTTATATCTTTCCCGGTGAAGACTGCGAACTCCATAAGATCAACATCATTTACAGCAGTAACATTTTTCCACATAATATGGTCTGCTATAGTGATTAGTTCAGCATCGTCTATCTGTTTTCCACCAACGGCTATGTCTTTGATAGCTGCCATCAACCTATCCATTTGTTTTTCAGGGAAATCGATACCAAGAACTTCTAGTCTACCTTGAACTGAGTGTACACCTGAATGTTTACCTATTACTATGTGACGATCTACACCAACCAGCTCTGGAAGGAAGGGTTCGTAGGTTGCAGTATTAGTCATTACACCATGTACATGAATCCCTGATTCGTGAGCGAAGGCATTACGTCCGACTATCGGTTTATTGTAAGCCATAGGGAAACCTGTGATACGTTCTACTAGCTTCGAGGTTTGACCTATCTTAGACAAATCTATTGTCTCAACACCATAGTTTGCGAAAAGGTTCAACGCCAGTTCTTCCATTGATGCATTGCCTGTACGTTCTCCTATGCCGTTCATACAAACATGACAAATTCTAGCTCCAGCCTCTACGGCTGCTATGGTATTAGCCAACGCAAGACCCATATCGTTGTGACAATGTACTGCTATGGGAACTTTAACCACCTTTTTGATCTCAGATATCAGATAAGCCATGGCCTTAGGTGTGATGACTCCTACCGTATCAGGAATATTTATTGAATCGACGTGAACATCCTGTACAGCAATCAAAACCTCCTTCATGAAATCTAGATTGCTGCGAGTAGCGTCTTCACAAGAGAACTGTACGTTCAGACCGTGGTCCTTTGCGTATTCTACGGTTTCTACAGCACGCTCTTTGACCTGTTCTGGCGTCATTTTGAGCTTGTATTTCATATGCAGGTCCGAAGTTGCAATGAATGTGTGTATAGAGTCAAGGCCAGTTGTCAGCACTGCGTCTATATCAGTTATGACGCTGCGGGCGAGACTGCAGACTTGGGCGTCAAGACGGCTGTCTGCGATTCTCTTTAGAGTATTCCTTTCGGATTGAGATGATGCCGCGAACCCGGCCTCCATGATATCTACACCGAGATCGTCCAGCGCCAAGGCTATACGGACCTTATCATCGGAGCTTAGAGCAATTCCCGGAGCTTGTTCTCCGTCCCTCAGGGTAGTATCGAATATCTTGACGCCACTGATTTGCTCATTGCCCTCGAGCGCGATCCTGTTGTATGGACTCACGGCGAGCATTTTTTCCATATCTTTAGCGCTTACACTGGTTTGATTAATTCTCATAAAAACCACCAAACCGTCATAGCATACACTGACTTATTCCAATAATAGCTCAGTGTGTAGTGTGAAGATCATGTTTTGACCTCTGACGGTTGCTTAAGAATTATAGAGACCATATATAAATATTAGCCACGTCAAAGGACTTTTAATCAGAAATTCAATTAAGAAGATTCGCGTCTTGCACGTTCTTTCATCTTTCTTTCATTGACAAAACTTTTATAGGCCTCTTTATCAACGGCCTCTTGTGCTTTTGTCTCGTTTATGAACTTATTAAGTTCTTCTTTGGCCGCAGGACGTTTTTCTTTAGGGAGTTCGCTTATCTCACTGCGAAGTTTCTTTATTTGTGTCTTATTACGAAGTTTGTTTTCAGACAAACGCATCTTCATGGATTCTTCTTCCTTCTTGCGGTTGGCTGCGATTGCTGCATGTCTCTTAGTGGCTTTTCCACCTTTATCGTTTACTTTCTTAACCACCTTAAATCACCAGAATATGCAGTAATCATATAACAACAATTTAATGTTTACAGAATAAAAAGTAAAAAGTTTGGTAAATAGTTTAAATCAGCATCACTGATTAGATTTCCAGACGCCGTGTATGTTACAGAGTTCTTTGGCAGAGATTACCTTGGCATCTGTCTTGAAAAATGCTTCAGGCTTGTTCCCGGGCTTAAGGTATTTGCGCATAAGTATACCGTCAGCGCAGATCTCGATGTACGAAATGTAATGTTTTTCCTCCATAGGATGTGCAGTCTCCTTGCCGACCTTGACAAGAACTCCGCCTTCTACCTTCTCTACAAAGGGAACGTGTTTCTCGATAGCATAATCTTTTGTCTGTGGTTCAAGTAATACCATTAACTGGTTGCAACAAGAAAGTTTTCCAGCCCCCTCGAATAGGATGTCTACTATTTTTCCACATTTTTCACAATGATAAACGCTTCTAACTTTTGTCATTTTTAACCTCAACCTGAAACTAATTTGTGAGGGTATAATACTTTCTATCTAACGACGAACTTCAATTTCATTATTTGACGTCAAAGGGATTTAAGTTTCGTTATGGATTGTAATTAAAATAGAACGAACAAATTCATTGCACTCTTTCTTTATGTCTGAAGGCTGTTTTCTATCGGTACCAGATATCTTTAGCTCTCCGATCCATTTCGATTTAGCAGTAGCGGCTAAAGATTTGAAAACATGCATTGCACCTCGGAACTCTGGATTATCATCACCGCCACACATCATTGCCGCCATGTATTTTGGTCCAGCATTAGAAGAATACCAAAGTGTTTGAAATCTATCTATCACTGATTTTATTATTGACGAAGGCCCACTATAATGTATCGGCGTACAAAGGATCACAAGATCCGCATTCTGGAATGATGTGTATATTCCCACCATATCATCCTCGATGACACAACCGTTACCATCCTTACAAGAACCGCATCCTGTACAATGACCGATCTCCATGTTGATTGGATATGCAATCTCCACATGGTATCCGCCCTTCATCAGAACGTCTTCCGCCTCGGAACACATGGCGTAAGTGAATCCTTTACGCCTTCCGCATGCACATATGATCAAAACTTTACGTTCCACAAGGTCTAATCCACTGCTTTCCTTTTATATGTTTCAGAATATCTCATATCGGACGATAAAATGGATGTTTTCGATAAAGCTAAGAAAATGGAATTCCCGAGAACTATCCTTATGGGGCACGATGTCATCGATAGATTACCGGAAATGTGCGAATCTTTTAGGTTCGATAAATCTGGACTCATCGTTACAGGCGAGAACACCTATGATGCAGCAGGGAAGAAAGTCGAAGAAATTATGTCAGATGAATATGACATTCATGTTCTAAAGACAGGTAGTGCAACATTAGAAAACTTGGAAGAAGTAAAATCTGTTATCCGAGAGACTGAATCAAAATTTATACTAGCCGTTGGAGGAGGAAGCAAAATAGATCTTTCCAAAATAGCTGCTGACGATATGGGATTATCTTTCATTAGTATCCCTACAAACGCAGCACATGATGGTATCGCGTCGGGACGTGCATCACTTAAGATGAATGCTGGACCTCAATCAGTTGCAGCCTCATCACCTTTAGGAGTTCTAGCAGATACAGCGATTATTTGCAAATCACCTTACAGATACCTTGCATCAGGTTGTGCCGATGTAATATCCAACCTTACAGCACTCAAAGATTGGGAATTCGCCCACAGACTTAGAAATGAAGAATTTAGCCGTTCAGCATATTCACTTTCACAATACTCCGCAGAAACAATAATGGAAAATTCCGAATTGATACGTCCTGAACTAGAAGAGAGTGTATGGGTCGCCCTAAGGCCGATAATTATATCAGGAGTTTCAATGAGCGTTGCCGGTAGCTCTCGCCCTACAAGCGGTTCGGAGCATATGTTCTCTCATGCTATCGATATAATGTATCCTGGTCGCGCCATGCACGGAGAACAGTGCGGCGTGGGCTCGATAATGATGATGTACCTCCATGGAGGGGATTGGGAGGTCATTAGGGACGCTCTAGACAATATTGGAGCTCCAACTACGGGAAGACAGATAGGTCTGAAGGACACAGAGGTAATCGAAGCTCTAACGTCAGCTGCAGGTATACGTAAAGATAGATTTACTATACTTGGAAATGGAATAAGTCGCGAGGCTGCAGCTAGTGTAGCAAAAACTACAGGGGTGATCTAATGGTTCATATCACATTAGTTTCAGAAAACTCTGCGGAGAAGGACTTTACTTTCTATTACATGGGACCAATGGACGGATGTAGAGAATGTAAACTGAAAGCAGTCTGCCTTAATTTGGAGAAGAATACTGGCTATAAAATCGTAAATACAAGGGCTCAAACTCACGAATGCTTGGAAACGGGAGACCGAGTGAAGGTAGTAGAAGTCGATAAGATAAGCACTCCCGCAGCCATGTTAAAAAAGAACGCCATAGAAGGCGGTATGGTAACATTCCAGGAAATAAACTGCAATATGAAATATTGCGAAAACTGGTTTAGATGTCATCCTCCTTCAGAAATCTCTGGCACTAAGCTTACTGTCGAGGCAGTCGAAGGGGATACCGAGTGCCCATATGGAGAGAAAATGGTTTTGGTCAGGCTAATATGATCAGAACTTCTCTCCCGTTATCCTCTCGTACATACTTATGTAAAGATCTTTGGTACGATCTATGATATCCTGAGGAAGAGCAGGTATATTCGGTTCCTCAAGTCCCTTACTACGAGCTTCCATAAGCTTTCCGTGATAACCTGTTGTTCGATAATATTGCCTTACGAACTCTTTTGAAAGTTCAGATACGTTGCCTTTAGCATACTCTTCAGAATCCCACCATCGATCTTCATCTAAAGTACCGAAGGTGTCTAAGACCATGAGTTTACGTTCTTTATCATAACCGAACTCTTTTTTGCCATCGCAATGAATAAGTCCACGCTTTGACGCTTCCTTTTCTATGATTTTATCAATCTTAAGAACAGTGTCTTTGATCTCCTGGTACTCTTGATTGCTGAGGCCTGCCATTTTCTTAGCTTCGGCCTCAGTCAGATTACTATCATGTTCTTCTAATTTAGTTGTGGACTCTATGAATGGAACAGGAAGTTTCTCTCCGTATTTGACAACGTGACCTTTAGGAAATCCTAATTGCTCAACAGTAATTTCCCCTTCGTTGATACGATCTAAAAGAGATCCTGCAACGTAGTGTCTACAGATGATTTCTAAAGGAATAAGATAATTAACTGTGTTTTTATCAATCTTACTGTAATCTCTGATAATGTTTACTTTTTTTACCCTCATCCTATCTGGGGCTGACTCAGAGATGTAATGATTATGAATACCTTTTTCAGTAAGTAGATCAAACCAAAATTTAGCCGTTCTACATAGGGTTTCACCTTTGTGAGGAATCTGTGACGGAATGATCTTGTCAAAAACGGAAATGTTATCCGTATATGCAAATTCCAACGTGTCGTCATCCACGCCGTACACTTCTTTGACTTTTCCAGTCATTATTTTCTTCATGATACACCTGAATATATGAGCCGTATTTATTTACAGCGAGTTTTTCCACATATTGAACATTTTGGGTCTGGTCTTATGTGAACAGTGCTGTACTCGTTGGATTCCATAAAAACTGTAAACAATTTTCCAGCTAGAGTGTCTCCATTCCCAGTTATGAACTTGACTGTATCGGATGCCTGTATTGATGCTATTAACGATACCATTGGGGCGAAAGATTGCGGAATATGTTCATCAGATATTTTAAGAATGCAATTAAGGCATGGAGTCTCACCAGGAATAACAAAGGTAGATTGACCGTAAAAACCGTCTATACCTCCATGTGACAGGGGTATATTTTGCAATATTGCATATCTATTGAGAATAAGCCTTGCTTTCACCGAATCAAGACAGTCAATAATGACATCGCATTTTCCGACGACATCGAATATATTTTCTTCGTCTATGAATTTGCATACGGTTTCAATATTAACTTTTTCATTCGTTTTCTTAAGTTTTCTTTTAAGAATATCTGCTTTAAAACCTTCTTCGCCTGAATAAAAGAATTGACGATTAAGATTACTTTCTGATGGTTTATCGCCGTCTATTAACCTTATATTACCTATCCCTGCAGATGTAAGTAACAAAGATACGTATGTTCCCAATCCTCCGCATCCAACGACTGCGACTTTAGCGTTAAGAAGCTTTTCTTGACCCTTTGTTCCAAACATACCTTCCTGACTGGAATATCTGCTCATATCTTCTCCAGAATGAAATCAGTCAATAATTCAAAAACAGTTTCTGTTGTTTTTGTTCTGACTTCTGATCTGCTTCCTTGAAAATGTTTAGTGAACACAAGAGAACGTCTTCCATCTGTTAGTCCAATGCAAACCGTGCCTACTGGTTTCACAGAACTGCCTCCATCTGGACCTGCAATACCTGTTGCAGAAGCTGCAAAATCCGAAACAAATACTTTAGCCGCACCTTCAGCCATTTCAATTGCTGTCTGTTCGCTGACTGCACCATATTTAGAAAGCGTATCTTGTGAAACACCTAAAACTCGGTTCTTAGATATGTTACTGTAAGTTACCGCAGAACCAAGAAAATAACCTGAACTTCCAGGAAGATCTGTTATCAATGTGCTAATCAGACCTCCTGTGCAAGATTCAGCAAGTGCCAGAGAAGAGCCAGTAGACCTAAGGGCCTTGACCATCTCCAACAGAGCTGACATCAATATCCTCCAGATAAATCCTTTAGACGTCCTATTCCGTCGATCTCTTCCATTACCTTAGCAACAGGACCTGGCACTAGTGAACGCCAATCCTCGTCAGCGATTATTCTTCTGCGAACCTCGGTGCCCGAATAGATTTCTCTATTGTACATAGGAGATTCACGTATATGGAATCCGGATTCCTCGAACAAACGACGAGTAAAAGGATTGTTACTGTAAACGTATGCAAATGGAGGCATCATCGAAGTAACATGTGCCACCCATATGGAAAAACGATTTAAGTCTTCAACAGGAACGATACAATAATTGTCGATACCCTCATCATCCAAAGTGTTCTTTATCATAAGATATCTTTCACCCGCTGTAAACGGATTCTCAAGAGAGTGAGAATATTGTGCACTACCGATACCGATGTTTAGATTATCCGATTCCTGGGCGCACTTACGAATTACTTCTAGGTGACCTTCATGGAACGGCTGGAATCTACCAATCATCAGTGAATAGTTATCATATTCGTGTCCGTAGGACATGAGTAATCATCAACCTCCTCGGTTAAAGCGTTAAGCTCCACATGGTGCACCGTCGTTTATCTTTTCCTGCTCTGAGGCTTTCTCAACCTTGGATTCCAAATCCAGATCAGGATTCTCAACTGGCAGTTCATCGTCTTCTATGACGACATCTTCGGATACTTCTACGAACTTAAGAGGACGTTCGAGCTTCCTCACAGTAGACTTACCTTCAGGTGTTAGCGGAATCAACTTATCGAGATACTGGGTCTTCATCGGACAGTCTACGAGAGCGAATTCAAGTACGTCACGTAAGTTGGATACAGCGTAGATATCCATCATGTCGTAGTATCTGTCCTCGATCATTACGTCCTTAGCATTGTTCTCAGGTATCAACGCGATCTTTATTCCAGACTCTGCTGCAGCTTCCAACTTCGCAGTAACTGCACCTATTGGAAGTACTTGACCTCTAACGTTCAGACTTCCAGTCATAGCCAGATCCTGACGAATCGGTATGTTATCCAAAGCCGAAATGATTACAGTAGCCATCGTAATCGATGCACTGTCACCTTCAACACCTGAATATGTACCGACGTATTGCAAATGGATATCGACGTCTGTCAAATTAGTCATCGTGTATTTCTTGATGACAGCAGAAATGTTGTCCACGGCCTCTTTAGCTATAACGCCCAGTTGTCCGGTAGCCACTATACGACCACCTTTCTTTATCTGGGCTGGAGCGACCTCTGCCACTAACGGTAAAACGATACCTGCAAATTCAGACATCTCCGAGTTGGAGTTCATTGCTGCAAGACCGTTGATCATTCCTACTTGAGATCCTTCTATATGGAAAAGTGGATAATTCTTGTTCGCCTCTACGTGGCGGTCAGCCATCTGTTGCTCAAGTCCTCTAGCGGACATCTTGGCGTTCAGAACATCTTCTTTTGTAACAATAGAAGATACTCTTTCAACTGCCACGTCTCCAGAAACACGTATCAATCCACCAAGCTCTCTTAGCCTAAGTGTAAGTTCTCCTCGTCTTCCTGCACGGCGTTGAGCTTCTTTGATTATCTCGCCGACGGCATACTTATCGAAATGGGGTATCTTTTCATCCTTGCGAACTTCTTGAGCAACGAATCTAGCTAGGAATTCACGGTTGCTATCAGTATCTTTCATGGTATTGCGCATGTACACTTCGTAACCGTATCCTCTAATCCTTGATCTCAACGCAGGATGCATACCTTGTAAAGCATCAAGATTTCCTGCACATACAAGTATGAAATCACAGGGAACTGCTTCGGATTTTACTAAAGCTCCAGATGAACGTTCAGACTGTCCCGTAATAGACATCTTCCTTTCCTGCATTGCAGTAAGGAGTGCCTGCTGGGACTCCATCTTCAGCATGTTTATCTCGTCTATGAAAAGAACGCCTTTGTTGGCCTTGTGGATATCACCAGATTCTATCCTATCGTGGGAAGGTGTCTCAAGGCCTCCAGATTGGAAAGGATCGTGTCTTACATCACCTAGTAATGCACCAGCATGAGCGCCTGTAGCATCGATAAAAGGAGGCATTTCCCCTGGCGTATGACCTACTATAACTTTCGGTACTATAGCCACCTCATTCCTTTGATTTGGATTTCTCAAGAAAAGGAGGATTATGAAAACACTGAAAAGTGCTATGAACATTATCGTCCAGTTACCAAAGAATATAGATCCCATGAGACCTAGAATCATAATGAAAATGCTGACATAGATGTACATCGAACTCTTCTGATTCTTTATGGCTGCAGCATGGGCTTTCTGTTCGGCGACAATCGCCTTTCCCTTCCCGGCGGGAAGAGCTCTTATCCGAGGCTCGTTAAAGTCTTCGGGGTTGTGATATGAAACTACGTCCTGAAGATCTTCCTTAGAAAGATACTCTACCATAGAGTTAGCCAGCATAGATTTACCTGTACCTGGCTCTCCGATGAGCATTACGTGTCTCTTCTGAGAGGCGGCCTTCTTCATTACTTGGACTGCATCGTCCTGTCCTATGACACGGTCTGCAATCTTTTCAGGGATTTCCATGTCTTCGGTGGATGTGAAGGTCTGCCTCTCGATCCATGTCTCTATGGGTTCATCAGTAGGCTTAACTTCAACTTTATTTTCCATTTTGATTCCTCATTGTCTTTATATATACTCACTTAGAAACATTTCAATTAGCTACGTTTAGCATAAGTGAACATTACAACACATAATATGGTTATAATAGTTATTACCAGTATGTGTTGACCGTATTTTTCTAAGAGTGTGGGTTCTATTGGCGGTTCTATTTCTCTAACTT
>DATESF010000077.1:0-11794 GCA_035271005.1 Candidatus Methanomethylophilaceae archaeon | reverse complement strand
GGGAATGACTGCTGCAGCTTTACTGCCTACATATGCTCACGGACTTTACTCTAAGTCGCCGAATGCTTTTGCTGCAAAGATCAGCATGGCTTTAGGAACCGTGACGTACCTTGTTTGGGCTTTGTTCATGAACGTTGGTACGGCCAGCTTTTTACCCATATGTAAATTGCTAACGGGAAGTGCAGTATTATTCCCTGGTTCCATAGTATCAGGAATAGATGCTGTTGTTATAGCGTTGCCAGTATCCATAATAGCTATGGTTATCGTCCTCATAGCACAACGTCAGATTGTAAGGAATGAGGTTTCAACGATCTAATTCCCAAAAACCCCTTATCTTTATTTTAATAGAGTTTGCAGTGTCTTCTAACATCTGCATATCATCTTCATCGAGAATAAGATCAAGAGCAGTAACTACACCTTTGATTTGAGAAGATCTAGTTACTCCGACTATTGGTATAGCGCCACGTCCGACACTCCATGCAATAGCTATCTGAGCGTCAGATACGCTATAACTATCAGAAAGTTTTTGCATCTGCATTTTTAAAGGTGCTAAAGAATTCATCAATGTTCTATTGTATAGACTAGCACGATATGATTTTGATTCGAACATAGAAGAAGTAGAATATTTGCGTGTAAGTGCTCCTTGTTCTAAAACCATATAAGCAAAGAAAAGTGCATCATTTTCTTTACACCAATCAATGATGCCTTCGTCCCTCTCGCTATTACTAACGATGCTATAGTGACTTTGAACATAGGAAAGTGAATGGCCGGCCCTTTCAAGAATGAACTGAGCTTTCTTTATTTCACTAAGATTAAAGTTTGAGACGCCAGCGTTCTTAATAGTCCCATCATCAAGTAATGGAATTAATTCTTTTACCCATTTATCAACGTCTATAGGCATCTGTATGCCGAAAAAATTCAACGAATCTACACCTAGTATGGACATACTGTGTTCAGCTGACTTTCTAAGTGCGTTCCGACGTTGAAAAGACGAAGGAACAAATTTAGTAGAAAAATGTACGGATTGATTAGATTTACTGGCGTACCCTAACGCCGTCTCGCTTGTACCGAACGCCGGAGACGTATCGAAGAAGTTTATATCCTGTGCGACGGCAGTTCTGAATATGTAGCTGAGGTCGTTGGCGGAAAGTCGTGAACCGTACATCTGGTCACCTCCGTTTATACCTCCGCCCCATGCAGCGGTACCGATACCGATAGGGGACACTTCCATTCCCCTAAATTTTATACTGTCCACAATACAAGGATAATACACCAATTATAATTAAAGTCTAGTTAAGCAAATCATTCCGTCACTTTTAGGTATATTGAAGTTATAGCCTGATTATGGAAAAAGCAATGGAGCTGAAAAACGTCTCGATAGTTAGAGAAGGAGAGAAGCTTCTGGATTCCATTAGTTTAGATATCGATGCGTCCGAAAACGTAGCTGTAATAGGACCTAATGGATCGGGTAAAACTACCTTAATCAAACTATTAAGGGGAGATATTTATCCATACTACGATGAGGACAAACCATCGGTTATGAAAATCTTCGGTGAAAAGAATTGGTCTATATACGACGTTAGAAGCAGAATGGGCGTCGTATCAATGGATCTTCAGAACATGTTCGATAAGGATACTCTTGTAGGAGATATCGTACTTTCAGGATACTTTAGTAGTCTAGACGTGTTCAGAAACCATGATATCACTGACGTGATGACCAAAGGCGCGTTACATGCAGCCGAATATATGGGAATTGAACATCTGATGACTAGAACGGTGGTTGGGCTATCTATGGGGGAAATGAGACGTACTCTTATTGCAAGAGCGTTGGTGACTTCTCCGGATATGCTTGTTCTTGACGAACCTATGACAGGGTTGGATATCGTCATGAAATCTAAATTTAGAAAGATGTTTGATCTTATGTCAGAATCTGGTGTTAATATAGTCATGATAACTCACGATCTTACTGACATTCCAGTATCACTTAACCGAATTATTATGATAAAAGACGGAAAAGTATATGCTGATGGTTTAAAATCAGAAATCTTAACATCGGAAAAAGTTAGCGGACTTTTCGATGAACCTATTAATGTTCAATGTATTAACGGAATATATTCTATGAGGATGGACGCGTGATAAGGTATATTTGTTCAGAGTGCGGCAACGAGATACCGTACGATTCGGATTTTTGCTACAAATGCGGTAATTTGAGAAGTAAAGCCTTCAAGATAGATGATGGAGGGAACCTACAGGGAGAAGAAGTTCCATGTTCTAATTGTGGAAAACCCATCTTAGAGGGAGCTAAGTTCTGTAAACATTGTGGTATTGAATCCAATATACCTGTACAGACAACAGCAGGAACAGCACAAAGTATGCCCTACAATATGTCATACCGTGTACCAGTTTTGCAAAAGAACGGAACGATGGCAATAGTTCTGTCATTCGTATTTGCTTTCCTCGGGATATATGGAATCGGGCACCTTATATTGAAAAAATGGTCCAGAGGATTTATGTTCTTGGCAATGTCCACAGTAAATTGGTATATTTACGTCAGCGTTGGTGGACCAGTTACAATCATAATGATAATTTCATTATTCATATTCTTCAAACAATCAATGGAGATAACCAATCTTGCATACGGGAGGTCCTGATACGTCAGACGACTGGGCTACGAAGTATCGTCCGAAGACTTTAGACGACGTATTAGGTAACCCAGGTGCAGTAAGGGAACTTAGGTCTTGGGCTAAATCCTGGGATGAAGGCATACCAAACAAACGAGCCGTAGTTCTAATGGGTCCTCCTGGTATAGGAAAAACCTCAGCAGCATTAGCTCTGGCGTCAGACATGGGATGGGGCGTTGTTGAAATGAACGCTTCAGATCAAAGGACTGGCGGTGCGATAGAAGATATTGCATTAAGAGGAGCGATGTTCAATACTTTCACCAGTGAAGGCGAATATCTAAGATCCTCAGAAGGTGGAAGGAAACTCATAATACTTGATGAAGCGGACAGTTTATTCGGACGCCAGGACCGTGGTGCTATGCCCGCTATCGTAAAATTAATAACGGAAACTAAACAACCTGTTATCCTAATAGTAAATGATTTTTACGAACTTAGTAGAAAAAGTGCATCAGTAAAAACTAAAACTTTACAGATTAAATTCCAAAAACCAGTAGCAGTTACTGTATCTCGCGTATTAAGAAACATATCTGACGATCAAGGTCTTGATATCGGTCCAGCAACAATCAAGATGATAGCCGATAATGCAGCAGGTGACGTTAGAGCTGCCGTTAGTGACTTACAGTCAATAGCTCAAGGTAAAATTACTATTACAAAAGAATCTGCAAAGGTACTTTCTGAACGAGATAGTAGAAGCTCGATGTATGATCTTGTATACTCGGTATTCAGAAAAAAAGATCCTTCAGCTTCAAGACGTGTTCTTATGGAGACCGATTCGGATCCTGAGAACGCAATACTATGGATAGATGAGAACTTACCTCACGAGTATATCGATAAAGGCGACCTTGTACGAGGATATGAAAAACTAAGTCGTGCAGATTTATTCCTTGGTCGAGTACATAGAAGACAGCATTATGGATTCTGGTCATATGCAGGCGATATGATGACTTTCGGCGTAGCTACAGCAAGACGTTCAGATAAATTTGCTAGCGGAAGAATCAACTTCCCTCAATATTTGATGAAGATGTCCCGTAGTAAATCCATTCGTAGAACAAAAAAAGATGTTTGTTTAAAATTAGCTGTATTCATGCACACATCTACAAAACGAGTGGAGCACGACGTTCTTCCGTATATCAAGTTAATAGCAGCCAACAATGCAGAATTCCGTGCATCCATAGTAAGGAACGCTAACCTGGATTCTGAAGAACTGGCATTTTTAATTGGAAAGAAGATTGACTCAAAAGAAGTCATCGACGCTATGGTTGCCGCTGCACCAGAACCTTATAAGAAAAAGGATCAGAATGTTCCAGTTTTAAAAGAAGATTATCCTGTCGTAGAGATTTTAAAAACCGATGATAAACCGTCACCAAAAGGTGGCCAAAAAAGTCTATTTGATTATTGAGGCATACTATGGATCCTGATTACAAAGCACTATTGGAAAAGCAACAGTACCGCATATGCGGAGAACATGCAGCCGTGAAACTATGTCATTGGGCTAAAGAGTCCATTGCAGGAAAAAGAAAATGCTACAAACAGGATTTTTATGGTATCGCAAGTCACCGTTGTCTTCAGATGACTCCGGCAATCAATGAATGTAGTCATCAGTGCTCATTCTGCTGGCGAGTCCAAGGACGGGATTATGAAGTAACGGATTGGATGGAACCTAAGGACATGCTAGATAGCTTGATAGAACAGCAACGTAAGCTTATTACAGGTTACAAAGGAGATCCTCGTGTTACTCCAGAAGCTTTCGAAGAAGCTAGTAATCCAAATCAAGTTGCCGTTTCATTAGCTGGAGAACCAATAACTTATCCTTATCTATCAGATTTTTTCAAAGAATGTCACAGTAGAGGGATGACTACTTTCCTAGTAACGAATGGAACATATCCTGAAAGGATGGAAGCTTTAGACGAACTTCCGTGTCAACTTTACGTTACTGTTGCAGCACCAGACAAAAAAACCTATGTTGAAACCTGTAGACCTAAGATTGACGACGGATGGGAACGTATCATGAAAACGTTAGAACTTCTTCCATCTTTGGATACTAGAAAGGTAATACGACATACTCTCGTAGACGGCATAAATTTCCATAGTACCGAGGCATATGCTGAACTAGACAAAATAGCCGATCCAGATCTCATAGAACCTAAAGGATACGTATTCGTAGGAGGTTCTAGGCAGCGTCTATCTCTAACGAATATGCCCTCTTTCGAGAAGATTCTGAAGTTCTCTTCGGAACTTGGTGAACTAGTAGGAATGGAAGTTCTGAAAGAACGTGCTGATAGTCGCGTGGTCCTTCTCGGAACTCCTGGTATTGAGACTGACGTTAGGAAGATATCTGCTAGTCGTTTAAAGTTGTAAAAAATATTTTAAATCGCCATTATTTTTAATTGTAAATCAATAATTTATTTACCAGTGATCAAATAGGTTTAAAATAATATAAATTTAGGCGATAATTATGACAATGCAGGGAATAAAATTAGTCAATCAAGTTAGAATCTAAGCGAACGGACGTAAGATTTAATCGCATCATATGTATTTACAGCCCATCGTTATCTTTCTAAAGAATCATAGCATATTCCCATATTGAATCAAGCGAAATCGATAAACAGTTCGTTTATGAATCCTTTAGATGGAGAGTCGATATCTGCCGTCGATTATCACTTCTAGCCTTGGAGACATATATCTGAACCTGACCTTTACCTGATGTCAAATTTAACTCAGGCGAAAGAACGATTATAATCATCTAAGCTAAATAATTCAGAGATAAGTCCATACTACGCCTAAATCAGATTTTGTTAAATAAAAAGTAAAATTAAAACATCTTGCGCCACAGTTGAAAATTAGATGATTTAATATCTAAAATGTATTAACTTAAAGATTTATAAAATAGTTAATAGATATTTTATTAAACTCTCATGTACATTTATCAAAGAATTCATGGCAACAAAATTTTATGTTTCAGATTCCATTTTAGATGAAAAGACATACGCACGTAAAACTAAAATAAGGGTTGGTACTTCAGGAGATATTTCTTTCGAGGCTCCATTTAAAATGGGAATTGGAAATAACTCGGGTTCTCCAATATACGAAGCACATAAGATTGTAGAACCAAAAACAATCATCAAATGCTTAAAATCTGAAAAAGAAGATCGGGCCCATGGACGTGTTCTTAAATCTCGTTGCAGAGGGAAATTTAACATCCTTACATTAGAATATGGAAGTAAAGATATAATTCCAACAAATCGTATGGTAGAGGGGTTATCCGATATGCAATATAATAATACGGATGCAATTACCACCCCCTCTTGGTTTAGACTAATTACTAAAAAGGATCGTACGGATGTGGATCTCTTTCTTAAATTATCCGAAGTATACTTATCAGCAGCTTCTACTAGGAATCATAAGCCGATCATAGGCGCTATTCCACAGAGTATACCGCCAGAAAAACTTCAAGAAGTTATTGATTTTTTTATAAATCGTGATGTCACATCGTTTGTAGTAGATTCGAACAGTCGCACATTAATTAGTGGTTCATGGTTAAGATTGTTCCAAAGATCCATTCATGAATACGATCTTGAGAAAGAGTGCATCCTATATTCTATGAATGCTTTTCAAGGAACTATTAGAAAAACAGAGTCTTCTGTAGAGGCAAAAGATTTTCTAGGGTTTGCCGCAGGATTCGATTTTATCGGCGGCAAATATACAAATAAATATTTCGGCCCACGCCCGCAGAAAGATGATAGAACTATAGGGCGTATGTTTGACCCTTCTACATACAATTATACGAAAATCGAATGTAGCCAGAACGAGAAAACAATTATCAAAGACAAATCCATTTCATTCCAGATAGAAGAGATGAAAAATGTTCGTGATAATATAACATCAGGATCAACAGAAAAATTATTACGCTCTAAAAAGTTATTGCCTGAAACTTTAGATACAATTTTCTCATTGAAAAAAGATACACGTAATAGGAGACTTGATGAATTTATCTAAGTAGTGATAATAGTTCGTCGTTGATTCTAAAAGTACTTTTTTGAAGATCGTCGGCGATTGTACTTGTTTGTTCCTTTGTCAATATTCCCTTTTCCTTTAGGTGGTTTATCAATCCAATAGTGCCAGATAAATATATTTCAGGAATAGGCTCGCCGATTATCTTTTTTATTTCACAATCGTTTCTAATCTTGCTTACAACATTTCTGGCAAATTTCTCGTCCAATATTAAATAATTCTTAATTCCATTGGAAGCCAAAAGTATTGATGCCGCGATACTTTCAGTTTCTCCGCGGCCGATTCGTTTATATTTTTTCAAAAGATGTTTAACGATCTTGTCAAAATTATCGCCCATATGTGAAATGACATTCAGGCCATTCAATAATTTAGAATTATCGGGATGTTTTGAATTATTACACTCAGCTACAACTCCAATAGTAATTCTTACATCATACTCTATTTTTATACATTCCATAACATCCATAGATTTTATATCTCTACCCGTCGAAGAAACTGCACTATTATCAAAAATCTTTATCATGACTTCCACTTTACCTTTAGTGATTTAAGATAATCTTCAAAATCATAATAATTCATACCTGCTATTTCTGCCGCTCTTGACGCTGAAATTTTTTCTTTCTTTAGAAGGGAAACCGCATTTTTAATACGATTAGTTTTCAATCTACCCCATTCTTCGGAGTTGACAATATAATCTGGAAATGCAACATATATAAACGTTAAAAGTTCATCATCGGACAACCCATGGATAAAATCCTTGTTTTCATATATGGTGCTTTTTAAAGGTTCCGCTACCCTCGGCAATATTCTATTGTATACGCCATATCCTAAGTCTGAAAGACCAAAATTTATTCCCGATACAAGACCACTGCTACTTATGACGTTGACGTCTTCATCTATTTTTTCGGAATATGGCCCTTTCTTATGTGCCTGAAAATGATATAATCCATCAAATATTTCCGGTAATTCATTATTACATAAGAATACTATTTTCTGAACATCTACTTTACTTTTTAAAGGCTTGTTCAAAGCACCCATACAAAATAAGATGATTTTTTCAGAAGTATCTAATCTGCTGAAAATTTTTTCAATCTGCTCACTTTTATCTAAATGCATGTTTCATCCCGCTGATATGTACGTACTCTGTGTATTTTTTAATTGTGCATCTCGTTAATTTATCATGAGTTAATTAATATTTTTTATAAAAATGATGTGCGCATCCGGATTCTGAAGATTCGTGATCTCATTCTTAATCTCAAAGGAATTCAAAGATTCTATTAGGGGCAACATTTTCTTGAATCCATAATTCCTTGTATCAAACTCGGGCTTTATCTTTATCAGAACTGGCTGAAGCGCACTAAGCATTATCCAGCCATCATCGTTTGAATTAAGGTCAATTATCTCCTTAATTGTAGTTATCAATTCTTTAACTTCATTTGATTTAGAATTTGCTTTGACTGAGACTTTTATCACGGCCTCATTTTTCGAATTGATAGTATTTTTAACGCTTACCTCAGGATTAATCACATCAAGAAATTTAAATGAGTTACATGCGGCTACCATTGGGTTGGGCGTAGTCTTCATACCCATACCCACAATAAACATGCCAGATTCTTTCAGGCGCATCGCCAAAGAGGTAAAATCACTGTCGGAGGATACTAGACAGAAACCATCAAGGGACCCAGAATAGAACAGATCCATGGCATCGATAATCATCCCCGAATCGGTAGAGTTTTTACCCGAAGTATAATTAGGCTGTTGCATCTGACGTATGGAATTAGGAAGCAATACTTCAGTCCAAGACTTAAGATTAGGTTTGGTCCAATCTCCGTAGATACGTTTCACATTGACCGTGCCAAAGGATGAAGCCTCATGCAATATCGTCTTTATGTATTGGGAACTGACATTATCTGCGTCAATAAGAATGGCCATCCTCTTTTCTTTTGAATCCGCCATAGATGAATATCATACTAAAACATAAAATGATTTACATGAAAAATAACTTTAATGGAAAATTCTTGGCAACATCTCATTTTAAATCTTAGCAAAATCAGGAAATAATGTGAAATGCCCATTAAAATTTGTAGGATTAAGCTTTATATCTATAAATTATGAAGATTTTTCTATCGATATCATCATAATTTAACGCAATAAAAGAAAATAAGAAGTTTAATTAAAGATTAGAATAAATCATTCTCAAGTTTTTCTATATACTCGTTGAGTTTCGGAGAATCTCTATCCTTGATCTTCTTTCTCTGGTTTGCAAAGAACACGGCGTTCTCTATTCCTAACATTGCGGAAACATTCTTGCATTGCTCATCGCCGCTTTCATCGTCTTTAGAGCAGCACATGAACAATCCGACCTTACGTCCGTCTAACTGACCTTTGTTCTGTTCAACGAACTCTACGACTACTTTACTAGGCTTTCCAGCATAGATGCCAGTTCCGATAAGAACACGTTTGAAACGTGATAGATCGATAACAGACTGAATTTTAAGATTGAAAATATCTGCATCTAACCTATCTGCGATATATTGAGCTGCGTTCTTGGTGCATCCAAATTTTGAAGCAAATATTACTACGGTTTCCGTCATAGGAACACTTCAGAACTTTTTACCAAGTTCCTTTGCCTTATTTAGCAAAGCATAGTCTTTGGAAGCAGCGTCCTTGTTTCCATCATCTTTTGATATCATCGTACCTACGGGCACACCACCAAAATATTTTGAGAATACTAAGTTCATACGATCTGCTTCGCGTTGTGAACCTTCTAAGTCAGCACCGCAAGTTACAACAGAAACTATCTTTTTACCAGCTGGTATGTTGCTTCCATCAGGACCTATTCCAGAATAAAGACGGTCTTCAAATACACGGTATTGAGCACATACTTGACCGAAATAAAGTGGAGAAGAAAGTATCAACCCGTCACATTTTCTTATGTCTTCAAGCAATTCAGATATTCCGTCGGTCAGAATACATCTATTGTTCTTTTTACAATAGTTGCAAGCTTGACAAGGATTCAGATCTAAATCTTTAATGTGCACAAATCTTACCGTTTTTCCATTTTCTTCAGCGCCTTCTGCGATTGCTCTAGATATGGTTTCCGAATTGCATCCTGTTCTTGGGCTACTAATTATTGCTATGATTTCAGACATGAATTTACCTCAGTTTCGATATACGTGATATCAAACTAATGATTTAATATCCTTTTGTTACTATTATGTGATATGAGCAGTGAACCACGTTATGATTGTGCAGTTGACGCAACTATGTCTATTATAGAGGGCAGATGGAAAGTTACCATATTATGTCTGCTCGCAAAAAACGAAACTTTAAGGTTCTCCGAACTCAGGAAAAAAATACCGCCGATATCTCCGAGGATTCTTACTAAGCAGCTAAGAGAGTTGACTGCCGATAAAGTAATTGAACGTAACGAAATCAAAGAAGGCTCTTCATGGGTGGAATATTCTCTTACTGATAGAGGTCGATCATTACTCCCAGTTCTAAAGGAATTGGCTGATTGGAGTCTAAAAAATATGTTTAACAAGGTCATCGAAATTAGATGATTGGACACTGTTTCGTACAATTTTCGCCCTCTGTTTAATAGATGCATAAAGATACGGCTATGATAAGATGAGTTACAGGGTCGATATAATAAGCACTGAAAAAGTGCGTGAGCTCAGAGATAAATATTCTAACAGAAATTTCTTTACGTCAAAAGCCGACATCTCCGGAGTGTGTTTTCAATTGTATACTGAAAACAGGAAATACATAGAGATGTGGACTGAGAACTTCTTCTCTATGAGCGACCGTGTACGTTCTCATGCTAGAGCTTACGAAGTTACAGACCCAGATGAGGATTCTCACGTGGATTATGATCCCTATAGTTCCACCGTATTCATCTATAACTTTGATTACTACGGGTGGGTAAAAAGTATTGCTCTAGGCGTTACTGGTAACTTATTAGAAGACGTTCATAACATTCATTCTATTCACGGTGCTGCTATAGACATCGACGGTGCTGGTGTTACGCTGATAGCTCCTTCTAAAACAGGTAAGACAACTCAGTCTTGGGGACTTCTGAGAATGCCTAATGCACGTCTTATATCTGACGACTGGTACTTCGTAGTTCTTGGTAATGGTAGACCTGATGCACTTGCCTCTGAACGCAACTGTTACATAGACGCGGATATCGGCGACGTATGGGAAGAATACAAGCCACTAGTTGCGTGCACAGAGTTCGATAACAAGGGTCGTTGCGTAGCAAACATTAGGTGGGTTCACGGCGAGTCTGCTGTTATGCCATCTACTTCGATAAGAACTGTAATTTTCTTAAAACGTGATTATGACGATGCACGTCTTGATACGGAATTCAATACGGATGAGGCGATAGAATACATGACGGAGCACGATTTATGTAATCCTCATCAGATGATCCGTACGGAAGAAAAGATGAAACTAAGGATGGAATTCCTAAGAAAATATTTCGACGAATGTAGAATGTTCTTAGTGAATACAACAACACCTGCCGAAGAGACTCAGGAAAGAATCAGAAAACTTATAGAGTTGTGCCGTTCCTAAGTTTAACTGGAATGCGTTGTGCCAGATCTAAAGAGTCTTCAGTTATGTTGCAAGTATAAGCTGCAACCTCCACCCCTGCTGAGACTGCGTCCTCTAGTGCTGTTCCGAACTCTTCATGCATCTCGTAATTCGGAATAAAGTATTCAGCTTCGGACATCTGAACTATGAACACAGCTGTTGCCTTGTAACCTTCAGATATACAACGTGCCAGACCTCTGAGATGCTTTACACCTCTCTCAGTGGGTGCATCAGGAAATAACACTTTACCGTCTTTTTCTAACGTAACGCCTTTTACTTCAGTAAATATCTTTTCTTCATTATTCTCTATAAAGAAATCAAACCTAGAATCGTCGTGAACAACTTCTGATCTTATCGATACTGGGTCTTTGTATATTTGACCTTTAAACAATGATTCTTTGTATACTTCGTTAGGAGCCTGTGAATCGATATTGATTAACATATCCCCTTTATACGCGGAAATTAGATCGTAAGCAGTTTTTCTGTTAGGGTTATCGGAATGTGAC
>DATESF010000076.1:0-4185 GCA_035271005.1 Candidatus Methanomethylophilaceae archaeon | reverse complement strand
CTTATAGATAATTCCTTAAGTAATAAACAGGCATTTTTTAGATCATATTCTTCACTGTCGATATCCATGTAAATTCGAGATATATTTTCAACTGAATGGCCGTCTACGACCTGTTCCATCATAACCGTCGATTATTTCTATTATCTTTATCACTTTCGTATTCTATGAGGTGGATCTGGAACTTTAACATAAGTAAATAATATATTGGAACCGTCTTCTACTTTTAATATGAGCAAAGTCCGATCAAAATCTGATAGCGACTCCGAAGAATCCCTGGAGTGGGTGAAGGCTGTGCTCAGAGGCAGATCAGAAAAAGATTATGCTTACGCTTATTCAATTGTTCTAAAGGCTGCAAAAACAGGATCCGGAGACGGAAAATTCTGTCTTGGATTGATGTATGCAAGAGGTCAAGGCATCAACAAGGATCTTGCGGCAGCAGCAGATTGGTTCTCGCGCGCTGCTGAATGTGGAAACCGTAGCGCCATGTATTATCTGGGTAAGATGTATTTCCGCGGAATTGGTGTGAAAAAGGATATTGTGAAGGCTGCAGAGCTTTTCAGAGTCCCTGCAGAAGATGGAGATCCTAGAGCGCAATACTCCCTGGGTCTAATCTATTTTGAAGGAGATTCCGTTCCTCGGGATCTTAAAGAAGCTGCTAAATGGGTGAATAAAGCAGCAGAACGAGGACATGCAGATGCACAGTTTGTTTTGGGGCAGTTCTACAAGACCGGATGCGGTTTTGAAAAGGATGTTGATAACGCAGTAGACTGGTTGGTTTCAGCTGCCATGAACGACAACAAGGGCGCTCAGATACTTTTAGGAAATATGTACACCGCCGGCGACGGCGTAACTGTGAACCGCGAGGAAGCAGACCGCTGGTACGATATGGCCGATGGCCGATAATATCACTTTAATCCAGTTATTTTCCCACTTTTAGTGATATCCATATTCATTGCAGCAGGGATCGACGGTAATCCAGGCATAAGTGACATTGCTCCGCAGATAGGAATAACGAATCCTGCACCAGCAGATATGTGAACTTCACGAACATTCAAATCCCATCCTTTTGGCGCACCTTTAATTTTATAATTGTCGGTAAGGGACGCCTGGGTCTTTGCTATACATACAGGAAGTTTTCCAAAACCTCTTTTTTCAAGGTCAATAAGCGTCTTTTCAGCTGCAGCTGAGTAAGATACACTTCCTGCGCCGTAAATCTTAGTAGCTATTGTTTCGATCTTCTTCTTTAGTGAATCGTTATCCTCATAAAGGAATTTGAAATCCTTAGGCTTAGAACATTCTTCAGTAACTATGTTAGCTAAATCTACGGCTCCTTCGCCTCCTTTCATAAAGGCTTCAGACACTACGCATTTTACGCCAAGTTCTTTACATCTGGCACTTATTACTTTTATCTCTTCATGAGAGTCAGATTCAAATTTATTTATGCTTACTACTAACGGAACTCCATAAATCTTCATATTCTCTATGTGTTTGTCCAAGTTAACAAGTCCAGTTTTAAGACTATCTACAGTCAAAGTTTTTTCATCCTTAAGGTCTGCTCCACCATGCATCATTAGCGCGCGAACAGAGGCCACAATAACCACACAGTCCGGTGATATGCCAGACTGTCTGCAAACGATGTCCATAAATTTCTCTCCGCCTAGGTCAGAAGCGAATCCAACCTCGGTTACTACATAATCGCTAAGTTTAAGTGCAGATTTAGTAGCCATTATACTGTTGGCACCGTGAGCAATATTAGCAAATGGGAATCCATGTATGAAAACTGGCTCTCCTTCCAAAGTCTGAACAAGATTTGGACACATGGCATCCTTCAATAAAACCATCATTCCTCCAACACAACCCAAATCACCTGCAGTAACCATGTCTCCTTCCAAGTTATACGCTACGACTATATTCTCCAATCTTGAACGTAGATCATCGTATCCTGTAGAAAGTGCCAGTATTGCAGATATTTCAGATGCAGAGGTAATTAGAAATCCGCTTTCGTGAGGTATTCCGCCTAAAGTACGTCCACCGAGTCCCAGGACAATGTTTCTAAGATCTCTGGAATTCATATCCATGGCTTTCTTTAGCATAACACGTGTTGAATCAATATTGAGCTCATTGCCTTTTACAAGATGATTTTCCACTATTGCAGAGAGAAGATTATGAGCTGCTGATACTGCATGAATATCGCCTGTAAAATGCAGATTGATATTCCACATCGGATATACCTGGGACATTCCTCCGCCAGTAGCTCCGCCTTTGATACCGAACACCGGCCCCAAAGAAGGTTCTCTTAAAGCACCTATGACTTTCTTTCCAATTTTACCAAGCCCTTGAATAAGTCCGATAGTCGTAACCGTCTTTCCCTCGCCAGCTGGTGTGGGAGTAATCGCCGTAACAACAATTAGTTTACCATCTTTATTGTTTTCAAAACGTTTTAAAACATCTAGTGGAATTTTTGCCATATGTTTTCCGTAAGGAAGGAAATCATCCTGGCATAGGCCGATCATTGAAGCTACCTCGGTTATCGTCTTTGCTTCGATGTCATAAGCTATCTCAATGTCGGTTTTCATAGTACTGAGAATTCAAATTGATTCGAAAGTTAATAAATAATGTGTATATAGTCGTCCTTCTACAGTGAATTTAAGTACAGTGTTCATTGATTGAGTATACAAAGAAATACGCGGGCGAAATCATGGAAAAAAGCAGATACGAGATTAACAAGGAAATCGCAAGAAAATTGTCCGGCGGCGTAATTATGGACGTTACTTCACCAAAACAGGCCGCTATTGCGGAAGATGCAGGCGCCTGTGCAGTCATGGCATTGGAACGTATCCCTGCGGACATCCGTTCTGAAGGCGGAGTCTCGAGGATGAGCGATCCGAAGATGATAAAATCTATTCAGGATGTGGTTTCAATACCCGTCATGGCAAAATGCCGTATCGGCCACTTTGTTGAAGCGCAGGTCCTTGAGGCCATTGGAATAGATTTCATAGACGAAAGTGAAGTCCTATCTCCAGCTGATGAAATATATCACATTGACAAAACCGCTTTCAGTAAGCCTTTCGTATGCGGCGCAAGAGATCTCGGAGAAGCATTAAGAAGAATATCCGAAGGAGCTTCTATGATTCGTACCAAAGGCGAACCTGGTACAGGAGATGTAGTTCAGGCAGTTAATCACATGCGAGATATCAGTTCCGATATACGTTATGTAAAATCACTGCTAACTGAAGAAATATACGAAGCCGCTAAAATTTATCAGGTTCCATTAGAATTGATAAAATATGTGCACAGTAACGGAAAGCTTCCAGTTGTAAACTTCGCTGCAGGTGGAGTAGCTACACCTGCCGATGCAGCAATGATGATGCAATTAGGCGCTGACGGAGTGTTTGTAGGCTCTGGCATATTTAGATCCGGTGATCCTGCTAGAAGGGCGTCTGCCATTGTTAAAGCAGTAGAAAACTACGATAAACCGAAAATCATAGCTGAAGTATCATATGATATTGGAGAAGCAATGGTGGGCATAAGTAAAGAAGAACTTGCAAAGAACGGCATAATGATGGCGGAGCGCAGCCCGTGATCTTTTTAGATCACGCCGCAACATTACTATGTTTCAAACAAAGAACACATCAGAAATAGCTTAATTGGGAAAAACAGAATAATGAGAAATACATTACATGTTAAAATGAAGGGCTATTTATTGTATATTTTTGACCTGGACGGTACGCTCGTTGATTCGTCTAATGGTCTTGTCACATGCTATAAACGAGTTTTTGAAAAACTAGGTTTCGAATATGATCCTAACGAACTCGTTAACTTCACGAGAGAATCACTTTACGCAACGTATAGTAGGTTCGTGACTCCAAACACGGAATACGAAACATTCAAGAATGCTATGTACACAGAATACAAAAATTCCCTTAACCCCAATAGTATACCTTATTCGGATACACGTTATGCTTTACAAAGAATAGCTGACGAAGGATTGCCTATGTGTATTGCTACGCGAAGCACCTGTGAAAGAGCAAAGGATGTGCTGACGATACATAATCTAATACAGTATTTTGATCACATTATTGGACATGATAGCGTCACTAAACAGAAACCTGATCCAGAATGTCTAGAGGTCTGCACTTCGTTCTATAATTTAGAGAAAAAAGACGTATTATTCATCGGTGATGG
>DATESF010000075.1:0-4777 GCA_035271005.1 Candidatus Methanomethylophilaceae archaeon | reverse complement strand
ATTGGTGATTACATTGATAGGAAAATCAGAACTAGCAGTAAATGTCAAGAATCTTAATCTATGGTATGGAGAAAATCAAGCTCTTTATGACGTCTCCATGCCTATAAGGAGGAATAAGATAACAGCTCTAATTGGTCCATCTGGATGCGGTAAATCCTCTCTGTTAAAAGTATTCAACAGAATGAACGATCTCGTAGACGGTTGTAAGGTCAAAGGCCTCGTTGAATATAACGGCAAGAACATATACGCGCCTGACGCGGATGTGCTGGAAGTAAGGTCTCATATAGGCATGATATTTCAAAGTCCCAGTCCTTTTCCTATGACGATAAGAGATAACGTTACTTATGGTCCTAAAATCCATGGAATAAGGGATGAAAAGAAACTTGATCAGATAGTTGAAGAATCTCTAAAGAAAGCAGCTTTGTGGAGTGAAGTGGAGGATCGCTTGAATTCTTACGCAATGAAACTCTCTGGAGGTCAGCAACAGAGACTTTGCATCGCACGTGCACTATCTATCAACCCCGAAATCTTATTGATGGACGAACCAACCTCTGCATTAGATCCCATAGCAACAAAAAAGATAGAAGAATTAGCTATACAGTTATCGAAAGATTATACTGTGGTAATTGTTACTCACAATATGCAACAGGCTATGCGTATCGCCGATTATACGGGATTTATGTATCTCGGCAGGCTCGTAGAATTTGGTGAAACTGATCAGATATTCAATAACCCTCAGAATAAACTAACCAAGGATTATGTAAGTGGATCATTCAGTTGATTAAACTTAGAAACATAAAGATGTAAATGTTCCAGATATTAACGTTATATTCTGGCGGACTTTCTAAAAGGAAAAAGGAAAACGGACGCTATGAAAGAAGAAATAATCAAATACGATAATGTCTCCGTTGTATATGATGGAAAAACCATTATCGACAAATTCTCTCTTGTCGTTAACAAAGGAGATAAAGTCGTTATCAAAGGACCGTCTGGATCAGGAAAATCCACCCTTCTGAAAATGGCACAAGGATATGCCAGACCAGATGTAGGCACAGTTTTCTATCGAACGAAAGTAATCAATGGGGATGTTTTGCAGACTATACGACAGGAAACAGCATACATCTCACAAGATACCGACATCGGAGAAGGAATTGTTAGAGATCTTATCGAAAGTGTATTTACGTACAATACAAACAAAACAATTCCTTATCAAGACCACCTAGTAGAATATCTCAATCTATTCTTATTGGAAGAAACTATTCTCGACAAAGATTTTCGATCACTTTCAGGCGGAGAGAAACAACGAATCGTAATCGTAATCTCTTTACTACTTGAACGAACGGTCTTTTTCCTGGATGAGGTTACTGCGGCTCTCGACGGTCCGATGAAACAACAAGTTGCAGATTATTTTCTTTCTCGTGAAGACTGGACTGTCATCGCAATATCCCATGACGATACCTGGTACCATGAAGAAGTTCGCATCGTTACTGTCGGAGGTAAATAACAATGACTGCAACTGACATAACTATAACGGGTATCGTCTTCGCATTTCTTTTGCTTGCGATACCGATCTATATTATGCATAAAACCCGCCTTCCGCTAATAAAAGAGACTGTATGGTCCTTTTTTCGGATGTCTGTGCAACTGGCTCTTGCAGGGGTTTTTCTCACTATTCTCTTTGAATACAACAATCCAGTACTGAACGTACTATGGTTGTGTGTAATGATTACCGTTGCAGCTTACGAAACGGTACGCAAACAAGACGTGAGTATCAAAAAACTTTACTTGCCAACTGTTGTTGCCTTCATCATTGCAACTGTTCTATCTTTAATCTATTTTGAAGTACTTGTTCTTCAAGGTGGCGGATTTTCTGAAGCTCGATTTCTAATTCCTATAGGCGGTATGCTTTTAGGTAATTCTCTTGGTGGGACCATAATAGCCACATCTCTTTTTTATAGTGACTTGCAGAGAAACGAAAATCGGTATGTGTCTGCTTTGTCATTTGGAGCACAGCGAAAAGAGGCGTTATTGCCACATTTCAGAGTCGCACTGAAATCTGCACTTAAACCTTCTCTTGGGAATGTTGCTGTAATGGGTATTGTATTTCTTCCAGGATTAATGACTGGACAGTTGATCGCTGGATTGTCTCCAATGACTGCTATTACTTACCAGATCGCACTGATGCTCGTTATCTACACATCGACTACTATCTGCGTTACCCTTTCTATTATTCTGACGTCATACATCAGTTTTGATACTCACGGAATGCTGAAAAAAGAGATATTTTTAAAAAAATAAATGTCTAGTTATTAATAACTAGAAATATTATTTAAAAAGTTTCAATCGATAAATGCTGGTTTTGTAAGGTATAACAAATATGTTACTATTAGACCTATAATACCTAAGAATATTCCATCTGATATTCCGCTTAGATATGTTACTATTAGTACGAAAGACCCAGCAGCAGAAAATATTACGGCTATCTTATGTTTAGTCTTCATTACGGATAAGACCAAACTGACCATTACCAAAGCTACGGATACAGCAACGAGTATTCCGAACGTTAACATGGCATCAGTCAAAAGGACCATATCTGCGTAACTAACGCCGCTAGATTCTATCATATCTATTAGTGCAGGATCAGAACCAATGATTTCCATAAGTTGATCATATAAGATTCCTGTGGAAGCTAGTAGTAAACCTATGAAGAGATATCCAACCATTAGGATATAGATAAATATCATACGACTTTCAGCTTTGGTTTTTGCTATATCGCTAGAACCATAAACAAAATTTGAATTAGGTGCTTGATTTGGCCCTGAATTGTATATGTGATCAGGTTCAGCCACATTGTTACCACATTCAGAACAAAATGCAGAACCTGGATCTAAAGAGGCGCCACATTGAGTGCAGAATGCTTTTTGTTCATTGGTCATATTCATTGATACATCCTTTTTGTTTAATAGGTTATTTGTTGTTATTTTGAATACAAATAGTTAATATACGTCGAAGTAATCACTTCAATCACGGAGTTCACCTTGTTCATACATGGTGCCGTGGCAGATATTTCGTCTGCAGTCCATACGGGGGTCAAAAACCGAACGTGTGGGTTAAGCAAAATCCTATTTTATTAGCAATGCTTTTATACACTACAACAATACCAATGCTGTTGTTCGCATATTTCGGACACATGAGGTACAAGCATGGTAACTGTCTATGATGTTCCCGCCGAGAAACTTATACTTAAAACGGCCGAAAAACTCAAGGGAAACGATAATATCGTCCCCCCGGAGTGGGCTGAGTATGCAAAAACCGGCAGGCACACTGAAAAAGCTCCGGTACAGGAAGATTGGTGGTTCACTAGATCCGCGTCTATCCTAAGGAAGCTTTACGTGAAAGGACCTATGGGTTCCTCCCGTCTCGCAGCTGAGTACGGTGGGTTCGCTGATAAAGGGTCAATGCCCAATAGGGCAGTGAAAGGAAGCCGCAACATCGCAAGAAAATGCATGATGCAGCTCGAAGCAGCAGGATTGCTTGTTTCGAAGGAAAAGCAGGGTAGATCTATTTCACCTGCTGGACAATCCCTTCTTGATAACGCGGCCAAAGAGGTTTACGACGAAATGAATGAATGAGGAGTTGAGCATATGAATGACCCTGAACTTGAAGCTTTAAGACAAAGAAGAATGGCCGAGATGCAACAGCAGAGCGGTTCACAACAACAGCAAATGGCCCAGCAACAGCAGGCCCAAGAGCAGAGAGAACAGATAAATGAACAGAGGCAAGCAATTCTAAGGCAGATCCTTACACCTGAAGCACGTGACAGACTAGCTAACGTTAAATTAGCAGATCCTAGTCACGCGGAAACGGTGGAGAATCAGCTGATACAGCTTGCACAGTCAGGTAGACTGCAAAAGGTCATTACAGATGATATGCTCAAAGAACTTCTCAGACAAATCGCCCCTAAGAAAAGGGAAATCAAAATCGAGAGGAGATAAAAATGTCAAGCACTAAACCGCCTGCAATGAAAGCTAGGCTTAACA
The DNA here is from genome assembly GCA_035271005.1 of Candidatus Methanomethylophilaceae archaeon. Taxonomy (GTDB): domain Archaea; phylum Thermoplasmatota; class Thermoplasmata; order Methanomassiliicoccales; family Methanomethylophilaceae; genus VadinCA11. Next base: position 737 of record DATESF010000075.1, on the reverse strand, counting down.
AAAAGGTCAAACAAAACCGCCGTGTTCCGGCATGGGTTATGATAAGGACCAACAGACAATTCCTCCGCCACCCCAAGAGGAGATCGTGGCGCACTGGAAAACTTAAGGAGTGATTTTAATGGCTGATGAAATCGAAAGAATCATCGTTGTTCCGCTCAGGAAGACGAAACAAGCACCTCGTACAAAGAGGGCAAAGCGTGCCGTAAAAGAAGTCAGAGAACACATTATGAGACACATGAAAGTTGACGCTGAACACGTTTGGCTGGATACTGGACTCAATGAGAAACTCTGGGAAAACGGTATACGCAACCCACCATCGAGAGTGACCGTAAAGGCCATTAAATTCGATGATGGACTTGTTGAAGTAACTCTAGCTGAGTGATAAACTTGATAAGACTTTCCCGCTACGGAGGAAACTGCAACATCGGCGTGTACGCCGCAGCTGGAGAGAACATAGCAATTGTCGCCGGGGACGCAGATCCAGGTTTCATAAGAGACTTGGAAATCGTTCTCGGCGTCGAAACCACTTTAACCACAGTGGCTGGGTCATTTGTGGTTGGTTCTCTTACTGCAATGAATTCTAACGGCATAGCGCTGTCTGGATTAGCTGAACAGGAAGAGATATTACATATCAAAGAAATTTTCGATAATGTGGCTACTGTTCCTGGACGTTATAATGCGGCAGGTAACAACATTCTAGTGAATGATTTTGGAGCAATCGTTAATCCAATTTATAC
>DATESF010000074.1:0-17072 GCA_035271005.1 Candidatus Methanomethylophilaceae archaeon | reverse complement strand
AGTCCTACAAAAATGATCATGACCACGACTATGGACATTATAGATTCAATATTCAGAAGCTCTCTTAGCTCCTTTTTCATTAAATTAAGAAGTTTATTCAACGGACTTCACTCCTTTGATGAATACTTCTTCAAGGTTTTTCGCGTCATACTTTTCAAGTAGTTCCGCTGGAGTTCCCTGCATGATTATCTCCCCTTTGTTTATCATTGCCACTCTGTCGCAAAGGGATTCCACTTCGTACATGTTATGGGATGAAAGTAGAACGGTCACGCCAGATTTTGCTATTTCGCGAATTAGTTCCCTAATATCATGAGCGTTCATAACGTCAAGGCCGGAAGTGACTTCATCCATTATTGCAAATTTAGGTTGAGTCATAATTGCTCGAGAGATCAACAATCGCCTCATCATTCCTTTACTGTAGGTGTTGACTTTACTATCTATTCTATCTCCTAAGTTAGCAATGTCCATTCCTTTCTGGCACATTCTGTTAGTATCCTCTCCATCTGTGAAAAAACCTGCAATAAAACGTAGATACGTACGACCAGTCAGATCCTTGTAGGCACCTGCATCTTCCGGTAGATAACTAATACATTTTCTAACTTTATCGCCTTCGGTAGCTACGTCATGACCGCAAACTGATATTGTTCCTGACGAGATTGTAATTAGTGTAGATATCATCCTCAGAGCAGTAGTTTTCCCTGCACCGTTAGGTCCGATAAGTCCGAAGATCTCTCCTTCTTTAACGGAGATACTTATGTTTTTTACTGCTTCTATACTTCCGTAGAACTTATGTACATTTTCTACACGTAGAGCATCCATAAAAACTACAACTAATTACGACTAAATAACAATTACAGTGTCGCTATGACACAATTTAAAATATAAATTCCGGGCCAAAGGCCCGTAAATTATTTTACTCTTCTTCGTTCACAGGATTTACGTTCCCAAGAGCATTATTAATGGTCTCTTGAAGGGACTTGTACTTTTCCTGTAAAGTCTTGACCTGACGGTCCATGCTTTTAACGCGAATATCTAAAGTTTCGATGGATTCTTCGATGTCCGCTTTGATAGCATCTTTGTCTGCTACTTTAATTAGGAGCGAGCCTGCATTCTTGTAGACGTCTCCTGTGGCTTTTTCAAGTTCTTCCAGTGTGCGCCTCAGTTCTCTGAGCTGTGTGTCCATCTGTCCTTTTTGGGCATTGACGTTCTGTAGCTGCTGCTGTATTTGCTGGAACTGAGTAATCTGGTTCTGGAGTTGGGGGCTTATTCCGTTCATGGTTATCACTTTGTTATGTTCTCTATGTCTTCTATTATCGCTATGCTTTCTAAATAAGAGTTCAACGCAGCCCTCATTGCTGAGGAGTCTGCGGCTGATATCTCTACTATGGCCGCTTCTCCCTCTGAACGCACAGAAACGTGCGTACGAGGGAGCTCCCCTGTCTCGGGCCCTACTGAAGCAACTATGCTTTCAGCATTTACGGACCCGATCCTGAGGACAGCGGTCAGCATACGATCAGTCTGACTTAAGGACTTTCTTTATGTTCGGCCTCTCCTTGAAGAAGATCTTAGATCCGCATTTTTCACACTGGAGGCCCAGCGCATTAACGTTCCTTAGGTGTTCATTGCACTTTGCACATCTGTAATCAGACATGTTTACTGCTCCGACACCTTAGAGATGTTCTTTCTGGTTTTAGGTGTGTAAGCACATGCTGCAAATTTAGTGTTGCAACGGCTACATTCCCATATTCCAGAGCATACTCTCTTTACGGATACGTGGTGGCATACAGGGCATTCGTGTCTCATCTTCTGATGAGCTTCGATAGTTTTTACTCTATTGCGGACGACGACACCATACCTTGCGCCGAACCTTCCGGCGGTTCCGGCCTTTTTGGTTCTTTTAGACATTTATTTCACCCGATTATTTTTCTGATCTTGATTCCAGTCTCGACGGCTGCGTCTAGACAGGAGCTGAGCTCGTCAAGGGATATTGAGCCCTGACCACCCTTTTGCATAGCCCTGAAGTTTCCATCATCATCTGTGGTGACGGTAAGACGTGCAGAAGCAATGTGCTCCTCGTCGAAATTTGGGTCTATTATTAAGTTCTTTCCTATCTTTGCAGACGTTACTGAGATGGGAGTGCATGTAAAGGGCATTGGTTTGTCTTCGCCCTTGCCATAACGTTCTCCTGGAACGATAGCATTCTTGATAGCAAGTACAGCTGCAAGGTTGCAGGCATCGAATAGATTGCCGCAGTAGTCGATGACGTAGATATCGATGTAGCACATCCATACTTCTTGTCCTGGTGTTATGCATAACTTATCTACGTCAATCATTCCTGATTCGCGTATTCCGCGGTCTACCACACGGGCAACTTCAATAGCTTTCTCTCCTGGTGGACCAGATTCGAAAGAAGCATGTGCCATGGGGATAAGTTCTGCACCTGTGGTCATAACGCCGCTATTTGGTTTGTCCGAGTATGGAGTACCTGGAATGAGTTTCACTCCGCATACTACGGTAGTGTCTCCCAATGAGACCTTTGCGGAACCATCTGCAGTCTCTATTAGACCGATCTCGAACTTTATATCTCTAACATCCTTAACTCCGCGACCATCGGTCCTCTTGCCCTCTTTGAGTAGGTTGACTATGTAATCGCGTTTTATCTCTGAAATAATTTCACTGCTCATCGGAATCATCCTCCTCATCATCTGCACTGTAACGTCTCTTTAGAGCGTCTTTCTGCAGTTTGTAAATGTCATTGCATCCTTTGACGCCTAGTTCAATAGCGCGATCAAATTCCTTACGGGTCATGTTTCCGTCCATCTGCAAGAGAACTATTTCTCCAGTGCTTGGGACTATGGCCATAGGAACATCTGCCTCACCAAAGTTGTCTTCCTCTTTGTTAAGATCAAGAAGCACGTGTCCGTCTGCTTTTCCAGCTGCAATCGAGGCTACGATATCCTTCATAGGAATACCGGCATCTGCAAGTGCAACAGCTGCGGCGGTAAGTCCAGCGCATCTGGTTCCAGCGTTAGCCTGTAAAATCTCTATGTAAACATCTATCGATGCTCGTGGGTATAAGCCAGTAAGAATAACATTCTCCAGAGCTTCAGCGGTAATTTTAGAAATCTCGATAGATCTTCTGTCGTTACCTGGTCTCTTTCTGTCGTCTACCGAGTAGGCTTCCATGTTGTATTTGCACTGCACGATAGCCTTAGTAGGGTTTTGCATGTGTCTAGGGTGGCACTCTCTAGGTCCGTAGACTGCTGCAAGTACCTTGTTCTTTCCGATCTCGACATATGCCGAGCCATCAGCGTTCTTGAGTACGCCGGCTTCTATTTTTACAGGTCTGGATTCTTCCGCGGTTCTTCCGTCAATCCTTATGCCTTTTTTGTCAACTAATGTCATATCACTATTTTCGCTCATGATTGCTCATCTCCCTCTTCTTTATCTTCCTCTTGCTGAGGGATCTCTTTTTCTAAAAATTCTTTTACGCGTTCGGTAAGGTTAGCCTGTACCGTTTCGTCGTCGATCATTTCAATGGCTTTAACGGCCACATCTGCATTCTCGCCGTCGCCGTCGATCCAAATCACACCATTCTGCCCTATGAATATGCGGCAGTCGGTGAGGTTTTTGATCATCTGTATCATCGATCCGTTCTTTCCGATGACTCTTGAGATCTTCGTGTGGGATATCTCTACAAGTCTTCCGCCCTCAAGTTTTCTGAGTCCGGAATCTTTCATGGTGACAGAAATTTTGTTGCCTTCGTCAACCATTAGAATCTTCAGCATGACAACATCCCCTATATTCAGGTATTTTGATGTGTCTCCAAATGCTACTTTCCACGGAACTTCGCTCACATGAAGCGGTGCGGGGTAGGGTGCGCCGACCTCAACCATCCAGTTGGATGATCCTATGTCGTTGACAACTCCTATAATCGTATCTCCTGTCACAGGCATATATCGTCCCCCGAGAGGAATGACCCTGATAATGTTTTGGCGTACGCTTTTTACGCCTAGTATGCCTGCGCGGATCTCGCCACCCAGAACATATGTGTTTTCTCCCGCCTTTAGTTTACCATCGTCCAATATATCTCCTGGGACGACGACCTCGCGGGGTTTTCTTGCGTTTCTATTATCCATTTTATCACTTCTTGAATTTAATTAAGCAACTTTACAGATGCTGTTCCTTTGGTCTTATGCTTCAGCTTTTCGGATAGTTCTAATGTAAGTCCAGCTGGGACTTCCATAAGCCCCATCCAAGAGCCGTCGTTTCCCCATTCTTCGTTTTGAACGACGCCGTAGTGCGTTATTTCTTCATAGCACCTAGCGTAGTCGTTCCCGCTCAGTTTTATTGCAACTTTGCTCATTTCGAATTTTATGGGGAGCAGAGGTCTAAGCAATTTCATGGCCTCATCGATCTCTTTATCCATAGGTTTGAACAGGTCAGGCCGAAACCTCGCTTCGTCCAGCGCCATTTCTATCCTCTGCGCCGGATGAGGAAGTTTGGTCTGTGGATTGATGGCGTTGGCGGCAATATGTGTAATTATCCGCCTGCGCTTCGACTCCAACATCTCTCTTCTCTGCTCAGTAGTAATCTGCACTTCTCCCTTCTCTATTATCCTTTTGGCTATTTCGAGTGGGTCTGTTGTGCCGAAAACTTCTTTTATCTTATCTTCTGGGGGATGAGTCCCCGTATTTGCGTTCTTAAAAACATCCTCAACCGCCAGATACTTGGAGAGATCTATTTCTGTACCCTGTTTGATGAGATCCATCGCTGCAGGGTCCAATAATATTTCGAAGGTTTCACCGTGACTCTCAAGTCTAGCGATTATGGCGTCGTCTAGATTAACCATTTCTATTTCACTCTTTTAGAAGCTTAGAGATTTCTTCGACTTTGAGTCTACGGAATTTCTTACCCGTCTCTACGACAGCTATCTCTAAAGTTTCTGCATCTGGTTTTCCTTCTAGTCCCGCTTCAAGTCCCTTGAGGCCGAGCTTCAAAGCATCTGCGAACTTCATATCGTCCTTGAATTCTTTTTCAAAGATGTCCATTACCGCTGCGCGTCCGCATCCGACACATGTCGCCTTGTATGAGACGAGTGCGCCAGATGGATCGGTTTCAAAAAGATGGATGCCTGTATCATCGATACCTGCAAAGACCATCGCAGTTCCGAATGGGCGTGCTCCACCAAATTGGGTGTAGTTTTGTTTGAAGTCACAGATTCTCTTAACGAGCATCTGTACAGAAATGTTCTCTCCATAGGTTATCTTGTGGACTTGCGCGTCCTTTCTAGCCTCGTTAACGAGTATTCTTGCGTCGGCGACTAGACCGGATGTAGCGCAGCCTATGTGTTCATCAACATCGTAGATTTTCTCTATGGATGTAGGTTCTACAAGCCTACTGGACACTCTTTTGTCCACAATTAAAGCGACTCCTCCTTTGTATTTGAGCCCGATGGTTGTTGTGCCCTTTTTTACTGCTTCACGGGCGTATTCAACTTGAAAGAGCCTTCCGTCAGGGGAGAAGACTGTTATCCCCCTGTCATAAGCCATTTGTCCTGGTTGCATTATATGTTCTCCTTTGTACTCGCGAGTAGACCGGAGACTCACTATATTATTATTTCATCTCATTGTGACGTTTTTCTTACGTGAAGGCTTTCTACGTTTGCCTAGAGGGCCATACTGATCTCTAAGGGTTTTCAGCGTACCTGACGTCTTTAATGACTTAGAATCAGGGAATTTTTTCTCGATCGAGGAGATAATTTCATCTCTGCCTTCAGGAGAACATCTTACAACTGCCATTCCCTCATCACAATGAATAACTTTGACTTGTGGCAAGTTTGGTATTGCCCGAGAGAGCGAAGTTCTGTCAGCATCCAAGGGCATCTTGAAAACAATATATCGTCTTCTACCACGTTTACTTTTCACTGTCACAAAGGTCAATCGTTAACTCTTGTTTTATCTTTACGCTTTTTTATAGGTTGCTTTTCCACCTTTTCGTAGAGGGCGCCGCATCTTCCACACAGTGGTCTAGAACAGTCAACAGTATTGCCGCATGAGCAAATAATGGTGTCATCACGTTTAGGAAATATAGCGCCACAGGCACACATACTGCCGCTAAGAAACCGTCCACATATCGGACATCTAGCTCTTTTTGGTTCTCTGGTTTTCATATGGTTGTAAGATTTTCCACAATAAGGGCAGATCTTCGTAGGAGCTGCACAACTGTCATGGAACAATTTACCGCATGGGCATACGGCGACAGCATCGGTTTTTATTCGTCCAAGGCAGATGGCGCATTTCTTTTCAGAATCGGAATCATCCAAAAAATAAGTACCTCCTCCGCTGGAACGATGTTTTGATAAGACCTTTTTACGCATCCGGTCAAGGAGAGATAATAGTACAATGGTTACCACCATCGCCACCATCGAAAAGATACCCAGTATAATTATTTCATCCATATGTCCAATCTATTAGTAGATAAACATTTTCTATTTTAAACATATGTAGGCCCAATTCAACGTATATTGATTGAACATACGATTTTATTCTAAGTGCTACATTTGCTACAATAAAATTTGTAGAATTAGCCTAATAGTTAATATGAAAAAACAATGCATATTATACACGCTGGCCATGTAAAAAAATACAATTACTAAATTTCTTTATGGGATTATGAAAATATCAAAATTAAAAGTCATTACTTTATAGTTTACTCGTATATAGCTATTGCGTAGAAGGGTTAATATCAAGAAATCCTATACTAATATTTGTTAAAAACCACTTAAATTAACGGAGGCAAAGATTTGACTAAATCAGCATTAGTAATCGGAGGAGGAATCGCAGGTATTCAGGCTTCGTTGGATCTTGCAGACAGGGGCGTACACGTCTACTTGGTGGAAAAAGATCCAACCATTGGTGGAAAGATGTCCCGTCTTGACAAGACATTCCCAACAAACGACTGTTCAGCTTGTATTCTGTCCCCTAAAATGGCAGACTGTGCAGGTCACCCGAATATCTCTATGCTCACTTACCACGAGGTAATGGGCGTCGAAGGTAAAGCAGGTGACTTTAAAGTTACAGTAAACAAAAAAGCAAGATACGTCAATCCAGACGATTGTACTGGATGCGGAGACTGTGTACTCAAGTGCCCAGTAAAGGATGTCCCCGATGAGTTCGAATACGGACTTTCTTCTAGAAGGGCTATTTACATTCCCCACGCACAGGCAGTACCTAGGGTCGCTATTATCGACCCCGACAACTGCAGGATGATCCAGAAGGATAAGTGTGGTATCTGCGCAAAGACCTGTGAAAAAGGTGCGATCCACTATGACGACAAGGATGAGGAAATCGTCCTTAATGTCGGATCGATAATCGCAGCAACGGGATTCTCGCTTTGGGATGCTAGCATAGCATCCGAATACGGATATGGTAGATTCGATAACGTCATCACTGCGATGGAGTTAGAGAGATACATGTGCGCTTCTGGATGCAGCAGCGGAAGCATCGTTATGCCTTCCAGCGGCGAAGTCCCCAATAGAATCGCTTACATTCAGTGTTGCGGATCCAGATCTCAGAAAGAGGGATGGAAGAAATACTGTTCATCTGTCTGCTGTATGTACGCTACCAAAGAAGCAATGCTTACTAAGGAACACATACCAGAGGTTGAACAAGACATCTACTTCATGGACATCAGATCCTATGGAAAAGAGTTTGAAGACTATATCCACAGGGCTGAAGACCAGTATGACATTGGTATGATCAGAGGCGCCCGTGTTTCTAACATAGAGGAAGACCCAATCACCAAACAGCTCTACGTGAACTTCACAGATGCAGACAACAATGGAGTTACCGAGATGTATGATCTCGTAGTTCTTTCCGTTGGACTCGTTGCACCTGAGGGAGCACAAGAATTCGCTGACATGCTCGGTATTGAGCTCAACGAATATGGATTCTGTAAGACAAGCGTTTACAATCCATTGGAGACAACAAAGAAAGGTATCTTTGTAACCGGAGCTTTCTCAGCTCCTAAGGACATCCCAACATCGGTTGCAGAAGCAAGCGGTGCATCGGCAAAAGCAGGAAAATACATTGTAGGTAAGGACTTCGTGCCCTGTGCCCCCAAGGTATACCCTACCGAGAAGGACGTTTCAGGAGAAGAAGCCCGTGTCGGAGTATGGACATGTCACTGTGGATCGAACATTGCAGGTACTGTTGACGTAATGTCAGTAGCCGAATACGCTTCGAAATTACCCGGTGTAGTCTATTCTACTGATGTAGTATACGCATGCGCACAAGACGCACTGAAAGAGATAGCCGAAGCAATAAAGACGGAAAATCTCAACAGAGTCGTAGTTGCATCATGCACTCCAAGGACTCACGAGCCCTTGTTCAAAGAGGCTTGCCGTAATGGAGGACTTAATCCGTACCTCTTCAACATGGCAAACATCCGTGATCAGTGCTCTTGGATTCACATGCAGGCTAAAGAGGCTGCAACAAACAAATCTAAAGATCTAATAAGGATGGCAGTTGCCAAAGCAATACTCCTCGAACCCCTACAGGGATCGGTCGTCCCCGTCAAACAGAAGGCGGCGGTGGTCGGCGGAGGAATCACTGGCATGACAGCAGCTCTAGACCTTGCAGCTCAAGGTTTCGAGACAGTCCTTATCGAAAAAGAAAAGGAACTCGGAGGATTTGCGCGTAATTTCGATCATAAGGAAGAAGGTATCGATGTATCGGAATTCCTTAAGAAAACAATCGATGAGGTCAACAACTGTGACTTGATCAAGGTACACACTGGAGTTACCGTAACGGACATTCCAGGATACGTAGGAAACTTCATTTTGAAGTTATCCGACGGTTCCGAAGTCGAGGCAGGAGCCGTGTTGCTTGCAACCGGAGCCGAACAGTATCAGCCTACAGAGTTCAACTACGGTAAGGACTCCAAGGTCATGACCACTTTAGAGGCAGAGAAAAAGATCGCGGCTGGAAAATTCAAGGGTGAACACATCGCTTTCATTAGCTGTGTCGGATCTAGAAACGACGATGTCGCATATTGTTCCCGTGTATGTTGCTCGGGCGCACTGCGCAACGCGATTAAAATAAAGATGGCCAACCCGATGGCAGACGTTACATACTTCCACAAGGACGTTAGGACATACGGATTCCGCGAGGAACTGTACTACCTAGCCTCCAAGCTCGGAATAAATTTCGTCAGATACCCCGTTGAGAACGCCCTACCATCTTACGATGGAAAGGTTGTCACTGCATACGACTGCGCCCTTGGCTCAGAAATCAGTGTACCGGTAGACACCGTAGTTCTCGCAGCAGGTATCGCGCCTAACCGCGAGTCCACAGAAGAGATTGGAAAAATGGTCAAGGTACCGCTCAGCAAGGATGGTTTCTTCTTTGAGGCCCATCAGAAGCTGAGACCGGTAGACTTCGCCACAGAAGGTGTGTTCGTCGCAGGAACTGCGCACTGGCCCAAATTTATGGACGAGTGCATGGCTCAAGCATCAGGCGCTGCTTCGAGAATGATTACGATCATATCGAAAGAAAGCCGCATATCCGAAGGAATCGTTGCATCTGTTAATGAGATGAGGTGTGACGGTTGTGGAGTTTGTGAAGGATGCTGTGACTACAACGCTATATCTATCATAGATTGCGGAAATGGAAAGCTAAAGAGCCACGTCAACCCGGCTCTGTGCAAGGCATGCGGAAGCTGCGTTGCAGCTTGTCCCTCCGGAGCTATGGAACAGGCAGGTTTCAAGACCTCACAGATATGCGCCGAGATAGATGCATACCTTAACCCAATCGGAGGAGAGTGATTATAATGGCAGATTTCGAACCAAAAATCGTATCGTTCTGTTGCAACTGGTGCTCGTACGCGGGTGCCGACGGAGCAGGTGTAGCAAGGCTTCAAATGCCTACGAATTTCCGTATCATACGGACAATGTGCTCCGCGAGGATAGACCCAGAGTTTGTCCTTCGAGCATTCTCCAAAGGTGCTGACGGAGTGATCATTTTAGGATGTCACCCTGCAGACTGCCACTACATCGGAGGCAACTACAGAACAAGAAGAAGGATCTCGCTCCTTAGAATCGTACTTCAGCAGTACGGATTTGACCCTAAAAGGCTCAGGCTTGAATGGGTATCCGCATCTGAATCTACGAAGTTCCAGGATACCATAACGGGATTTGTAAACACAATAAAGGAGCTCGGCCCTACACCATTGGTGAAGGTCGAACTTCCCGTAGACAAAGTACAGGAGGCTGAGTAAATGGGATGGTGGGCAGATAGAAAGAAAAAGAGAGAAGAACAGAAGGCCGCTAAGGCATCTACTTCCTCTAAAGCAACTGCAAAAAGCGTTGGAAAACTTAGCACCTCAGAATCTGAAATGTGCGCTATTGATAAAGAGCCTATAGGACTCGCAGCCGCAGATCTCGGACCTTTGATGCCCGGAGCTCCCAAGAATGGCAAAATAAACATTGCCATGTATTGGGCTGCTGCGTGCGGAGGATGCGATGTTTCGCTTCTCGACATATCCACAAGGATTCTAACCGTCAAAGATATGGCTAACGTCGTATTTTGGCCAATAGCTGTCGATGGAAAAGAACAGGACGTTGAAGCCATGGAAGACGGTGAGATAACCGTCTGTATGATCAACGGCGCAATAAGGAATGAAGAGAACGAACATATGGCAAGACTTCTCAGAAAGAAGTCTACAATTGTAGTCTCTTACGGTACTTGTGCATGTTTCGGTGGAACTCCGGCACTTGCAAACCTTGTACCAGGTGGAAAAGACGAAATCCTGAAATATGTGTATGAAACGACGCCCAGTTCGGCATCGTTCCAGAGCAAATATCACAGTGATAAAGCCCAAATTCCGCAGACCAAAACAACCGTACCCGAGGGAGATCTCACTCTACCTTTGTTGTACGACACAGTTTACGCATTGGATCAGATAATCGACGTAGATTATTACATCCCAGGATGCCCTCCTTTACAGGAGTCCATCTCTCACTTGCTTAAGGCTGTCACAGATTTGGTCTACAACGGAATAGCACTTCCACCTAAGGGAACCATGGTCGGAGTTACTTCCAAGACCCTTTGTGAAGAGTGTCCCAGAAAGAAGGACTACAAGAGGATCACTGAAGTTAAGGAACCATATGAAGTAGACACGAACAACGACCAGTGTTTGGTTGATCTAGGTATATTATGCCTTGGAGCTTCCACCATGGGTGGTTGTGGAGCAGTATGCACTAAAGTAGGGCAACCCTGCCGTGGATGTTATGGACCTTCGCCTGATGTTCAGGAACTTGGATCAAGCGCATTTACTGCGATTGCTTCACTGTTCCCCATTAAGGAAAGCGATCCCCTGATGAAAGAAGATGAAATTGATGACATAATGGATCAAATAAAGGACCCACTTGGGTACTTCTATTCGTTCTCTATGTCTAAATCACTGATCAAGAGAGCAGTCGATGAAGGAGGTCAGTAAGATGGCCGCACCAATTATTTGGGATGAAAAGAAGAAAACAGACAAGAAGAGGATTTTGATCGATCCAATTACCCGTCTTGAAGGACACGGTAAGATCGAGATATTCCTAAACGATGAAGGAAACGTAAAGAACGCATACTGGCAGACTCCAGAGCTGAGAGGCTTTGAGAGATTCTGCGTAGGAAGGCGTGTTACTGAGATGAACCAGATCACTGCAAGACTTTGCGGTGTCTGTCCTGGAGCGCACCACATGGCTGCATCCAAAGCAGCCGATGAGTGTTACAACACAACACCCACTGAGGCTGCGTTCACCATTAGGGACGCATTCTTCCACGCTCACTTCGTACACAGCCACATCGCTCACTTCTACGCTCTTGCGTCCGCGGACTTCGTCTGTGGACCTGGTGCACCAGTAGCAGAGAGAAATGTTCTCGGTGTAGTAGATCGCGTTGGACTTGAACTTGGAGCTGCGGTCTTAGAGACCCGTGCCAAGGCACAGAAGATCCAGGCGATAATAGGTGGAAAGGCAACTCACCCCGTGATGTCAGTTCCCGGTGGAGTTACCAAGCCTATAAACGCTGAAGAACAGAAAGAGTTAGAGGCTATGGCACACGATCTCGTTGATTTCTCTCAGACCACAATGAAGGTCTTCAAGGACGTAGTTCTTGGAAATCAGGATTATGTCGACATAATCACTAACACTGATCTCTACTACAACGAAACCTATCACATGGGTATCGTTAACGAGAAGAGCCAACTTGAGTTCCACGATGGACCTATAAGGGTTGTAGACCAGAAAGGCGAAGAGTATGCAAAGTTCATGTCTGACGACTATCTTGACCACGTTTCAGAAGCATCTGAAGAATGGACTTACCAGAAGTTCCCCTTCCTCAAGAACGTTGGATACAAGGGAATGGCTGCAGGCCCAGAAAGTGGTCTGTACCGCGCTGCTCCTTTGGCTAGGTTGAACGTTGCGAAGAGCATCTCTACGCCACTTGCACAAGCAGAGTTCGAATACTACCAGGGATTCTTCAAGGATCTTGGAATAAACGGACCTGTACAACACACACTAGTAACTCACTGGGCAAGAATCATAGAAATGATTTACGCTGCAGAGAAGTGTGTCAGATCGTTGCAGGATGACAAGCTCATGGACCCGAACATCAAGAGACACGACCTCCAGCCTGGAGGACGTGGTGTTGGTGTTGTCGAGGCTCCAAGAGGAATACTCTTCCACGACTACGACTGTGACGAAGAAGGAATCGTTACGAGGTGCAACTTGATCGTCGGAACTACCAACAACAATGGACCAATCAATTGTGACATTGCAAAGGTAGCAAAGGGTTTGATCAAGAACTTCGAGGTTTCTCCTGGTCTGCTGAATATGGTAGAGATGGCTTTCAGGGCATATGACCCCTGTAACTCTTGTGCTACCCACAGCTTGCCCGGACAGATGCCGATGACAGCGGACATCATACGCTCTGATGGTTCACTGCTCAACAGCGTCAGCCGCGACTGAGTGTAAAACTGGAGGGAGAAATCCCTCCAACTTAAACTTTTTACTTTTTTCAATTTATTTCTTCCAGCGGGACCGATCTCGTCCAGTCAAAAGAATATCTTCACGTTTTCCAAGATTCATACCATCTAAAAGATAAATGCGAGCATTATCGATGTCAACAAGGTCGCTATTAAGCAATGGGCCTAAAAATCTCTCTCCCGTGACGTTAACAGGGGAACCGCCAAGCATACGATTGAACGCAGGAACTACGATGAACTCTTTCGGTAGGTTACTGTATCTTTCGAACGGACCTTCAAAAAACTTTCCCCTTATCCAACAAGGTTCCGTACTAATCTTTCCTACACCGTCACGAAACATTACAGCAGGATGATTATGAGCCATAATCAACGTATCACAATCCATAACATCTTCAGAAGGCCAGGTGTGCCCGTGTATGAATCCTACTTTTCCTATCTTTAGGCCAGAAGCAGGTCGAATCCTGACTCTACCTGATAAAAATTCTTCTATATTCGTATCATGATTTCCGCGGACGACATCAACATCATCGAAATGTTCAAGAAGCCTATCAAAGAAATCTGGTATCTCTCGATATTCCTGTTTAGATGTACCAGGCACAGAGTCTTTGATATCTCCAAGAACGATAAGCCGGTTACATTCATCGGAAATATCAATTATTGAATCAAACATGTCCCAGGTTTTAGATACTAAATGAAACCCCTTAGATCCAAGATGTGATTCAACTCCTATGTGAAGATCTCCGATGATAAGTTTCTTATCATAACGAAGAGCAGGAATACCGCTTACCGGCTGAATATTCATTGTTATTACCTAAGTCCTTTGTTCAGAACAAAGGGAATGCTGTTTATAACATCGGTAGCAATTAAACCATAAGATTTCTTTTCAAATCCGTGTTCTCCTGCCTTACCGCAAATATATGCCCCTAAGCACGCAGCATCAAATGCATCCATGCCTTTCGAAAGAAGTCCTGTAACGACGCCAGCAAGAACATCTCCTGTACCTGCAGTTGTCATTGCAGGAGTGCCAGTAGTGTTCAATCTCATACGTTCGCCGTTAGAGATTATATCCGTCTCACCTTTAAGTAAAATTATTGAGTTCATAGACGTCGCAAGATCACGTATATTGGATTCTTCCAAAGCGTCACGTCCTCCCAGATTAATGAATTCGCCTCCATGGGGAGTAAATATTGCTGGCACATCTGATTTGAATCCTAAACCAATGGAATTTATTGCATCAGCATCAATAACCATTGGAATTTTACAATTGAATATAAAGTCATTAATTGCCTTAGCAGTCTCCTTATCAACTCCTAAGCCAGGTCCGATAAGCACTGCATCGTAATTATTTGAAATTCCTAAGAGATGCGGTACATGTTCCAGAAGTAAGATATCGCATCTACCAGTCGGATCATCTTCTTTACTCAGTGGAGTCACAATAAACTCCGGCGAGTATGATGCGACAACATTTGAAATGTTTTCCGGCACCGCAATGTTAACAAGATCTGCGCCTACACGCAGTGCAGCAAGACCCGACATCGCAGGAGCGCCACAGTATGGCCCTCCTCCGATTATTAAAATACGTCCGTTACAACCTTTATGACTATCTTTATGCGGCAAAGGATATCTCAGCATATCTCCAGGGCCTACGATCTTCTCGGCAGATTCTGGAATTCCTATATCTGCTATGATTATCTTACCTGAGTTCTCCGTAGTCATTCCAGTTTTAACATCATGAAAAGTCACAGTCACATCAGGAATTATTTGGTTAGTGCATCCAAGTCCCGTAGGTATATCTGCTGATATGATAAATCCTTTAAATGATAGTGCCAGCATGACAAAAGTAAGATACGGTTCACGTAGTTTACCAGAAATTCCAGAACCTAAAGCACAGTCTACAAGCACATCAAATTTATCAATATCTAAATCCGCAATTTGAATTATGGGGCAAGTTAGCTCCGAATAATATTTATTGGACGCATCTGAACGTATGAATGATGGAAGCCCCAGTAAACATACGGTAACGTCTTCATCGTCCATCTTACCTGCTGCGGCAAAACCGTCCCCTCCGTTATTCCCCGAGCCACATACGAACAAAAATCTCTTGCCAGTGTGTTGCTTCAGAACTTTAACCAATGCTGCACCTGCGTTACCCATCAGTGTATTAGTGTCAATTCCTAATGACTCAGCGTTAATATCGAGGATGCGAGATTCTGATAAAGGAATCATCTTAATCACTTTTGATTTTTAACAAGTATCTCTCCGATACGTGGAAGAATTTCGGTTTTTATCATTTTACCTTTTTCTACACGGACGCAGCCTTTCTTGGCATTTGCATTACCAGGAAAGGATTTGTCTTCTATGATACGGTACTCAAGATCTAAGATCATAGCACCTTTAGCAATAATATCCAAATCTGGATTTTTGACACATAGCGTTTTAGGAAGTCTTCTTCCATTTGCACGTGTCCTTTCACTATCAAAATATTCCGGCCATAATACAATGGCGTTGTCCTCATCGTAGGCCATAATGAACACGTATAACATGATACGATTAAAACTAATTGTAGAATAGGCAGGTAAAGGCCACCGATTACGGTGGCCTGTTTACATTTAAAGGTATTAAATTAGGACAGCGTTAATAACCCCATCCTGTCCGGGCCTAGAGGTGACTATTGCGTCACCGGCTTCGGTGGATATGGTTGCACCCTTGTTTAGGATGTTACGCTGAACGTAGTTGGGGTCAGCAGGATTTACTTTTACTGTGACGATCTTGACTTTCTTTGCAACGTTAGTTGATTTATCGATAACGTTAGCGAATTCTGCAACAAGGACGCCCATCTTAAAGCTTCCACCCATTCCGCGGTAAGCCTTAGCTGACTGTTTACCGATACGGGTGAACTGTTTCTCTCTGCCTATTTCGAATTTTCTCTTCCCAGCGCATAGGACGCGCCTGCCGCCGGAAGACGTTCTTTTGGATTTACCCTGCCAAAGTGCCATTTTAATCAAACTCACTACACAGGATACCCTATAAAAGGTTTTGTAATGATGTTCAATCTCTAGGGCCTAGTAATGTCGCTTTAGCCTTCCCATTCTCAAGATCTATGATAGCACAATATCCTTCTCTGGCTGGCCCCGGATTTACAAATAAAGTTTCATCTCGTTCGATAGCTCCGATAGCTTCATGGACATGTCCAGATAATGCAACGATCGGGCGGAACTCATCTACAATCCTTTTTACGGATTTGCTGCCGACGTTCTGTCCTGAAGGAATTGTATCAAGTATTCCATAGGATGGAACGTGAGTCATCAATACCATGCCTTTTTTGGATATGGGCTTTAAACCGTTATACAACTCATTTTCCGTAAGTTCGAAGGGCGTATCAAAAATCGTAATATTGGAGCCGCCGAGCCCAGCAAAGTACTGATCTTCTATGACTATGCCTTTGCCGTGCATATCATGGCCTACTTTTGAAATCTTCTCAGGCATATCTCTTGGGTCGCAGTTTCCTGGAATCACATATACTTTGGAATCTATGTCTTTGATGATGTTCGCCGCATCTTCTCCAGTGCCCATATCAGTAACGTCACCTAAGAAAAGTGTGAAATCAGGTTTGTATTCACGTATTCTCGAGTTGATCAAATCGAGCCTCGAACGCTTCTGATGGAAGTCGGTTATGACTAGGAATCTCATAAATGGTTATCGTCCGATAGATTAATTTGTTTGCCCTTGTTTCATCGTTCCCATTATACTATAGTAATCAGAGAACAGAGTTATTTCTCCTGATTTTTATGATAGAATACTATAGCGATAAGAAACGTGCACGCGATTACACGTGTAAATCACGTTTTGACCTAAGAAAATGAAAGCTATATTTCTGAAACTAAATAGTAAAAAGAGCGTGGAGGGCGAGATTCGAACTCGCGGGTCCTTGTGGGACAATAGATTAGCAGTCTATCGCCTTACCAGGCTGGGCTACCTCCACAGCATTGTGAGGGTATGGAGTCGTGATATTAAGCTTTTGGATAGACTATGCACAT
>DATESF010000073.1:0-3685 GCA_035271005.1 Candidatus Methanomethylophilaceae archaeon | reverse complement strand
TTTTGAATATGGATGTAGGTTCACCACTTAGCACTCTTGTGCTACCTGGAGATCTACATTTCATGGAAGCTTACGCTCTAGTATACTTCGCAGGGGCCCCTAAAGAAATAATCAAAGATGAGTGAAAATGCAACGATGTATTAGAGTCCTTAAAAAAGAAGGAGAGGGACTAAGGTCTCGCCTGGTAGACTCGGGACTTTTAGATGTTAAACATAGGATTCGCGTAGATGGAGATCATTTAGAGATTCCCGTTCTGTGCGATTCATTCGAAGGGTATGAAGCTAAGGAAACTGAAGTGGAAGAGATAGATTTCCATACGATGGACTATAAAGAAATTCTAAATTTTTCTAACGAGTTAAGCGAAGAACTTCCACGTTCTTATGATTTAATCGGTGACGTTGCTCTAATCAAGATATCAGACTTACTTCTTCCATATAAGAAAAACATCGGTGATGCTATGATAGAGGCAACACCCTGTATTCGCGTGGTTATGATGGATTACGGAGTCAAAGGAGAATTCAGAGTCCGAAAATTAGAAAGGATAGCTGGGACCGGAACTTCTGAAACTGTACATAAAGAGTTTGGAGTTAGGATAGCTGTCGATCCATCGTTAGTTTATTTCAATCCTCGGTTGGCCAGTGAAAGGGCAAGGATTGCACTTGCCGTAAAGAAAGGGGAAACGGTAATAGACATGTTCTCCGGCGTAGCTCCATTCTCTGTAGTAATATCTAAATTAGCTAAACCTAAGGTGATATACTCTATAGATCTCAATCCAGAGGCTGAAAGGTTCACAAAGATGAACATAGAAATGAATCGCATCACGAATATGGTTGCGATCACTGGTGACGCACGGGAAGTCGTTAAACGATTACCTAAGGCAGATCGTATAATCATGAATTTACCACAATCGTCTGATGATTTCCTTGATTCAGCTATGGAATCTGCAAATCCCGGTGCGGTAATACATATACACAAAGTACTCGAAAGATCTGATCTAGATGAGTTTGTATCTGGAATCAAAGAGAGGATGTCCTCCTTAGGATACAATATACGCATAACGAGGACCTGGGAACTTAAGTCCTACTCTCTGTCAATGAGCGTCTATGTGTTCGATATAGTGAAGGATTAATTTTTCTTCACAGGATCTAGTGTAATTCCTGTCTGTCCCTGATAGTTGCCGCTTCTCTCTGCATAGTCTTTTCCAGAATCCGAAGAAAGTGTTTCAAAAATCATCTGACAGAATCTTTCTCCGATGGGAAGTTCTATAGGTTCGTCTGTTGCATTGTAAGCTCCCAACGTAAGAGTTCCTTCAAAACCCGCATCAATCTTTCCAAAAGCGCCTATGATTCCTTTTCTTATCCATGTGGTCCTAAGCCAAAGCTGTGCACAAAGACCTACGGGTAGGCGGACTCTCTCTAATGTAGATACATAGAACATTGTTTGAGGTGGTATCGTTACGGTTCCTTCGGTCTTAACATCAGGAACACCTCGAACCGATATTTCGGAGATTCTAAGATCGTAGCCGTTAGGAGTTAATCCTTTTTCGGAAAAATTGCTTATTCCAAGATAACCCGTGCTAATTCCGTGTGCGATATCGATGTCTGAAAGTACTACCATAATACGCGAAATGCATGATCAGTTATTAATTAGTTCAGAATGAATCGGTTTTACCATTCTTTCTTGAGATATTTTCAAAGAATCTGAACATGAACCATGCCATGATAAGATACAAACCTCCGAGGAGAGTCATTATCATCAATGGATCAACCATCATAGAAAGTGTAGCACCATCGACGGCCATTCTAGTTGCTTCCACGGCGTACGTAAGAGGCATTCCGTAAGAGAATATCTGTAACCAGTCTGGTAAGTATGATATGGGAAAGTTGACGCCGCACAACAGCAATCCAATATATCCAAAGAAACTGGCAAGAATTGATGCGGTTCTTAGGTATATTCCAATGCCTCCTATCGCCAACCCCATTCCCGCCAAAGAAAGGCAAGTAAGTACGCTGATAACGGCAATGGCAACCAAGCTTGCTGATCCAAAATCTACGCCGAATATAAACGCCGCGTAACTAAGAGATACTATAACAGAAACAAATCCGGCTGTAATTCCAAATGCTGATTTCCCTAAGAAAACATGGAAAAGTTTGGCAGGTGAAGAAAGAATTGGTTCCAGTGTGCCAGTATGCTTTTCTGTTCTGGAAACGTTGGAAGTAGAATACAGCGTAGATGTAGCCACACTCTGAACCACGTTCCCAATTATTACGTATTCTGGACTTACATCTGGGTTACCGACGTACGATGCTAAAAGAAAGAAAAAATACATGCTGAACAAGTTCGTCAGCATAATTACTAAAAGTCTAAGCTGAGGGCTCACCATAGCGAATTTTGAAAGAAAATCGCTCTTTGCAGATGAAACCATCACGTTGATTATATTGCCCATTTCAATACCTCGTCGCAGTACCGTCTTTTAGGACCTTGCGTTCTACATAAAGCATCACCACATAGGATATCAATATCAAAATCGTGGAAAGTGCCAGACACATAAAAATATTTGTTGTAAATGATACTCCGAGCATTCCTGTGTAATTAGGTAGGGCTGAATATTTTATTGCGTCCACTCCCCAAGTCGGAGCAAGTGTAAGTGATATTGGCCCCATCCATCCTGGAAGCATGTATATTGGAATCAAAGCCCCACTGAGCACGTATAAAGGATATTCAAGAACGGAAGATATTATGCCGCCTCTTCTGGTTAGAACAAATAGGGACGATATAAGAAGACCAACTGATGAAAGAGATAACATAGTCATTAAAAGTGTTAAAAAGAATAATATAGGATTTTCTATTTGCATTCCAGCGCCGAACATCAATTCGGCTATGAAGAAGACAATAAATGCATTGAGAAGACCAATAAGAGTACTCCAAAGAGATCTCCCTATCAAAACATATATTATTCTTGTACCTGAGCCAATCATAGGCTCAAATGTTCCATTTATTCGGTCAAATGATACGCTTGAACTAGAGGAGAATAAAGAACTGGCCCACATTCCTAGAACGCCTCCTCCAAGTACTGCTTGAAGAACCACTGAGCCTTCGATTGCCGCACCTCCTGAGCTCATAAAGATCATCACCATCGTCATAAGAAACGGGGAGATTAAACTAGGAATTATCCATTGAGGATCGGCAAAAAACTGTATCGCCTGTTGTTTGAATCCTGCAGTTATCGCCCTTAGATTCATCATTCGTCTCCGCTTGTTAATCTGATATAAGCATCTTCTAAAGTAGGTTCATCAAAACCTATCGTTCTGATGCCATAAGGACGAAATATACTTTCTTGGGCGTGAATATTTATTTCGCCAGAAACTACTGAGAATCGAGTATTGAATCTTCCGCCAACAGCATTTACAGACAACCCAGTTATATCAGGGTCTGAATTTAAACAACTCAATGCCTCGGATGGGTCACGATCTGTAACGATATGTACCACAGACGAATCGGAGACGATATCTTTTATTTCACCTACTGTGCCACGTCCAACAACTTTACCTTTAGAAAGTATTACCATGTGGTCACAAAGTTCTTCGGCTTCATACATGTAATGCGTCGTTAAAATAATAGTTTTTCCAGAGTCTGATAAGTTCCGTATAAGTTTACGAATACTTCGCGAAATCTCTGGATCTAG
>DATESF010000072.1:0-5848 GCA_035271005.1 Candidatus Methanomethylophilaceae archaeon | reverse complement strand
GTATAATATATAAAAATAGTTCCTGTTGATCCGTCCATAGGAAACATTTTACTGATAATCTGGCTCATAGTCTTTGGATAAGGAGTTACGGGCTTTTTCTTTAATGATTCAATGTTGTAATTTATTCCGAATATCAACGGTTGTTTTAATCCAGATAGATAAACAGAAGAACGATCTTCAAAGAAATTGTCGGGGCCACCGGAATAAATCATTTTACCGTTCCTCATTACATACATATCATCGACCCAGGGATAGATCAGGTTGACATCATGAGAAGATACTACTACGGTTATACCGTCCTTAGCCAGAGAATCGGTTATTTCCATAACCTCTCGTGACATTTGAGAATCCAATCCTGCAGTAGGTTCATCAAGAATCAATATCTTCGGATGAAGTGCCAGTGCTCCTGCCAATGAGACTCTTTTCTTCTGACCGTATGATAGCCTTTGTATAGGAACCTGAGCAAAATCTGACATTCCAACACTTTCTAAAGAAGAAATTATTCTTTCTGTTACTTCTTCATGTGAAAATCCTGCGTTCATAGGACCCATGGCAACATCTTCTTCCACCGTTGATGAAAATATCTGATCGTCCGGATTCTGAAGAACTACGGATACGTTAGAACGTAATTCAGTAAGGAAATCTCTGTTGTATGAAATAGCCTCACCGCCGTAAGTGACTGTGCCAGATAATGGTTTATACACTCCGTTGAGATGATATATTAGAGTTGATTTTCCGCAACCGTTTTCACCTAACAGTGCTGTGCGTCTACCGTTACTGGTTTTAAAATCTATTGAATCTATTGCGTTATTTCTTACGTTACTATACTTATAACTGATTTTTTCAGTTTGTAGATCTTTGAACATTAAACTACCCCTAATATCAATGTAGCCATATTTGGAGCTGGAGCGTAATAACCAAATAAATAAAAACTTACGCAAACCACAATAGTCAAAGTTATCCAGTATAATCCTACTTTATTGGGCATATGATATATTGGAAAATTACCGTTGTAGTTTCTACTCTCAAGAGCAGGTTGAGATCTTTCTGCTATCTCTAATGACGTAATAAATACGTTAACGAATATACTTGCAGTTGTTGAAAGTGAACGACGAAAACCGTTGAATCCTAAACGACATCTGGCAGCGTTCCACATAACTTCCGCTCTCTCGAGCAATAAGAATGCATACCTGTAAATTAGAACCACTATCTCAATAATATCTTTTGGAACTTTGACCTGCTTAAGTGCGTAGGCAACGTGCGGTATAGGCGTAGAAGTCGCGAATGACAGCATAAGTGTCACACCGGCTACAGCACGGAACATTATCAACCAAGCATGGTTAAAACTTTCAGCAGTAATGTGTATTTTTATCCAGAGTATTTTTTCAGTGTTTACCAGCATAACAGCTGGCTGAGAAGGATCTCCGAGTATCGAGACCATCCCGCAGCCTATAATAAGTATCACTATCGCCTGTAATATCGCTATAAATATTATTGGCGGTAACTTAAGATTTGTTGAATAAGCCATAAGTCCCAGGCCTATACATAAATTGATAATTGAAACGAAAATATTGTTTGATGCCAAACCTACAATCAATAAAGAAAATGTGAAAAGAAGTTTACCGAGCGGAGCCCAGTGGATCATTCTGGAACTATACGCGAGAACATCCATCTGAACTTGCTCTGACATTATAAGACCTCATTCCCTTTTCAGGGTTTTTCTTTCTTAGCCTTATTGACGGTATAAACGTTACCGATGACGAAACCGATTATTATTGCACCGATGGCTGCCTGTAATGCAAACATCAAGCTTTCGGTCTCAGCAGGAAGTTCATAGTCTCCCCATATACCGTCCCACCAGGGTTCGTAACTTGGGTCTAGATCGCCTATGACGTCTCCGCCCATATCGTCCGTTCCTCCGAATTCAGAATCCAAATTTAATGCCAAAGCTCCCATAACTATAGCTATGATTACTCCGAAACCTATGACGTAATACGCCCAATTCGGTATATTCATGAAACCACAGCCTCCGGTTCATTGTCTTCAAGTCCAAAGATGTGTGGCCTGGAGTCTGCAAGGTACTTAGCAAACATTGCAAAGACTATACCTTCGACGATTGCCAATGGTATCTGCGTTACTGCAAATACTGACATAAACTCTATGAACGCCGTATAATATCCAGCAACACCGCCGAAAGCGAGTGTGAGCTGTATAGAAGTCATTACGTAGGTCATCAAGTTAGCAACAAAAGCTGCGAAGAACATTGATATCGGAACGCTAAGATTCAAGCGCCTAAGTAATAACCAAATTAGAATTCCAAAGAATGGTCCTACGATACCCATAGACAATATGTTTGCGCCCATTGTGGTCAATCCACCATGTGCAAGCAATAATGCCTGGAATATCAGTACTATCGTTGACAGGAACGCTGTACATGCAACACCGTAAAGAACGGCAGATAGTCCAGTTCCTGTTGGATGAGAACTAGATCCTGAAACTGACGGCAACTTAAGTGACGACATTAGGAATATGAAAGCCCCCGAAAGAGCTACGATCATTTTCTGTTCAGGATTATCTCTAATTATTTCAATTGTTTTCTTTATACCGTAGAACGCTAAAGGTAGCGCTAATACGAACCATAATAGGCACCATTCCCATGGTAAAAACCCTTCCATTATATGCATTTCATTTCACCTTTTTCCTGGAACGCAAAACGTTCCTGATGTCACAGAGGTACAAAGACCAAAATAACAATGGCTGATATATCCAGCTATGTTTATAATGTATTGGATTACTAATCCAACTGCGAAATATTAGATTTCACCTTTGTAATATATCATGGCGTTACAGATCGCCGCAGCCACGTTAGAACCGCCCTTCCTACCTTTGGCAACTATGAATGGGACTCCTGCCTCCATTATGAGTTCTTTAGCTTCTACAACGTTAACAAAACCGACGGGGACGCCTACTATGAGTGCAGGTTTTAAATTCTCGTTCTTGATCAAATCATATAACCTAACAAGCGCTGTTGGTGCGTTACCTACTACGAATATTGTGTTACCTTCAAGGGCTGCGCCGCGTTCCATAGAAACTGTTGCACGAGTACATCCTCGGGATTTAGCCTCGGCAAAAACAGATTCTTCAGCGATAAAACAATGTGCACTTCCATTATAGGATTCGAGATGTTTCTTGTTAATTCCAGAATAAGCCATATTGGTATCAGTAACGATATTAGCGCCAGACCTTATTGCCTCAATTCCTATACGAACTGCGTTTTCAGAAAATACAAGATTGTCAGCATAATCAAAATCTGCTGATGTGTGAATACATCTTTTTACAACAGAGAATTCTGGCTCAGGCCAAGTTCTACCGTTCAGTTCAGATTCTATTATCTCCATGCTACGAGTTTCTATATTTTCAGGCTTTACGATCTCAAATGCCATTTGATCACACCTTATATCCACGAGGAGTGATCATCATTCCTTTAGACGTATATGTCTGAGAATTTCCGACTATTACAGTAGAGAACATGTCCACTAAATCATAATCGATTTTTCCAAGAGTAGTGATTATTTTTTCTTGACCTTCACGACTTGCGTTACGAACGATTCCTACTGGAGTGTCAGCAGACCTGTGTTTCAAAAGTATATCTGCCGCCTGAGAAAGATAATCCGGACGACCTTTACTTCTAGGATTGTAAATGCATACTATAAGGTCAGATTGTCCAGCAGCCTCAACACGTTTCATTATAAGATCTAAAGGAGTCATAAGATCTGAAAGACTTATAATCGCTAAATCGTGCATCAAAGGTGCTCCAAGTATGGAGCCAGCGGCAGATGCTGCGGTTACTCCAGGCACAACTTCAACATCAATATCGGCTTTCATTTCGTCCACTAGCTGGTATATTATGCCAGCCATACCATAAATGCCTGAATCTCCGCTGCTGACTATTGCAACATTCTTGCCTAAAGATGCGTCCCCTATTGCTGATCTACAACGGTCTACTTCCCGCATCATGCCTGTAGACTTGAAGTGCTTATCAGGAAAATACGCTCTTAGAATATCGATATAAGTTGTGTAACCAGTTACAATGTCTGCTGTCTCGATTGCTTTTACAGCACGTAAAGTCATATCTTCTTTGGATCCAGGTCCAAATCCTACTATTGTGAGTTTACCTTTCATAATTATTCCTCCGTTCCCTTGCGGAATTCAGTTGTAAAACTTTTATCGTATAGTTTTGATAGGCTGTATTCATCGCCTAAGAAATCTCCAACGACGGTCAAAGCTGTTTTTGTTATTCCAGCTTCCTTGACCTTTGCTGCGATGTCCTTCAACGTTCCAATTACTATCTTTTGTTCTGGCCAGCTTGCCTTGTATACTACAGCGACAGGAGTGTCTTTGGTGTAACCGCCAGCTATCAACTGTTCGGTCATTCTGTCCATGAAACCTACGCTCAAGAATATTACCATAGTAGCGTGATGTTTTGCAAGTTCCTCAAGACTCTCGCCCTCAGGCATTGGCGTACGTCCTTCCATCCTTGTGAATATAACTGTCTGGCTTACGTCCGGAAGAGTGTATTCCATCTTAAGAGCAGCCGCAGTTGCGAATGCCGAGCTTACACCAGGAATAACTTTGCTTTCTATTCCAAGACTGTCGAGACGATCGATTTGCTCTCTTATAGCTCCATATATTGACGGGTCGCCAGTATGTACACGTGCGGTGCTAAGTCCTTTGGATTCAGCATCCTTCATGACTTCTATAACTTCATCAAGATTCATCTCAGCGCTGTTGTAGATTTTAGCATCTTTTTTTGCACTGTTCAATACTACTGGATTTACTAAAGAACCAGCATAAATTATAATGTCTGAGGAATCGATGATTTTCTTTCCTTTAATTGTAAGTAGCTCCGGATCTCCGGGCCCTGCGCCTATGAATGTGATCATTTTCTTTCACCTTTCCCATTTTTTATTATTACTGTAGTAAAGTATCCGTACTTTCGTTCTAAATCAACAGGACCAATATATTCGCCTTCCATTCCAATATTGCTGATGACCGTTGCATTATCCTTAGATAAGTCTAATTTCTTCATCATTTCTACAAGTATATCCATGGAGTCCCATGCCTTCATAACCACTACATTATTGAAATTTGACAATGCAGACTCTAACATTTTGGTATTCCGCTTTGCCATTGGTACTACAACTAGGCTTTCATCGCCTATCATTAGAGGAATTCTTGCTTTGGCCGCACCGCTACAGAATGACGGTATACCAGGAATAACTTCTGTTTCGTATCCTAGTTCTTTAATTTCATTATCGACGTACATATATGTGCTATAAACACCGACGTCACCAAGAGTAATCATAACGATATCCAAACCCTTGTCTAAAGCTGCAGCTAATTCTTTTACGGCTTCCGTCTGACACATCTTACGTACGTTGTCATCTGGATTCATACTGAATAGAAGTTCCATAACAGATTTTTTAGAAATATCGACGGCACCTTTGACGATATCTAAGGCAGTACTGCTTTCGCCTCTTTTGTTAACTGGATAAGCAATCACTGCAGCATTTTCAATTAAATCTTTTGCTTTTATCGTCAGTAGTCCGGGGTCTCCAGGGCCGACACCGATTCCGTATAATTTTCCTGCCATTTGATTACACCATAACCCGTATTACAGCCCATGCATGGCCTGTATTTATTTAATTTGGATGGTATAGCCAACGTAGAGGTTAAGCAAGCATTATAACTCGGACGATAAATTCAATCTTGCGAAGGAAATTATGCCGAATTCAAAAAAAGATGAAATGAATATAAACTTAGGAGGCAAAGTACTGCGAAGAGGTCA
>DATESF010000071.1:0-5078 GCA_035271005.1 Candidatus Methanomethylophilaceae archaeon | reverse complement strand
ATGAGAATACCTGCTACTGCTGCAATTATAACTGCAGCGATTATCCCAATTTTTTGATTTTTTTCCATATTATTTTCTCCCATTCAGACTAACCGATAAACAAAGAATCATAATTAAAAGATCAAGATAGAATCCTGACCTGACGACATCCGTGTAACGAGTAGTCATATTTCTCCTCCTTGAGTACAGTCCAGAAATTAGAATGAATTTTTCAACACACAATAATAAATTATCGTTAATGTGGATATTGTTCATTGATTCTTGACTGTGTGGAGCGCCACCGAAGATTATGGCAATAGACATATTATTGTCGCGAACCATTTTTACTACTTGGTTCTGAATCGTCAGAGTAGTAGTAATTAATGTATAACAACTGAAAATATCGGCATCGATATCCTTTATGGATGCGATGAAATTCCGTAGTCTTATGTCAGTGTCCAGATTGATTACTTTACAATCAATCCCTCGTAACATAAAGTAACAGAAGTTTTTACCGATTTCATGAATGCATTTCTGTATGTTGTCAATTAAAACTATGTCTTTGTGGACGAAATTTTCTTTTGAGATAAATCCTTCCAAGATAGATGGGGTTTGTTCAATTCCCCTTGACATTAACAGAACCTTCGAAAGATAATTTTCTACAAGATCTAAAAAATCTCCGTATACTGAATCTTCCGCAAGCAAAGGATTCCAGAACTCTAACGATGTTTCCATACCTTCGAGAACTTTCACCCCCGCATTCATTCATTTTCCTCCTTCTTCGCCTAGATGTAACTTCATCTCAGGTAAGAAAAAAACAGAATGTGGGCTATTTAAGAGATTGCTATCGGCGAATCAAATTTACTATAGAAAAAGTTATATTTACTATTTCAATTAATTTCCGGATTTATTTATATTTAAACATATTGTTAATAAAAATAGCTGTCATTACACAATAATATATTAAACTTTCTTTTTATTTCAATTATTCATAAAATGTAGTATATAATAATTAGTATTAACTTTGTTGATTGTTTAAAGGTACTTTGAACAGAGTCTGGACATAGATTAATTATGATATTTGGGATACATCCAACAATGAATCCAACGTCATATAAAAGGTCATCAAAATATGCGCCTCTATCAAAAGTATAAAAAATCCGTATTTGAGAGATATCTATTCAATTTACGTAATAGATTTAAATGATATTCAAAGGCAAAGCATATTATCCAAACTGATATGACGAATCATGCTCCTGAAAGCCAAGTCGATCACCAAATCCTTCGGTCCCGTCAAAGTTCTTGAAGACGTTAATTTACAAATCAATGATGGAGACAACGTTGGATTGATCGGCGTAAACGGTGCTGGAAAGACTACATTTTTGAAAATACTCATGGGAGAAATGGGTTTTGACACTGGAGAAATTCTAAGAAATACAGAGAAAATCGGTTACTTACCACAATTTGCTGAATCTTCGCCTGAAATTACGGTACGAGATGTACTAGGCAGACCTTACGGACATGTAGAACGTATAAAGGAACGATTAAAAGATATAGAGAATAAAATGGCTTCAGGGGACGTAGAAGATTGGAACGCTATAGTCGAAGAATATTCTGATCTTGAGTCAACCCTCAATAGTTCATCCAAAGATGATGAAAGACGAATAATAGCAGCCATCGAAGAAGTTGGACTCCCTATTGATATCATGGATAGGACCATGGACGCTCTATCTGGAGGAGAGAGAACTAAAATTATGCTTACTCGTGTGCTCGTCCAAGCAAAAGAATGTGACCTTCTAATCCTTGACGAACCCACATCACACCTTGATATCGATACCGTAGAGTTCATGGAAGATTTCTTGCTTAAATCTGGATGTGCTTTAGTAGTCATAAGCCACGACCGATACTTTTTGGACAAAGTCGTTACTAGAGTTTCAGAAATATCTCATGGCAAATCTCGCGAATATAAAGGGAATTATTCGGATTTCATAACTAAGAAAACAATAGACCTAGAACGAATGGAAAAGGAATATCAACGATATTCCAGTCAAAAACGTACTCAGGAAGAGATTGCAGAAGAACTCCACCGGGATCAATGGTATTCAGCCGTCCACAAATCCCGTGAAAAGCTCATAGCCAAGATGGAAGTAAAGGAAAAACCCGAAGAGGTCCGATCTATTACCGTTCAAATTCAAACCGCAAAAAAGTCTGGTAAAAACGTTATCACGGCGAATAACCTTTCCGTAGACTTAGGCGGAAGAAACATACTCAGTGGAGTTGATCTGGAAATAATGAAGGGTGATCGCATAGGCATCTTCGGAGCCAATGGCGAGGGAAAAAGTACGTTGGTCAAAGCATTGATCGGCGATATAGCCAGCGAAGGAGAATTGTGGATTGCTCCAGGCGCTAAAATAGGATATTATTCACAGAATCACGAAGGACTAGACTTATGCCTTACTGCAGAAGAACAGCTTATACAAGCAATAGGTACAGATAAGAGAGCACAGGCTAGAAGCATGCTGGCACGTTTACTTTTAAGGGGAGACGATGTCGAAAGACCTCTATCCACACTTTCAGGAGGGCAGCGAGCTAGAGTTGCACTATCTTTGCTTCTTGTGAAAGAGACCAACGTCCTCGTACTGGACGAACCTACGAACTATCTTGACATACCGTCTAGACATGCAGTAGAATCTGCACTGAACGATTATGACGGTACTCTGGTAACAGTAACTCATGATCGTTATTTCCTTGATTCCGTGTGCACAAGTACCGTTGAAGTCAGCAAAGGACGTATCAAAAAATCAGCTGGTACATATTCTGAACGAAAAGGCGTAAAAAACATACGTGAAATCGTAATGGATGCCGACGAATATAGAGTGTATTCGCCTTTTACTAACTGGATTACCGGAAGGAAATACGTCAAAGGAGAAAGAGTGTTAATAACTCCTGCGGAACTGGAAAGCTTTCAATGGGCGGTAGACCAGGACAAGCTAAAAAGAACAGGCGGCAGCCAAAGAAAAAAGGTCATGGTTACTGAAAAAGAAAAAAAGTAAAAATATATAATATAGACACTTTTTTAAACGTATCGTTTATATGGTAATTCGGGTCAATGGATGGATGAAGTCGCTTTTCTAAGTATTATGGCGCTTATGCTGGTATTAGCCAGCGTTGCATCTATTGTATTTAGTAAGCTTAGACTTCCCGCTATTATCGGTTATCTTGCCGCTGGTATAGTCATTACCAATGTATGGGGAATGCCGGAAGGAACCATGGGGGATGTTGTCAACATTCTTTCCGACGTGGGTCTTGTCCTGCTTATGTTCGCCATCGGTATGGAACTGAACATCAAGAAGCTGAAACAAAGTGGTGGTTTCACTATCATGGTTGCTGCTGTGCAGCTTCCGCTGATGGTATTATTTGGTTATATCGCTGGCTCTTTGATTGGCTTAGGATTAGTAGAGTCACTTTTCTTAGGTGCGATAATATCTGGCTCTTCTACGGCTGTATGTACCGTCGTACTACGTGCGAATAAAAAGATTCCAAAAGACACTGCTGACACTATCATTCTTGTAACGGTGATGGAAGACATCGGTCAAGTGATCATCTTGACCATGCTTTCACCGCTTCTTGTAGGTGAGGTAGTTAGCGCTTCTAGTACGATATGGCTTGTATTAGGCATAATTGTGTTTATGGTTGCTGCCATAGTACTGGGTCTATTGGTAGTACCTAAATTCTTGGACTGGGTTGGAGAACATTTTAATCGAGAAATTTTACTTATAACCGCTCTAGGAATGTGTTTCGGACTTGCACTCTTATCGACATTTGCTGGATTATCTATGGCCATAGGGGCGTTCCTTATGGGACTTATTGCATCCCAGTGTAAAGATGCGCATACGATAGAAAGAGACGTCGAACCTATGAAAAATACATTCATGGCCATATTTTTTATTGACGTTGGGATGCAGATACAGATCTCAAGTCTGTCATCCAGTTTATCCATGGCGTTCTACATTTATATCGTATTTATTATTGCAAAGACTACTACCGTTTCCTTTGCATATTTCTTAGGGAACAAGAGTTTTAAAACTACATTCGTGTCAGCGATGAGTCTTCTTGTTATGGGTGAATTTGCATTTATCATTGCAAAAACGGCTCTTGATGCCGGCGCTGTAAATCATGATTTCTACACTGCAGTAGTGTTCTCAGCTTTAGTGTCAATGATATTGGTGCCGATACTCTCTGGACGAAGTGTTGAAGAATATGAGTTCCTTAAAAAACATATGCCGAAACCTATAGCCAGAGGTGCAGATAAATTGGAGAGTGCACGTTCTGATTTCTATTCCAGGATCGTATTCTCAACGAAATCAGTTAAACGGGTTAGAAACAGATTCACAGTAGTTTACGCCGGAATACTTGTAATTGCGGTTCTAGAGCTGTTGTTCTATTTTTATGGTCCTACACTTACTTTGTTCATATCATCGTTCTTAGGTGCCAGTGTGAGAGTATCTGGCATCATAAGGCTACTATTGAACTTAGGCGCATTGATATTGCCTACAACAGCCATAGTGATCAGTCTAAAAGTTATCGATAGGATGCTCATTGAAGGAGGTAAACGCAAACGCGGATACTATCTGGAAGACGACGTGGATGCTCGTTCAGCGTATTCCCGATTCGTAGGCATCAGTAATATCATGCTGATCTTAGCCATAGACTTCATTATACTGCTTATAGTGCCGAATCCGTTGTCCTTAGGAGATCATCTGATCATTATGGTGACAGGTTTAGTAACATTGCTTATTGTTTACCTGTACAAATACGCAAGAAAATCATAAACCGTTTACTTTTCAATATCAATGATATTGCTGGTTGTAACTTAAATCAGCATATTATAAAATCTTAATGATTTTTTTCTACGAACTCAGAAAAATTATTTTATTCTGGCCGTTGGCCAGTAAAGAATTTAAGCTGATTTTGAATCGTCAAAGAGATCTTCGTCGCTCTTCATATCCTCGTATAACGATAATAGTTCGTCATGAGATATGCTGCGGTGCATCTGCACAGAAGCGCGCCTAACAATCTTCAAAAGGCTTGACGCAGTG
>DATESF010000070.1:0-9757 GCA_035271005.1 Candidatus Methanomethylophilaceae archaeon | reverse complement strand
TATCGCTACCATAGCGTCAACGATCTTACCGGACGAAAGGTCCTTCTCCTTCCAAATCGCCTCAGGCTCCGACGGATTCCTTTCTCTCATAACATTACTCCAATTGCTGACTGCGTTATATTCTTTACTAAAATTAATGACCCGTATCAATAACTTATTTTTTGTATAATAAACACAAATAATATGAAAAATACATTGTTTCTTCATAGATTAGACTTATTTCAGAAATATGCTTTGCGGCGTCTTATTTTACTTAATGATATACCGTTTTAATCCTTTCAGTATGTATCTTACCGAGGACAAAAATCCGTCGCTACCAGGAAACGTTAATAATGCCGATTATAATCCCTCGTTCGGTAAGCCATATGGCTAAAAAAATAATAATCATAGGTTCAGGGGCGGCAGGAATGACTGCTGCGTCCTCTGCCAGAAAATTTGACAGTGGTTCTGAGATAACCCTCATAACTGAGGATGAAGATGTTGCATACTCTCCTTGCGCCATACCCTGGGTACTGGAAGGAAAGAACAGTTGGGACCGTATTGTTATGCATGTTCCAGAATATTATTCTAAAGAGAAAAATATCACAATCCATACAAGAACAAAGGTCGATTCCGTTGATGCAGAAGCAAAGGAAGTTCTTGCTAACGGTAAGAAGTACAAATACGACTCTTTAGTCATCGCCACTGGCGGCAAGGTTTTCATTCCTCCGATTAACGGTATAGATTTGGAAGGCGTATTCACCTTACGAACGATAAGAGACGGTAAAAATATCGAAGCTTGTATGAAAAAGACTGATAAAGTGGTTATCGCTGGGGCAGGAGTCATTGGTTTAGAGATGGCCGTAGCTTTACGTAATGTCGGTAAGGACGTAACAATCATAGAAATGATGGATCAGGTCATTCCTCGTATAGCTGATGGGGATATGGCAGCTCCGATACAGAAACATCTGGAAGATCTTGGAATAACAGTTGTTCTTAAAGCTCCAGTAGAAGAAGTACTTGGAGATAAAACCGTCAAGGCTATCAAAGCCGCAGGAAAAGAATATCCTTGTGGCATGGTAATATTTGCTACGGGAGTTAGAGCTAATTTAGATATTCCTAAAGAACTTGGATTCGATATCGGACAGCTAGGCGCTGTTTTGGTATCTCCTACGCTTCAACCTTACAAGAGAGGTCGTCTCGTTAATGACATTTATCTTGCAGGAGATCTTATACAGTCTCATTCTGCAGCAGTCCCGGGCCCTACAATGAGCCAACTAGGATCATCAGCAGTTAGAGAAGGAGCAATCGCAGGACGGAACGCAGCAGGCGATAAGGCCGTGCTAGGGCCAACGGCTAGCCCGTGGGTCAGCGTAATCGGTGACTTCCAGATCGCAGGAACAGGAATGTCCCGCGGTCTTGCATCATGGTACGGCATATCTATCGTGGAAGGAGTAGCAGAAGGTCTTACGAGAGCAAGATATTCCCCTGGGGGAAAGAAACTAATTGTAAAGATAACTGCTGAAAAATCTTCTCATAGAATCATAGGCGCTCAAATATTCGCAGGAGAGGACGCCAACGGACGTATAAATTGGCTATCTACAGCGGTAATGTCCGGCATAACTGCCGAAGATTTCCTTGCTATGTCAGAAAACGCATATTGTCCACCGACCTCCATGGTAAAAGACGTCGTACTATCTGCCGCAGAGGACTTGGTACGCAATCTCAGTAGTTGATAAAATGGATTACTCTGAATACAAACAGATCTACAACGGCCTGAAAAATGCATCTGATGTCAAGATCCTAGAAGAAGAGGGATACGACAGAAGGATGCTTGAGACCATGTTCACTCAAAAAACAACGAGAGACGTAAAAAAACGTTTCTACGTTGTGAAAAAGAACGCCAAGTTTATGCTAAAGGACTGGAAGAAGGGAATAACTCTTATGGAGCTGGCCGACAAGAATAGATTTCCTCCGATTCTAACAGCAATGATGATATTCCAAGAGGATGGAACATCAAAGAAAGAATTCTGGGAATTTGTTCGAGAGCCTGAAAGATTGGAAAGTGAAGATGCCGCTAATGAGTTACGAGAAGTAACCGAAAACGATCTCATATATTCCCCATATGGTAACCAGAAACAAAAAGAAAGAGGGGAATGGGGAGAAGAGCTTCTTCAGAACTGGCTTGATGAACAAGAAATCTCGTATCGAACTGAGAATGACCTTCGAGGAGAGTTCGTAAAAACACCGGACAGCCTTCTGGATAAACCTATGTTATACGAAGGCAAGAAGATTTACTGGATTGAAAGTAAAGCTTCCTTCGGAGACAATATCGAGTTTAGGTTCAATGCACGTAAACAACTGATACCATACACAGAGATATTTGGCCCTGGTATAGTAGTTTACTGGGTTGGCTGCCTTAACGATCTGGAAACACCTGACGGTATAATCGTCACAGATATTTCCATCTTGGAAAAGAAGCTTGAACACCTAGAAGAATCGCCCGAGTGATTCACTCGAGCTCTTCTCTAAGTTCACCCATCGTCGCATCTCTCTGAGCTGCGGCGTTGTGTTTATGGATAGATTCTTCCGACTCGCTCCTTACTACGACTTCTGTGTCATCAGGAAGATCAGGGAAAGACTCAACGATTCTCTTCAATACGCCACGAACGACATCCTCAACGAACTTTGGATTTTTATGGGCATTTATCACTACCATACCTTCATCTTCTCTTTTGAGAAGTTCATAGGTAGGCGATGAAAAGGACGCTTCGATTAGTTCGATAAGCTCGTCTGCTTCGACTTCATATCCTTCGTTTGTCGTAATTATAGCGGAACATACGTTTCTCTGGTTATGAGACATTACAGGATTTTCAGAAGAACATTGGGTAAGCTCGGTTACGGTCTGTTGAGCGCAAGGGCATGCAGTCATTCCAATGGCTTCGGCTCCGATAGTCTTTCTAATACCTTTATTACGGTCAGCAAGAGCTTTTGCCGTAAGCTTGTACACCTCGTAAGTTTCCCTTCCGTTGGGCGTAATACTGGGTTTAAAATAATCGGCTACAATAGATACTCCGGCGACCTGAGCATACTCGTGCTGTACCAACAGCCTCTTGCCCATCTCCACTGCCGCTGCTTCAAGACTTGAAACAGGTGTTTTGATACTATCAATTGCTACTTCTGTTGCAACAGCCACATTACGAGACATATGCGAGCCTTTCTGTTCCGCTGGAAGGTCTACAAAAATATTAATATTACAATTAAGGGCTCTATTAAGCTGATTATTAGTACCCTCTCTTTTCACAAGAATGGGTTTCTTAACGTCGGTAACACCGACGCGAGTCAATCTGAAGCCCGTCTCGGCTTTCCCGTATTGGACATCACACTTTAAATTCATGTGTTGTTCAGTAAACATGACCCGACTTAAAATATATACGTCTACCAATTATTTGGTAAATTGGTGATATGATGGTATATTGCGGTATTGACGAGGCGGGACGGGGCTCAGTTATGGGACCACTGGCTGTCGGAATACTTAGGACAGATTCAGACGATGGGCTGTTATCACTCGGAGTAAAAGATTCAAAAAAGCTCACCTCTAAGAAAAGGGAGTTCATCTACGAAGAACTGGTTGGAAGCTACGACACTTATGTCATAGAAATCTCTGCTTCTGATATAGACGAGCAAAGAAAAAGAATCTCTTTGAATGAGATAGAACTGAATATGTTCGCAGAAGCTTTTAACAAACTTAATGGAGACATCGCGTATGTGGACTGTCCAGATGTAAATGAAGCAGGATTTTCATTATCTATGACAAGAAAATGTACGGGTCGCATAATAGCAGAACATAAAGCGGATGACCGATATCCAGTTGTATCGGCAGCTTCAATAATAGCCAAAGTTACAAGGGATCGCCGCATAGCGGAAATCTCTGAAGAATTTGGCGAAAACATTGGTAGCGGCTACCCAAGCGACCGTATAACAATGAGTTTTATAGAAAAATGGATAAAAGATAACGGGATTCCCCCGTTCAATACCAGGTGTTCCTGGGAACCGGTCAGACGCTTGATGACCCTCGCGGCGAACACAAAAATCGATGATTGGTGATATAATGAGCATGCAGGAAAAAATTGAAGGGATTGTCGTAAAATTCAACAAAAGAAGCGACGAAGATGAGAAATTGCGCGAAGATATGGCGCATCTGAAAAAAGTCTTCATGATAGACCTAGGTGACGAAGTATACAGCATGAAACTAGAGAACTCTAAAGTCGATGACTTCAAAGCCGAGATAGTAGAAGATGCAGATATTGTTCTCACATCTACGTCCGAAACAATAGAAGCGTCGATGAGTGGCGAACTCAGGCCTATGAGAGCGTATATTACAAAGAAGATCAAGATCAAGGGAAGCATACAGGACCTTATGTTCCTGAAAAAATTCCTTTAAGCACTTTAAAAGAGCCGATTCTTTCATAAGAATTAAATACGGCGTTCTGATAGAGCGGACTATAGCGAGGTAGGGTAGCCAGGATATCCCGTCGGGCTCATAACCCGGAGACCGGTCGTTCAAATCGACCCCTCGCTACCATCTTTTTATTTTATTTTACATACAGCCAGTGCTTTAATCATAACAAAAAAGCCGATCGTTTTTTTAATATGTACAAATCTTCGTTGACTGTATTGTTACCGAATATGTGTCGTGAACTAACAGTTATAGCACCATATTTAAAAAGATTAAAGATTGAAAATACCTTGAAAAAGTTTATCGTAAAGAATCGTAGTTTTAACGATTTTCCGCGTATTGCAGAATATAGCTATCGCTAACGGAACGTATTTTCAAACTAGTACAACGTTCAGAGTAATGCTTTAGCTTCTTCTGGGGACATCTCGAGAGCCTTGAGCATGTACGACAATGCTTTCTTCTTGTAAGGTAGCAAAGCCTTCTCAATAGCTGCCGTTGCCTCCGGAGGACTGTCCTCTGGAATATCGCCGTAATTAGCCATAATCACATTGTAGTATTCGATAGCGAACTCAGAATAGAGAGCAGGTGAACGAGACTCGTCCATTTCTGCCGCTTCATTGTAGAGTTGTTCAGCAATATCGAACTTATTAACCGATATACAGAAAAGACCGTATGACTGATAATAATCGACGTTCTCAGGATCAAGCTCACAAGCTTTCTCGTAAGCGACGATTATCTCATCTGTCTTGATCTTAGCGCCGAACATACCAGATGCGTAGTTACCGCATTCGGCACGTCCATACCAGCACTCTGCGTCTTCTGGATACTCGGTCGTCAATTTCTTGAACTGTGAATATGCCTTCTTGAAGTCGCCTTCATCCATTGTCTTCATTGCCGCGGCGATCTTTTTGTCTGCAGTAGCGTCTGCCATATTATCGAAGAGTGATTGAACGACTCGCTTAAATGCTTAACCCTTCAAGACCAGTTATTGATATATTGACAATAACAGATACAGTATGGAGTTTCAATGTATAGTTTCAAAGATAAACTTGAAGAAGAGGGTTTTACAGTCACAGCAATCGACTTACCTGTACCTTCGCCAAAGGCGAAAGAGTTCAGGATTATTTGCGAAAAGGACATGTGTAGTGGATATGGAACGAATTGGGGTTGTCCGCCTGGCGTTGGTACTCTGGAAGAAACCGCCGAACGTCTAAAATCATACTCTGAAGCGTTCCTAGTACGCAAAAGATATGTCCTGGATCCAAAGAATAAAGAAGAAACGGAACAGGCAGCAGATGACATTGCAGACTCATGCAGACGTGCTGCGGATACCATACGTCCTTTTGCCTCCGTCAAAGTAATAGGATGCGGAAAATGTAGATACTGTGGCATTTGCACATACCCAGAGGATGAATGCCGTTACCCTTTGCAAAAAATAGATTCAGTAACCGGTTACGGTTTAGACATCGATCATATATTGAAACAAATAGGCGCCAAACTAGTCTTCGAAACAGATGCTATGACACCTAATGCCATCATACTGATTGAAAAGATTCGCTCCTGAAAAGATTATAATATCCTCACACGTACGGGAGTACCGAGCAACGATGGATAGGGAAACCGTAAAAAAGATGGCAAACAACGCTCATCTAGAACTTACAGAGGAAGAACTTGATGAGTTCAGCGAAGATATGAGCAAAATTTTGGAATATTTTGCATTACTTGACGAAGCACCCGAATGTAAAAATTTTGGACTCGACCCTATCAATGTTACTGATGTCGTACGAGACGATGTTCCACACTTGGACATAGACCCAGACTTATTACTTGAGAGAATGGATACCTATGAAAACTACATCAGGGGGCCAAGACTCCTATGACGTCTTTCGACCTTGCTTCACTATCAAAAATCAATGAAAAATATCAGATGTTTAAAACGATGACTCCAGAAACGGATATGAAGGATGCAAAATTCCTCTTCTCTGCAAAGGACAATTTGACGTCCAAAGATATGGAGACTTGTTGCGGTTCAAAGATTCTAGAAGGTTATTTCCCTCCGTTCGATGCCACGTCCTTATCTAAAATGAAAGAAGCGGGTGGACTTCTGATAGGAAAAACCAACATGGACGAGTTTGGTTTTGGAACGTTTTCAACTAACACCCCATTTGGCAT
The DNA here is from genome assembly GCA_035271005.1 of Candidatus Methanomethylophilaceae archaeon. GTDB lineage: Archaea > Thermoplasmatota > Thermoplasmata > Methanomassiliicoccales > Methanomethylophilaceae > VadinCA11. The sequence continues at coordinate 3,147 of DATESF010000070.1, read as the reverse complement.
TCCAAAAAACCCGTATGGCCTCAATAGATCTTGCGGAGGTTCTTCAGGAGGTGCTGCTTGCGCTGCAGCCGTTATAGAACAGGTTGCAATAGGTGTTTCCACAGGCGGGTCTATATGCGGACCTGCAAGTTTTTGCGGAATATACGGAATGGTGCCAACGTACGGTAGAGTATCTAGATACGGACTATTGGATCACGGAAGTTCTCTTGATAAGATCGGCATATTGTCTTCTAAAGCTTCTGATTTAAAAACATACATAAAGATCATGGCAGGACATGACATGAAAGATGCGTCGTCCTGTATGCAACCTGAAATGAATGAAGGCAGAAAACTAGGTTCGGTAGCTGTGCCAGAAGATGCTTTGAAAAACGTCACGGAGGATGTTAAGAAAGCGTTTAACGACGGACTTGAGATTTTGAAAGGAACAGGTGTAGATATAAAAACCGTGGAAATGCCGTCTATGAAATACGCAGTGCCAGTCTATTCTGTTATAGCTACTTCCGAAGCTTCAACCAGTCTTGCACGCTATTGTGGGATGCGTTACGGGCAACAAACAGGGGATCTTTCACTCAAATTTGACGATTACTTTACTTCATTCCGAACACAATATTTCGGGAAAGAAACAAAAAAACAGATAATCTTAGGGACGTACATGCGGATGGCCGAAGTTAGAGATCGATATTACACCAAAGCGTGCATGGTACGTAAATCAATAATCGATGAATATCGTTCAGTGTTGAAAAGCCACGATGCGGTCCTTACACCAACGATGCCCTTTGTTTCACCGAGATTTGCTGATATTTCAAAAATGACTCGCGTAGAATCTTATCAAACTGACTTACTTACTGCACCACCAGACGTGGCAGGAATGCCTCATCTATCGGTACCTTGTGGTTACGATGATGAGGGCATGCCAATCGGTATGCAATTTGTTTCAGATCAGTGGGAAGAAGGACTTCTGTTCTCTATAGGCGAGGATTGGGAGAAGAAATTTGATATCGTAAAACCAGAGGTGACAATATGAAAATAGGACTTGAAGTGCATGTCCAACTTCCTACGAAGTCAAAATTATTCTGCTCATGCCCTACGACAGATGCGCCAGCGCCCAACACACACGTATGTCCCGTATGCCTAGGATTTCCTGGTGCAAGGCCTACTATGAACGGCAAGGCCCTAGAATACGGAATACTTCTAGCGAAAATGCTTGGATGTGAAATCGAAGATACTACCTGGTTTGCCCGCAAGATTTACTTTTATCCAGATAATGCTAAAAACTACCAGATAACACAGTTCGACCGCCCCATAGGCGGAAAGGGCATGTATTATCTGAACGGCAAAAAACCGATTCGTATAACTCGCATCCAAATAGAAGAAGACCCAGGAAAAACAAAGAGGGTCGGAGATCTTTCTTCACTCATAGATTATAATCGCTCAGGAATCCCATTAGTCGAGATAGTAACGGAACCTGATCTATCCACGCCTGCCGAGGCTAGAGAATTTCTTAGACAGTTGATACGTGATATACGCCACACTATTGATATTCCTGACGACGGAGAACGTAGTATCCGTTGTGATTGTAATATTTCTGTAGGAAAGGAAAGATGTGAAGTAAAGAACGTAACGGGACTAAAGAACGTGGAACGTGCACTTACTTACGAAGTCGTCAGACAAACCAAGTTGCTAAGAGCTGGAGGCAAGATCGTTCGCGAAACGAGACGGTTCGAAGAAGATCGTGGAGTAACAATATCCGTAAGAAAGAAGGAGCTAGAAGCCGATTACGGATACTTGGACGAACCTGATTTAGGCGTCTTTAATGTTAAACATTTAGTAGATAGATTAGAGATCAGAGAAAGTCCACAGAACATGATTCTACGTCTTATGAAAGAGTACGAACTTGACGAAAAGGCGGCAAAACAATTTGTCTCCACATCTGTAGAACTGGCACATCTTTTCGAGAAGCTAGCTAAATCAACGGATACGGAGACTGCAAAATCATTTACGTCTGGCACTATAAGTGCAGGATGGAGAACCTTTGAGTCTCGCGGTGGCGGGGACGCTTCAGAAATAATATCAATAATAAAAAGATTCAAAAATAACGAGATAACTGATACTGAAACTAACCTCAGGATTAAATCATTCCTTACAGGAGAAGATATTGAGGCTGTTTCTGCTGACTCCAAGGATTTGGATGCTATGATATCAGAATATCTTGACGGTAATCTATCGGTAATAGAAGATTACCGAAAGAACGAAAAAGCTGCCAACCGCGTTATCGGTCACGTTATGAAACAGACCGGTGGAGCTTACTCGTCTTCAGATATTGTAGAGGCTACGAAGAGATTAATCGAAGAGAAACTTTGATTATTCTTCTTCGAAATCCAGATCCATATCGTCAAAGGACAAAGACATTATCTGAAGTTCTTCTAGCTTCTCGTCAGGTACTCTAGCAGGCGAGTTATCCAGTAATGATACAGCCTTCTTATTCTTGGGGAACGCAATAACGTCACGAATAGTATCTTTTCCAAGAAGAATCGACATTAGCCTGTCCACTCCTATGGCCATTCCCCCGTGAGGTGGTGCACCATAACTTAGAGACTCTAAGAAGAACTGGAACTCTTGCTCGATATCTTCGTCAGATTTACCCGTCTTGCTGAATACAGCTTTTTGGAGATCAGGATCGTTTATTCTCAATGACCCAGATCCTATTTCATTACCGTTTAAACAGATGTCAAAACATGCACCCATGCATCCCTCATCATTGATGTCCCCGAGAGGTTTGACGAAGGGATGGTGAAATGGATCATGCTTTCCGGACACAGGGTCGACTTCGAACATTGGACAGTCTACGAGCCACAAGAATTGGAATGTGTTCTCTGGAATAAGACCAAGATCTTCGGCAATCTTAACTCTAAGTGCACCTCCGCCTTCATATGTGGATTTCCACGGTCCAGCTACAAGGAATAATATGTCGCCTTCGCCAGCGTTAAGAGCATTCTTGATGCCTTCTAGGATCTCAGGAGTGAAATATTTAGTAATATTACTGGTAGGAACCCCGTTCTCCACCTTCATCCATGTTAAACCTCCCAGGCCTACTTTTTTGGCATGATCGATATATCGGTCTATATCATTACGACCTACACGTCCTTT